>JBFIJN010000440.1:0-7599 GCA_041600735.1 Nannocystaceae bacterium
GATCCCTCGCTGGTGTTCCTGCTGGCGACCAAGCGCGGGCTGATCCGCTATCCGATGGGCCCGGTGACGGCGACGATGCCGATCCCGCCGGCGATGCTGCCGTTGGTGCTGGATCTGGACGCGCAGGATCGAGCCCTCTGAGCCTGGCTTGCATCCCCGCAGGCGTCTCCCTAGTATCGATTCATCTTGGGCTGTTCCACGCGCTGGCGCTCGCGGCTGGGCCAGATGATGCTGGCGCTGGCGTTCGTGCTGCTCGCCGCCACGGCCCGAACCGCGCAAGCGGCTGCGCCCGCCGCCGAGGCCCCTGGCGCGATCTACTTCGATAGTGACACGGGGCGCTTCGCGGCCGCGTTCACCGGGGGCTCCAATCGCACGTTCGAAGTGTTCACGCGACTGAAGGGCGACAGCCGCAAGGTGGAGCTCATCTACTGGCCGCGGCCCAAGCAAGGATGCCCCAACGAGGGCGAAGCGGTGACGCTCGCCACGGCCCGGGCCAAGGATGCGATCCCCGAGGATGCCGTCCGTCGCGCGGCGCTCCGCGGTGAGGGCGACGACGACGGCACGAGGCACCGCTTCATCGCTCGCGTGGGGCCGCTGCGGATCAACACCAAGTACTGCTTCCATCTGTCCTATGAGCAGTCGCAGCCGCTCTCCGCTGACCAGAAGGATCGGATCGCGCTCGCGCTGACCAATACGATCGATGCGGCCGTGAGCTGGGCCAGGGCCGACCAGAGCCCCCACGCTGCGAGCTGCACGCGCGCCGCGTCGCTGAAGGACCGCGCGCTCTCGTACTGCGAGCTGACCACCGAGCTCACCGCGCAGCTCGGCGAGCTCGCGAAGCTCTCGGTTGCGGCGCCGCGAGGCTCGAGCTCGGTGCGCCTGGCCAAGGCGTTCGCGCAGCTGCTCGAGACCCATCCCGAGTTCGGCCGCGCGCTCGCCGACACGCTCAGCAGCTTGATCGGGGCCGAGGCCAGTCGCAACGAGTACCCCCGGGCGCGTGGTGCTCTCGAGGGCACGACCGGCTTTCCGCTCACCTACGATCCGCTCGCCGGGCTCGAGCTGCGCGATGTGATCGAGGCCGCGCCAGCCAAGGAACGCAAGAAGTACCAAGCGCTCCCCGCCGGGTCCGCCCGCAGCGCGTGGGCCACCATGCTGTGGAGCGACCGCGAGGCCTTCACCACCCGCAAGGCGTGGGAGCAGCTGAAGGACGGCAAGCAGAGCATCTTGCGCGACTTCTTCTTGCTGAGCGACGGACAGCCGCGCAAGTCGCAGCCGATCGGCCTCGTGATCGAGGAGATCGAGATGCGCAACGTCGTCGCGGAGCTGCCGAGCGGGACGCCCACCGCCGCCTCCAAGCGTGCGCTCGACGAGGCCGTTGGCCGTTACTTGCCGATCGCCGAGCTGCGCGCGCTGCCGCGCGGATCGACGCCCGAGATCATCACTTACGTGACCGCACTCTCCACGCTCCAGGCCTATGTCGACGCGATCCTGAGCGCCGAGGCCAAGCTCGCCAAGCTCCGCACTCGCGGCGACGGCGGCTCGCTACCGACCCCGTTCTGGACGCTCCTCGACGAGGTCGAGTCGCTCGAGCGCTTCACCGCGGCCGGAAGGTTCGCGTGGGAGCCGAGCTTCACCGAGCGCTTCCCCCTCTACGTGACCGCCGATCTCGGCCTCGCGGGCTCGCTGATCCCGATCCGTGAGCGCCCCGATCGCTTCGAGCTGGTCGCCTACTTCGGCCTCAACCTCTACTTTGCGGCGATCGACAAGGACGAGCCGGTGCGGTGGAAGCCGTCGAAGGAGGGCTTGGGTCGTAACTTCGGGCGGCGCTTCGCGGCAACCGCCGGCGTCAGCCTCACGCGGCCGCGGCTCAACACCGATATCGGCATTGGGGGCGTGCTCCGCAACCAGGTGCTGCTGATGGGCGCCGGCTACCGCGTGCTCGACTATCTGCGCGTTGGGGCGGGCGCCATGATGTACCGCCAGGATTCACCCAATCCCCTGTCGGACAAGACCTTCACACGCTTCGCCCCCTATCTCTCGTTGTCGATGGACATCGACGTGATCGGCACCGTCCGCGGCTGGTTCGACCGAGCCCGCGGGTACGCGGCCGCCCCTTGAGTGAGGAGACCCGTTCGATGCCACACATCATCTCTACCGATATCGAGGGTGACGCGATCGCGGTCATCATTCACAAGGACGAGGCCGGGGTGGTCGCGTGGGGGCGGATCTATGCGTACTCCACCGAGGCAGAGGCCGCGGCGCGTGTGGACCCGCCGAGTCATCACGTTGGAGACTGGGCGGGGACCGCGGCGAACAATGTGAAGGGCAAGGGGCTGATCGCCAAGGAACACCAGGGCAAGTACCTGATGCTCGAGCAACGCAGTGGTCGCGTGACGTGGTCGACCACCCCCTACCGCGCGGGCATCGGAGTCGAGCCATGAGATCCGCTCCCGCCCGCGCGCTGGCGCTGCTCTCGTTCGGCGCGCTCTGGGGCTGCCATCCGCAGCTCCCCGAGGACTTCGCGATCGCGATCCACTTCCAGCAGGCGTGCGAGGGCGACGACGGCGACACGACCACGGGCGGAGAGCTCTGCGCGCCGGTCTTCTACGCCGATGGCACCACGATTGCGCGCCTCGTCATCGACGTCCCCATCGATACCTCGCAGGGCAAGCCGCTCACCGTCCGCACCAACTTGGGCGTCCTCGACCCCACCGGTAACGACGCCGCGAGCATGGCGAGCATCGAGCTCACTACGCTGGGGGAGCAGCCGCTCTTCACCGACTTGTTCGTGGGCTCCGAGGCGGGGCGAGGGATCGTGACGGTCGAGGCCGGGGGGCTGTCGGACACCGCGGAGTTCTTCGTGGAGCCGCTGCTGAACGAGCTCTCGATCAGCGGCCCCGCCGAGCTCGTGGCCGACGGGCGCACGCTGCATGCCTTCACGATCTCGCTAGACACCCAGACCACGGCCGCCCAGACGCTCACGCTGACCAGCACGCTGGGCAAGCTCGAGCCCGCGCTCGACGCGGGCGCGCCTGCCTTCACGCGAGAGGTCTCGATCACCCGCGCCAACCCGCTCACGATCCAGCTGCAAGCGCCGGCCACCGCGGGCACCGGTCAGCTGCGGGCACGCTTCGGCGACGGACCCGAGACCGAGATCAGCTACGTCGCCACCCTGCCCGAGGAACGGATCGAGCTGGCCCTGGCCGACCCCGCCGCGCAAGACTACTTCGCCGACGACGAGACCCTCGTGCCGCTCGAGGTCTCGCTCTCCTCCGATCTCGACGCGCTGCGCACGATCACGCTCAAGGCCTCCAAGGGGGTGCTCGATGGCGCAACCGATGCGCGCGAGCTCGAGATCCAGCTGCGCGGGGGAGAGTCTACCCAGGTGCTGCTGCTCGCAGGGCGCGAGTTCGGACCGGTCGTCGTCACGGCCAAGGTCTCCGACGACGGCATGGCCGACACGAGCTTCGAGCTGCGCTACTCACCCCCCACGCTGATGTCGCTGGTCGCCCAGGAGAGCCTGCTGCGCGTCGAGAACACCCAGTCGGATCTCACCGCATTCTTCGGGCGCCCGGTGGGCGAAGGCAGAGTCTCGCTGGGCACCCGCGTCGAGCTGGCGAGCTGCTGCGACCCCGATGACGACGGCGTGCCCACGGCCTGTGACGAGTACGTCGAGCTACCCGCCTTCGCCGACGCACCCGCCGATGGGACCGACGCGATCGAGGTCGAGGCCTCGCTGACCCCCACCGGCATGACCTATGTGCAGACCGCCGCCACGCCCGGCACCGGCGACCTGCTGGTCACGATTCATGCCTACGTGCTCGGCCCAGGGGACGGCGGCGGTGCCAGCTGCGGGTCGCTCGACGAGCCCACGCTTCCGGGGATCACGGCCAAGGACTCCACGGTGCTGGCGCTGCGGCCCAGCGCACCCTAGCCGCTAGCCGAACAGCTTGCGCAGCAGCCCGGGCTTGCGCTTGGCCTTGCCGAGCAGCCACTCGGACTTCTCGCCCAACGCCTGGGCGCTCAGCTTCCCCACGGCCCCGTCGAGGATCTTGCCGTCGTGGACGAACAGGATCGTGGGCACCGAGCGGATGTCGAACGGCGCGGCGAGCTCGGGGTACTCGCCCGTGTTGATCTTGCAGAACCGCACCTCGCCGGGCTCGAACTGCTCGGCGACGTCGGAGAAGTCTTGGGCCATGGCCAGGCACGGGCCGCAGGTGGGCGACCAGAAGTCGATGACCACCGTGCCGCCGCCGGGTTGCATGATGGCCTCGACCTCGTCGGGGGTTCGAAGCTCGTCGTAGGGCTTGGCACCGTTCTCCGCCATCCCCGGCATACTACCCGCAAGGCGGGCCCTCATCACGCGCGGCGCTTTGGCGGGGCTCTAGCTGGGCACGGCGCCCAGCTGCGTGACGACGCCCGCGACGACGCCTTGCATCACGCTGATGATGGTGGTCTCGACCGGCGTCTTCGCGCGATCCCAGCGCGCGCGGTAGGTGTAGAAGCAGCGCGAGGGGTCTTGCGTGTTGCGCAGCAGCGTGACGGTGCCCTCGTAGCCCTCGGCGCCGAGGAAGTTGTCGTCGTTGACGAGCGCGTACGAGAAGCTGCAGGCGTCTGGCTCGCGCGAGTAGGCGAACAAGCGATCGACGATCAGCCCGAGGTCGGGGATCTCGATCGATCGCGTGGCCCCGATCTCGCGCGGGCCACCGTCGGACATCGTCCACCCCGGCGTGGGAAAGTCGACGAGCGGCCAGACGCGCTCCATGGGGAAGGGAATCTCGGTGGCAAAGTAGAGTCGGTTGCGCATGGCAGCGTAGGGTCTATCAGCGAGGGGCCAGCCGTCGCCACCCCCTTCGCGCCGAGCTCGAGATGTCCTCGAGCATCGCATAGGCCGCGGGCAGGAACAGCAGCGTCAGCACGGTGCTGGTGGTCAGCCCACCTGCGATCACGATCGCGATCGAGTGGTAGTACACCCCGGCCAGCGTGGGGTGGTGGATCAGCATCGGCAGCAGGCCGAGGATCGAGGTCGTGACGGTCATGAGGATCGGGCGGATGCGATCGCGACCGGCGTTGCGCAGCGCCTCGTCGCGGGGCATGCCCTGCGCGCGCAGCTGGGTCACGCGATCGACCAGCATGATCCCGTTGTTGACGACGACCCCGATCAGGATGAAGAAGCCCACGATCGCGGTGGTATCGAGCGTGGTGTCGGTGAGCCACAGCGCCCAGGGCGCGCCAAAGCAGCCCAGCAGGCAGGTGACGAGGATCCCGAGCGGCTGCAAGAAGCTCTCGAACAGCGAGGCCATCACCGCGTAGACGAGCAGCAGGCACAGGCCCAGGTTGATGAGCATGTCGTTGCCCGCCTCCTGCTGCTTGCGCCACTGGGTGCCGCGACCGGAGCTATAGCCGGGGGGCAGCTCGAAGTCGGCCATGGCGGCCTCGACCAGCGCCCAGTTGCCGCGCGGGTCGGGCTGGAAGAAGTGCACCTGGAGCTTGATCTCGGTCTGGCGATCGACGCGCTGGATCCAGAACGGGCGCGTGGCCAGCTCGATCGTGGCCATGCCGCCGAGCGGGACCTCGCGGCCGTCGGCCACCGGGATGCGAAGGTCGCGGAGCTCGGCCATGCCGGCCTCTTCTCCCTCGCTGGGCATCGCGGACAGGCGCAGCTGGATCTCGCCGCGGGGCCCTCGCACGCTGCCGAGCGGCAGCCCCTGAAACGCCAGCGAGATCCGTCGCGCCACGTCGTCGGGCGAGACCCCGAGGCTGCTGAGGCGCTCGCGATCGAGCTCCACGTGGAGCTCGGCCGCGCCCTCTTCGTAGGGCGTGGTGATGAAGTCGTAGGTGCCCTCGGCTTGGGTCTTGCGATCGCCGCGGGTGAGCCGCTTGGCGAGGTGATCGGCGGCCGCCAGCGACAGCGGCATCAGCTCGATCATGTCCTCGCCGCGCAGCGCGAGCTCGACCACGCGCGGGTCGTTGTTGTCGCGCCAGTGCATGCGGCGCTCACCCAGCCGGTACTTCACGCCCGGCTGCTCGGGCAGCGCATCTTGCAGGCGGGCCTTGAACGCGTGCGCCTCGTTCTCGCTCTGGAACGGCTCGGCCGGGTAGGCGCGACAGTTGCCCCAGAAGTCGCCCCACGAGCACGAGACCGACTCGATCCCGATCGCCTCGCGCTGGGCGAGCAGCGCCTGCTCGGCGACCCCGATGATCGACCCGATCTTCTCGTAGCTGCGGCTGCCGGCCATCTCGAGCAGGATCGGCATGTTGTCGGCCTGCTCCTCGGCGTCGCCGAGCTTCATCGCCTCGATGAGCGGCGCGCCGGGGATGTAGACCGAGGCCGAGAGCACCAGGCCGAGCATCACCGCCAGGCGGGGCCATCGCAGCGTGCGCGAGATGACCCACACGTACGCGGCGGCGACCCGGTCGAGCACGGGGTGATGCAGGGTCTTGGGCTTGGGGCGAAGGATCCGCCCCATGAGCAGCGGCACGGCCGTCTGCGAGATCACGAGGCTGGCCACGAGACCGATCGCGAACGTGGTGCCGAGCGGTCTCAGATACGCGGCGGTGCGATCGGCGGGATCGCCCATCTGCAGCGGGAGGAACACGATCACGGTGGAGAGCGTGGAGGCGATGGTGGCAAACCCCACCTCGCGCGCGCCGAGCTGCGCCGCGCGCAGCGGGGACTCGCCGCGACGGCTGTGGGCCGCGATCGCCTCCACGATCACCACCGCGTTGTCGATCAGCATGCCCACGGCGAGCACCAAGCCGAGCATCACGATGCAGTCGAGATCGCTGCCGCGCATGAACAGCACCGCGCACGCCGCGGTGACGCTGAGCGGGATGCAGATCGCGGCGGCGAACGTGGTGCTCAGCCGGTGCAAGAACATGAGCAGCACGAAGAACGCGAGCAGCCCGCCCCACAGCCCCGTGTTGCGCAGATCGTCGAGAGTCTGGAGGATCGTCTTGCCCTGGTCGTGGAAGACGAGCAGCTCGATGCCATCGAGGGCCGGATCCTGGCCGATGCGCTCGACCTCGGCCCGCACGGCCTGGGTGACCTCGACGGTGCTGGCCCCCGCCGCGGCGAAGATCTCGAGGTTGACCGCGGTGCGCCCGTTGAGGGTCTTGCCGTCGCGATTCTCCTCGGGGTGGACGGTGACCTTGGCGACCTCGCCCAGGCTGGCAAAGCCGCGCTCGGGGGGCCCAGTAGCCACGCTCGAGGTACCGACGCCGCTCGACGGCAGCGGCTCGGCACTCGGGCTGTCGCCGGTGCGCCGCAGCGGGAGCTCGGCGAAGGCCTCGGGATCGGCGGGGCGGGCCGGGGCGCGGATGCTGGAGTCCCGCCCTCCCTGTCGATCGCCGGGGCGCAGCACACCGAGACTGCGACCCTGCCGAGCCTGGCGCACCGCGGTGCTGAGATCCTGCAGCGAGACCCCGGCCCGGGCCACGTCCTCTGCGTCGACGGCGATCTCGAGCTCGTGCGGCGTGACGCCCTGCAGCTCCACGCGTGCGACCCCGGGCACGCGCTCGAGCGCGCGGACCACCTTCTCCTCGATGAGGTAGTAGTCCTGCGAGAGATCGGTGCCGCTGGAGATCAGCATCTCCATC
>JBFIJN010000441.1:0-7580 GCA_041600735.1 Nannocystaceae bacterium
GGCATTCGCCGGGGTCTATCTCATCCGCCTCGACTCCGATGCGTGGGGCCCCAAGCTCGGCGACACCGGGCTCGAGAACGGCAGCATCCCCGTCTTCTACGAGCTCGATGCCGAGGGCAAGGTCACCGGGCGCAAGATCGACGGCGGGGCGTGGGGCGAGGACATCCCCGAGAACATGGCGCCGCCGCTCGATGCATTCTTTCACGGGAGCAAGTCGTAGCTCGGAGCGCGCGGCGTTGGGTCGCGTGGGGCGTGCGCCTCGGCGCGGGCTTGCTGCTCGTTGAGCGCGAGCAGCAGCTCGAGCACCTCGTCGTCGAAGCGGGCGAGCGCGGCCGGGCTCGCGCCGGTCCAGCGGGGGATTGCGATCTCCGCGTGCCCGTAGGCGCGCAGCACCGCGCGATCGAGCGCAACGTGGAGCCGACGCAGCCGCGCCACCTCGGGCCGCGGGTCAGCGAGATCCGCCAGGGCATCGTAGGTCTTGGTCAGGCCCACCGCGTGGGTGCGCATGAACGCGGCGCGGGCCTCGTACAGTCGCTGCGCGGCGACGTGCAGCGGAGAGCCCTCGGCGAGCGCGGACGCAGGCGGGAACGGGAACGTGGCGAAGCACTCCGAGGGGGTGTAGCGCAGCTCGTTGCGCATCGAGGAGCCTTGCCGCTGCGCCCAGCGCCGATGCACGCGCGATTGCAGCAAGCCAAAGCACGCGTAGCTAGGCAGCGGAAACACGACCAGCGCATGCGAGAACACGCGGTCGGTGGGCTGGAACGCGAAGATCGAGTGCTTGCTGTGGATCGAGCCCGCCAGGCAGCGAGGGAGCGCTGCGATCGCGCGATGAAGGCCGGGGCGGCGATCGGCGTACTGCCACCAGCGCGTGCGCAGCGAGCCGCGTCGCTGCGCCTCGCGCTCCGGCTTCACGCGGGTCTCGAGGATCGCGAGCAGCTCGGGCCAGGCGGCGGCCTGCTCGAGCGTGCGATCGCCGAGGTCGATCACGTAGCGCGCGTGCGCCTGCGTCGGGCTCGCGTTCAGCTCTTCACCGCCGATGTACGGGCGGATGCACGCGGCGTTTCGCGGGTCGCGGGCCACGAGGGCGTCGCGCTCCGCGGGGGTGAGCACGAAGCCCTTGCCGAGCACGATCGCGCCCTGGAAGCTGCCGTGCGCGTTGGCGGCAAGCCGCTGGGGGTCGGGGCGCTCCGCTCGTGCGCGCAGGTGGCTGTCGATCGCGGGCACCGCTCGCCCGCCCAGCGTTGGTTGCAGGCTCGGAAGGTTCGCGTCACCCACCGCGAGGTGCACGATGGAGCAGATCACGTTCGCGCCGGTCACCGGCCACGCGAGCCCCGGCGTGGCGTCGTAGATCCGCGCGCCCCCGCGCACGAGCGGCTGCAGGCCTACCGCGCGCGTGTCTCCCTGTCCGATGGTGTTGGTGGCGATGAGGCCCAGCGTGCCGTGATCGCCCACCAACCAGCGCGCGTGGCGAAAGAAGTACGCGGCGAGATCCGCGTTGCCGTGGCTGGGAGCGTGCGCCGCGAGCAGCCAGTCGGCATGGCTGCGACCAAGGCTCCGCGAGATGCTGCGACCGCCGAGGAACGGCGGGTTGCCGATCACGGCATCCATCCGCGGCGCGCGTGGTCCTGCGAACAGCTCGGGGAGCTCGAGCGCCCAGTGGATCGGTCGCAGGTGCGTGCGCACGAGCGCGCTGCGGCGCGCGAGCGCGTCCGGGAGGGCCTGCCCCGGCTCGCCGCGCAGCCACGCCTGGAGCTCGCCCTGGAGCCGTCGCAGGCACGCACGGCGAGCCGCGCTCGAGGGCTTCTTGGCGGTGTGCAGCGCCTGCGGGGTCAGCTCCGCCTCGTCGGGCCAGAAGAACGCGGAGAGCACCACATCGGCCACATCGCGCCGTCGCGCCGGGTCGAGCTTCGTGGTGAGGGTGGCCCCGGGCTCCCAGTCCATCGCGTCGATCTGATCGTCGCGCAGACCTACCAGGCTGTCGCCCACCCGGAGGTGATGATCGAGGTGCGTCAGCGTCTCGGGGTGCGCGTGCGCGAGCAGCCACAGCGAGCGCTTGCTCAGCTCGACCGCCGCGGGGTTCTTGTCCACGCCGAACAGACAGCGCTGCGCCACCATCGCGCGGGCGAGCGGCACGGGGTCGGTGACTTGCTTGCCCTCGCGCGCCCACGCAGCCACCAGCAGGTCGGCCAGGACTCGGCAGGACTCGACCAGGAACGCGCCCGAGCCCATCGCGGGGTCGCAGATCCGCAGCGCGAGCAGCCTCTCGCTGGTCGGCTGCGGGTCGTCCACGGCGGGGGCGCGCTGCTTCATCTGCGCTCGCATCGCGGCCAGTAGCGGCTCGAGTGTGCGCCTCACGATCGGCCCCGAGAGCGCACGCGGAGTGTAGTGAGTACCCGTTCTGCGCCGCTCCCGCCCCGCCCGTATCACCCACTCACCGTGGGTCTCCAGCGTGTATCCGATGAGGCCTTCGTACATGTGGCCGAGGTGCTCCACATCGATCGCCTGGTAGTCGAGGCGCTTGCCGTCGAGCTCGCGCAGCTTGCGGAGCACGCGAAGGATCACGGCATCCGAGACTCCGGGCCGCAGCGCCGCCGCGATCCCCGAGCCTGGTCGGAGCACGAGGTCGAGCGCGCCGAGCGATCCCAGCACTCGTGGCCATGCGCCGAAGCGCTGCTCCATCGCGTCGCCGTGGACTCTGGCGTCCTCGTGCAGCTCTTCGTGCAACCGAGTGATGCGTGGATGATCGCGGGGCACGAGTCCTCGGTCCTCGGCGTGCAGAGCCAGCACGAGCCGCAGCATCAGGGCTAGCAATTCGTCGTAGACTTGGCCGGCCGACTGGTGCATGGCTCGGTGCAGCCCTTCGTGTGCATCGGGCCTCTCCGTCGATTCCAGGCCGCGAAGCAACAGCTGCAGTGCCGCGAGTAGCTGCCGCCGCAGTCGTGCGGTGATGTAAGTCTGATCCGCACGCTCGAGCGGCGATGGGCGGGGTCGGGGCTCCGCGAGCCCTCGTCGGTGGCGGGCCAACGCCTGTATGATACCCACCTGGGGGAAGCGCGCGGTTTGGTGGAGGTCACGCACGAGATCCCGCGACGCACGGCATCTCGTTTCGTCGCGATCGTCGACCGCCTGCTCCCGGCCTCGCGCCTCGCCGCGGAAGACGATGAGCTACGGCGCTCGAGGCTCATCGTGGGCGTCCTGCTGCTGGTGCTCGCGCTGATGGTGTTCCGCTTGGCCTATCACCTGTCGAGCGCGGAGCCGCAGCGGCTGGCGGTGGTCGGCGGAATCTGGGTGGGGGCGCTGGCGACGATCGTGGCGATCCGCGCCGGGCTGCGCTCGTGCGTGGCCGGGCACGTGCTCGCCGCGCTGCTCATCGCGGCGGGTCTCAGCCTGGCGCTGCCCCGGGGAGGGATCGATGCCCCGGCCGCGCTCGCGCTGATGGTCACGCCGGTCGTGGTCGCGCTGGTGATGGGCCGCACCTCCGGCTGGATCTGGTGTGCGGTCAGCGTGGCGGGCTTCGTGCTGCTGTGGTCGACGACCGAGTCGTCGGGCCCATCGACCGAGAAGCTGCTCGCGCTCGTGCTCGGCACGATCATCCTCACCGGCAGCGCCGCGATGTTCGAGCTGCTGCGCGAGCGTGCCCTCGTCGACCTCGCGCTCGCGCGCGATCGGGCCCAGGCGGCGGCCGAGGCCAAGAGTCGCTTCCTCGCCAACATGAGCCACGAGATCCGCACGCCCATGAACGGCGTGCTGGGCATGCTCGGGGTCTTGCTCGACACCAAGCTCGACAAGGACCAGCGCGACTACGCCGAGACGGCCCACACCTCGGGAGTGGCGCTCCTCGATCTGCTCAACGACATCCTCGACTTCTCCAAGATCGAGGTCGGGCAGATGACGCTCGAGGTGGGGCCGTTCTCGCTGCGCGCGCTGCTCGAGGACGTGATGGACCAGATGGCCGTGCTCGCCGACACCAAGGGCATCGAGCTCATCGGTCGCTACGTGCCCGGCACGCCGACCCACGTGGTAGGCGACCACGGCCGCATTCGGCAGATCCTCATCAACCTCATCGGCAACGCGGTCAAGTTCACCGAAGAGGGGCACGTGCTCGTCACCGTCGAGCACACCCCCTCCGAGGCGGGCCCGAGCTGGTTTCGCTGCTCGGTGGAGGACAGCGGCATCGGCATCGCCGAAGACATGCAGCAGGCGGTGTTCGAGCAGTTCCAGCAGGTCGACGGCTCCGCGGCCCGGGCTCAGACCGGCTCGGGGCTCGGCCTCTCGATCGTGCGCGAGCTGGTCCAGCTGATGCAGGGCACGATCACGCTCGAGAGCGCCCCCCAAGAGGGGTCCACGTTCACGTTCACGCTCCCGCTGGCCCTCGCCGAGGAGGCCCCGTCGGAGCCGGTCGCCTCGCCGGATCTGGCCGGGCTGCGCGTGCTGGTCGTGGACGACCACCGCATCAATCGCTGGGTGCTGCGCGAGCAGCTGGCCGCGTGGGTGCGTCGCGTCGACGAGTGCGCCTCGGGCCCGAGCGCGCTCGAGGTGCTCGAGGGCGCGCGCAGCGAGGGACGACCCATCGATCTCGTCATGCTCGACTATCACATGCCCGGCATGGACGGGATCGAGCTGGCGGAGGCCATTCGTGGCGCGCCGCAGCTGCGCGACACGGTGATGGTGATGCTGAGCTCGGTCACCCACCGCGCCACCGCCGAGCAGCTCCAGGAGCTCGGCATCGCCGCCTACCTGGTCAAGCCCGCCCACCGCACCGAGCTGCTGGAGGTGATGGCCGCGGCGTGGAGCCGACGCGGCGACCCCACGCCACGCCCGCCGATTCGCCGCTCGCGCAGCCACTCGGTGCTGCACACGCAGCGGCGCAGCGGCGAGGTGGGCGTGCATCGAGTGCTGGTCACCGAGGACAACGCGGTCAATCAGAAGGTCGCGCGGCGCATGCTGATGGGCCTGGGCTGTCGCGTCGACGTGGCGGGCAACGGGCGCGAGGCGCTGGCGTTGGTCGAGGCCGTGCCCTACGACCTGGTGTTCATGGACGTGCAGATGCCCGACATGGATGGGCTCGAGGCCACCGCCGAGATCCGCAAGCGAGAGCGCAAGACCGGCGCGCGCGTACCGATCGTGGCGATGACCGCCCATGCGATGGCCAGCGATCGCGAGCGCTGCTTGGCCGCGGGCATGGACGACTACCTCAGCAAGCCGGTGCAGCGCCGCGATCTGGTGCGCGTGATCCAGGCCCACACGCGGCGCGCGGGCGATCCCACGCTCACCCCCGACCCCGACGAGGGGGACGAGCCCGCCGAGATCGACGTCTCGGTGCCGTGCGACCTGAAGTGGCTCGGGGCCACGTTCGTGGATCAGCCCGACGAGCTGCACACGGTCGTGAACATGTTCCTCGATCGCGCCGCGCAGCTGGTGGACGAGATGAACGCCGCGCTGCGCGACGGAGACATCGAGGCCCTGCGTCGCCGCGCCCATGCGCTGCGCAGCATCTGCGGCACGGTGGGGGCGGGCTGGATGCTGCACCACCTGCCGCCGCTGGGCACGCACACCGAGGCGGA
Source organism: Nannocystaceae bacterium (assembly GCA_041600735.1). Lineage (GTDB taxonomy): Bacteria > Myxococcota_A > Polyangia > Nannocystales > Nannocystaceae > Paraliomyxa. The sequence continues at coordinate 5,565 of JBFIJN010000441.1, forward strand.
CATGGTGGCGATCGAGCCCGTGCTCGACGAGACCCGCACCTTCCTCGAGCGCGAGCTGGCGCTCGTCGAGCAGGGGCCCGAGGCGGCCGCTCCGGCCGCGCGGTGACGCCGGGCTTGTCATTGCCATGCGAGGCCCGTAGCGTAACGACTGGGAGCGACTCGACGATGCGTGGGGGGTGGTTGGCGATCATCGTGGGGCTCGTGGGGTGCGGTCGGACCCCGTGGGAGCTCGGCGCGGGTGCGAACGCCGATGGGCCGCCCGACTCGGGCACCGCCAGCACCACGGGCTCCGAAGTAGGCCCCTCGAGCCACAGCGGACCGCAGTCGAGCACGACCTCCGCGGATGGCTCGACCACCCTCGAGGGCACCTCGACCGGACCGGTGTCGTGCATGGACTCGCCCGAGCTCTGCACCGTGGGGATCACGCTGCGTCGCGCCGTCGACATCTTGTTCGTGATCGACAACTCGGGCTCGATGGGCGGCGAGCAGGGCACGCTCGTGCAGAGCTTTGCGTCGTTCGTGGCGGTGCTCGAGAACCAGCAGGTGGGGGCCAACTACCGCATCGGCGTCACCAGCAGCGCGGGCGATGGCGTGCTGCGTGCGACCTCCTGTCGCTCGCGGCTCAACGACTTCGTGTTCCACTGGGCGTTTGGCGACATCGACGAGCGCCAGCGCGGCTGCCTCGACCACTGCGCGCTCGACCAGATCGACATCCCCGATCCATGGGTCGAGAAGAGCGACGGCCAGACCAACCTCCCGCCCGGCGTCGGCATGGCCCAGGCGCTCCAGTGCATCGGGCCGCCGGGGATCAACGGGCCCGGCTACGAGCGCCCGCTCGAGTCGATGCGCGCCGCGCTGCACGACGATGCCCAGGGCTTCATTCGCGACGATGCGCTGCTCGCCGTGATCTTCGTGACCGACGAGGCCGATTGTTCGACCGACGCTGCGACCGAGTTCTGGCTGAAGAACTTCGGCCAGGTGTTCTGGACCACGCCCGAGCGCCCGACCTCGGGCGTGTGCTGGCGAGCGGGCGTCGCGTGCTCGGGCGGGCCGGGCACCTACGACGATTGCGTGGCCCAGAACAAGGGCCAGGACGGCCTCCCCACCGCCGACGAGGACGAGGCGGTGCTCTACCCCGTGCGCCGCTACGTCGACACGCTCACCGAGATCGCGCAGCACAAGCAGCGCATGGGCGGGCAGGGCGAGGTACTGGTGGCGTTGCTCGCCGGGGTCCCGCTCGACCATCCGCAGACCGGGGCCGAGGTCTACCAAGACTCGCCGCTGCCCGATTTCAACATCGAGTACGGCATCGGGCCCGGCTGTGGTCAGGGTACCGAGACGATCCAGGACCCGCCGGGGATTCCTCCGGTGCGGCTGCGCGAATTTGCCGAGTCGTTCGCGACTGGCGAGCGCAATGTGTTCTCGATCTGCTCGCCCGACTACGGGGTGGCGCTCTCGCAGATCGCCGACGCGATCGGTGAGCTCAACGAGCGCGCGTGCATCAGCGGGTGCGTGGTCGATGCGGAGCCCGGCTCTTCGTCGCTCGAGCCCGATTGCAGCCTGGTCGAGACGTTTGCCACCGGGGCGCCTGATCAGCCGGTGCCGCCGTGCGTGCTGCTCGACGAGGGCTGGGAGTTCCCGGCGGATGATGTGCACACTTGCGTGCGGGCGCTGACCGATGTCGAGGGCAGCACGATGAACGCGGCCGATGACATGTCCGCGCAGTGCGTGACCGTGGGCTCGAATGTGGAGTTCTCGGTCGAGCGGCGCGATGGGGTGCCGATTCCCGCGGGGACCTCGGTGCAGGTGAGCTGTCAGCTCGAGGCGCCGGTGGGGGTTGCCTGCGCGGAGCTGTGAGCGCGGGTGCGGGGGCGCCGTTCGGGAGGGCGAGGGAATCTGCGAAGCTGCGCAATCTGCGCCTTTCGCACCCGACGAGCGGCCACCCTCGTCGCCCCCGCTGCGCTATGGTGATCTCATGAGCGTTGCCGCATCGGTCCAGCGGATGACCCACGCCGA
>JBFIJN010000442.1:0-7565 GCA_041600735.1 Nannocystaceae bacterium
GAGACTTGGCGCGATCGTGGACATCGCATACTCGCGGCCACCGTGCGGCGCGAGCTGGCCAAGGAGAACGCCGCCTGGGCCGAGGCGCTCGACGAGCACGCGCTGCTCGATCCGCTGCTGGTCGCGTGCACGAGCCAGAGCCCGCCCGCGATGGCGCTCTCGCAGTGCACGTGGGGCCTGCTCCCGCCCGGGCTGCGCGCGCACGCGCTCCGCGTGAAGGCGTTCGAAGATGGTCGCGTGCTGCTGCCGGGCCTCGGGGTGTTCGAAGCGGTCGCCCCCGAAGCAACGGTCACCGTGCGCATGGTCGAAGGCGCTCCGCGGCTCGATGAGTACCCCGAGGCGCGGGTGTGCCCGCTCCCCGAGGTGGAGGGGCTGTCGGTCTACCCGCATCGCCATCCGTTCTTGCGCCCGTTCATCGAGCGGCACGGCGATCACTACGCATGCACGCGGGTGTCCGAGGCCACGCGACACAACGTGGGCGCGCTGGCCGAGGCGCTGCGGCTGCTCGCGAGCACCGATCGCTGTCTGCACGCCGAGCTGCTCCGCGACACTCGCTTGGTGATCATCCTCGAGCATCGCGCGGTCCCGTCGATGGCCGTGCTGCCGTTCCACGGCGCCGTGCTGCTGAGCGTGCGCGGTCACGAGAGCCCGCTGTTCTTCGTGGAGGAGCTCGTCCTGCACGGCAGCCGCGTCACGTTCAGCAAGGTCATCGCCGACTGGCCGGCCTTCCTCGCCGTCCCCTACCCCACGCCCCTGCGAGCGCTCGGCGTCGACGATCACGACCCGCGCTGCGTTGGCGATGCGTTCCACGGCAACTATGCGCTCATGCGCACGCTGATGGCGTTCGAGTCGCTGCTCGACCACTCGGTCCTGCGCGGTCACTTCCGTCATGAGCTGCTCGGGCGCATCGCGCTCGCGCTGCATCGCTTCGGCGAAGGGCTGTCACTCGTGGATCATCCGGGCCTCTATACCGAGCAAGGGCTAGTGCTGCATCGGGCGATGAGCGGCACTCATGCACGACTCCTCGGGCGGCTCGGCGGGCTGCTGCGGGTGCTCGATGTCGCCGATCAGCCCGCCGTGTTCGAGTATCAGCGGTTCCTCGCCCGAAACCCACGCTAGACCGCTCGCCGCTCGCGGTCACGTGCCAATGCAGTCATGCGGCGGAGTGATCGATGGACGCGGAGCTTGTCTTTCCCACTGTTTCCATGGCCGAGGTTGGTGCGGAGGTTGGTGCGGAGCTCGACCCAGAGGCTGCTGCGCGCGCACAGGCCGGCGCGCTCGTCGAAGTGCTGCTGCCCGAGCTGGTCCGCACGCTCACCGAGGGGACGCGGGCGGGCACCGTGCTGGGCGGTCGGCCGCATCTACGCCTGTTCGGCGAAGCCATCGATCTCGCGCTGCCGCTGCGGGCGCTGCGGCGCGCGAGCGAGGCGGCCTGCGGCGAGTGGTTGTTCGTGGACGAGGACACGCTCGCGCGTCATGGCGCAGCGATCGCGGCGCCAGCAGGCTACCTGCTGAGCACGGCTGGGATGCACGCCGCCGACGGGCCGGCCGATGCGATGAGCCTTCGACTCTACACCTCGTCGTTCGAACATCCGATGAATGCGCTGATGCGAGCCGATCCGGCGCGGCCCGACACGTGGCTGAGGGCCGTGGCCGCGCTGCGCCGGGCGGCGCGACGCGAGCTCGCGCGCGAGGAGCTGCCGCCTGCACACCCGCTCGCGCGTCGCATGGCGCGACTCGGGGACAGCATCGAAGGGCTGAAGCACGTCGAGGATCCCCGGCTTGCGCGGGTGCTGGGTGAGCTGCTCGTGCACGCGCTGATGGCCGTGCGTGCGCTGGGGCGACAGCCGGTGCACGCGTGCGAGGGCTGGCTTCGCGCGGGGGTGATGCACGAGGACACGCTCGGCGAGCTGCGCCGCGCGGCCGCGGGCGAGAGCCACGGGGTGTGGTGCGACCTCGGCCTGCTGAGCGCCGCACCGCGAGCGGCCGCAGGGCGCTGGTCCAATCGACCCATGCGCACGGATGTGCTCGAGATCCGTCCGTTGCTTCACGGCAGCGCCGGGCGCAGGATCGATGGCAGCGTGGACGGAGTCGAGAGTCGCAAGTCGCGGGTGTCGTTTCCCCCCGGCACGCCGTTCGCGGTGCTCGAGATCGAAGAGCGCCCGCGCGACGAAGGCCGGCCTCCGTGCATCGTGGCCCGGCTGGCCGAGCGCCGAGCTTCGTTCGCCGTGTAGCGAGCGGCGAACCCACCGCTTCGCCGACGAACGTGGCTTCGCGGGTTGAGTCGGCGCGAGGGGCGAAATACTCTGCACCTTCAGGGGTTCCCCCGCCCCAGGAGGCACTGATGGATGAGAAAGGCGCACGCCGTCGCACCGCGTTGGGTTGGTCGACCGCGGCGGTGAAGCTGGTCGCCCTCGCCGTCGGTGCGGTGGTCTCGATCATCGCGCTGATGAGCCTGGTCGGGCTCTTCACCGAGAACGTGTGGATCGAGCTGGGCGTGGCATTGGTGGTGATGGTGGGCGCGCCGCTGCTCGCGGCCGATCGCTTGCTGCCCAACGATGGATCCCGGCGTCCCGGGCTCGTCACCGATGTGGTGGCGATGATGTGGATGGCGGGGGCGAGCGCGGGCGTGGTGCTGGGCACGAGCGCGCTCCAGGGTCCGCTCGAGCAGCAGGCGCTGCGCTACGACGCGCAAGGGTGGGCGCGGGCCGCCTGGGGCACGCGCTGGGTGGCTGGTCTCACCACGCCGACCGCGAGCGCAGCGGAGCAGCCCGCCGCCGCCGCCGAGCCGATCGCAGCGGCGGCGGTGTCCGACCCGGCCGCCCCGACCGCGCCCGAGACGGAGGGCAAGGCGGCCGGGGCCGAGTTCACGCCCGCGCCCAAGGAGACCAAGCGCGAGAAGCTCGCGCCGGCCGCGATCTTCAAGGCATGGGCGCCGTCGGTGGTCACGATCACCGTCGACATGGGCTTCGCCTCGTCGGTCGGCACCGGCTTCGTCATCGATGATCGCGGGACGATCGCCACCAATCATCATGTGGTGGATCAAGGGACCAACATCACGGTGAAGCTGTTCGATGGCACCAAGGCCGATCGGGTGGAGCTGCTCGAGAGCAACCCCGGCGACGACCTGGCGGTGCTGCGCATCGAGGTGGCCAAGCTGCCGCCGCCCGTCACGCTGGGCGAGTCCGACGGCGTGGAGGTGGGAGAGTCGGTGATCGTGATCGGCAACCCGATCGGCCTCGATCACACGATGACCGATGGCATGGTCTCTTCGCGGCGACTATTCGAAGGCAAGAAGTACATCCAGATGTCGGCCCCGGTGTCGCCGGGCAATTCGGGAGGCCCCGTGTTCAACGACTATGGTGATGTCATCGGCGTCACCGTGGCCAAGCTGCACGGCGAGAACCTCAATCTCGCGATCCCCATCGACATGCTCAAGCCCATGATCAAGTCCGAGTACCCGCAAGCGCGCGGGTTCGGCAGCTCGAGGTGGTAATGCGACGCTTCATCGTATCGAGCGCACTCGTGGGCATGCTGGCGTTGGTGGGAGCGATGGCTGCGATGCGCGAGCAGCCGCAGCTGCTCGAGGCCACCGAGGAGAGCGGCGAGGCGGCGGCTGAAGGCGCGACGGTGGCGGCCGAGGGCACGAAGGCGGCCGAGGGCGCGAAGGCGGCCGAGGGCGCGAAGGCGGCCGAGGGCACGAAGGCGGCCGAGGGCACGAAGGAGGCCGCGACCCAGGCCGAGGCGAGCCCCGCGACCACCGAGCCCGAGCGGCTGCGCGTGACGGCGCTGGGCTGGGAGGTGCTGGCGCCGGGGATTCAGGCCAACGGAGGGCTCGAGCCTGGCGCGACCAGCCGCTTTCGCGACGTTGGCCTGCAGGTCACGTTCTCGGCGGTGAGCGAGGTGACCGAGATCGAGGCGCGGCTGAGCCGGGGCGGTGACGACGAGAAGGGCGCCGACGTGGCCCTGATGCCGCTCCCCGCGTTCGTGGCTTCGTATGAGCGCCTGCGGGCCCTGTCACCGCAGGTGTTCTTCGTGGTGGCCTGGTCGCGCGGTCGCGATGCTCTCGTGGGTGATGCCGAGCTGCTGCGCGCACCGCCTTCGGGCGACGTGCGTCTGGCCGGGGCGCCAGGGGCCTCGGAGACGCTGCTCGGGCTGTTCGTGCTCGATCAAGCCGGAGTCTCGCCGCAGCGTGTGAAGCTGGTGAGCGGGCCCTCGGGTCAGCGTCGCTGGCTGCAAGCGGTGCAGCGCCGTCGCTCGCGAGAGCTCGATGCGCGCGAGCTCGTGCTCTCGACCGCCGATGCCACGCACCTCGTTCCCGTGGTCGCGGTGGCTACGGCAGGCGTGGTGCAGCGGCGTCGCGGCGCGCTGGTTCGTTGGTCGCGGACGTGGATGGAGGGGGCGCGCACGCTCGACGCGGATCCGGCCGCGACGGCGCGCTTGATGGCGGGACAGAAGGGCGCGCCCGAGGCCGTCGATCTCGTCGATGCGCTGGGCTGGCTCGAGTTCACCGATCTGCACGGCGCCGCGACGGCGGCGGGGCTGTCGGGTCGCGGCGCCGTCAACCTCGACGCACTGTTCAGTCGCTCGTGGACGCTGTGGCGCGACGTCGGCCTGCTCACCACGCCGCCGCCCGAGCACGTGCCGCTCACGGCCACCGTCATCGCCGATCTCGCGCTCGACGTGGGGCCCGCGGGCACGCCCACGCCCCACCGGGCCGCGCCGCCGGGGGCAGCGGTGCTGCTCACCCACGTCGTTCCCGGTCGACGCCTCGCGGCGGCCGACGAGGCGACGCTGGTGGCCGAGGTGGGGTTCTTGGCGGGCGTGTTCTCGCGCTCGACGATCGAGGTCTGGGTGCCGCGCTCGCCCGACGCGGCGGCCCGCGTGGCCCTGCATGCCGAGGAGCGTTTTGGGCTCGCGGCCGAGCGCTTCGTGATCCGTCGCGATCGCGACGACAAGACCAGGCGCGCCGCGGTGGTGACGGTGAAGGCGGCGCAGTAGCTCTCGCGCAGGGTCGAAAGTGTTACGGTCGCTCGTGATGAATGGTCGCAGGCGAACGGGGATCGTGTTTGGCGGGCTCTTGGCCGTGGCGAGCGTCGGCGCGTGCGAGGACGAGACCGCGACACCCACCGCGACACCCACGACACCCACCGCGACCCCCACGACACCGAGTGCGGAGGGCTCGGGAGCGGACCGAGCCGCCGCGCCCAAGGCCGAGGCCGAGGCGCCGCCGCCGTCGGGCCACGCGGTGGCGAAGGTCGGCGCGCTGCTGTTCTCGTCGAGCACCGGTGACGTTGGCTTCGAGCTGCCGCCGCTCGGCGAGGGCTCGGCCGCGCTGGGCATGACCGTGAACGTGGTCGGTGAGCAGGAGGGTCGGCTCGTGATCGAGACGCTGGTGGCCGCGCCCCCCGAGCACCACTGCGCCGCCACGCTCGACGGGCTCGCGGACTTTCGCCTGCGGCTGTATCTGGCGGCCACCGATCTGTTGCCCGTGCTCACCAAGGACTACGTGCACGAGTCCGCCGACGGCACCAAGATCGAGATCTCCCGCGGCGTGCCCGTGCCGAGCGGCGCCACCACGCTGCGGGTGCGCGGCACGAAGATCGAGCAGGAGGTGCCCAGCGATCACCTCGGGCGCTTCTACGAGCCCGCCGAGCGCTACTCTCGCGATCGCAGCAGCGGCACGCTGCACCCGCTCGAGGGGCACCCGCTCACGGTCGACGGTCGCGTGTTCGACGAGAGCGGACTGTACCGTGACGGGAGCGGGCCGCTGCGCTTCGCTTCCACGCCGAAGGGCGATGACGCACTGGTCACGGTGCGCAACCCGTGCCTCGAGGTCACCGCGCTCGTCTCCGGCGAGCGGCTGCGGGCCGCGCCCGTGCTGCCCCCCGGGAGGTACGCGATCAAGGGTCCGGGCGCCGAGGAGGGTCTGGTGGCGAGCGAGCTCTTCGCCGCGGCGGAGGTCACTGGATCCGGCGGGCTCGGCCTGGCGGGTGCGGGCGTCGGCGGCAGCCCCGTCTACGAGGTGAAGGCAGGCACGGCGATCCTGTGGGCCGATGGCCGCCCTGCGGGCCAAGTGACGGCCGATCATCGCTTCGCCGCCAAGCCGCGCGACGAGGGCGGGCGCACGTGCTTCGACGCGCCGCTCACCGCGGGGCACCCGACCACGCTCGCGCTGTGCTTTGCTCCCGAGGACGTCGGCGAGGCCGCGGCGCCCGTGGTCGGGATCTTGGGCAGCCGCTTCGGGCCGGGTGAGGTGGGTGAGATGGCTTCGCTCGAGTCGGGCGAAGGTGGCGGGTCAGGCCTCAGGGGCTTGGGCGGTCGCCCGCCGCCAAAGGGCCCTCGCGTCTCGCCCGCCAAGCCGGCGATCAAGGGCTCGCTCGACAAGGACGTCATCCGTCGCATCGTTCGCGCTCACATGAACGAGGTGCGCTACTGCTACGAGCAGGGGCTGATGCGCGATCCCTCGCTCGCGGGCAAGGTCTCGATCACCTTCACCGTCGATCCGGCCGGCAGCGTTGCCGTGGCCACGGTGGCGAGCAGCACGCTGTCCGACCCCAAGGTGGACGGCTGCATCGCCAAGGCCGTCAAGCGCTGGAAGTTCCCCAAGCCGACCGGCGGCGGCGTGGTGGTGGTGACGTATCCGTTCGTGTTCGAGTCGACGTGACGACGGCGCTCTAGCGCACGCCGCCCGGCGTGTACCAGGGGTACACGTTGGCGCGCGCGAATGCATTGATCGCCAGGCTCACCGAGGCATCGAGCGCGCGCACGTCGTGCCACCAGCCGGCGGGGATGAACAGCGACTCGCCGGGGCCGAGCACGAGGTCGAGCGAGGGGATGCCCTCGTCGGCGAGCGCCTCGGGTCCGCGGCGGTTGTAGACCCCTTCGGCGCTGTCGAGCAGCGCGTGGGCCCACGGTGGTGCGAGCACGATGCGCTTGCGCCCGTGGATCTGGCAGAACAGGATGTTCGAGGTGTCGTGGTGCAGCGGCGTGATCGTCCCCGCCGGCCCGAGCCACAGCGCGGAGCCGTAGGGCAGCCTGGGCTCGTCGAACCACCCGGCGGGGAGCACCACGTCGTGCCACAGCGCGCGCAGCTCCCCCCGCGCGGTGTTGCGGTTGTTGGCGATGAGATAGAGGTCGTTGCCCTCGCCGACCGTGAGCATGCGATCGACATACTCGCGCAGCGAGAGCTCCACTCGGTGCTCGCGCCAGTTTGCATCGGGGCGCGGGTCACCCTCGCGGCCCGTGCAGGCTTCGATGCGCACGTCGCCAAAGCGCTCGCGCAGGCTGTGCGGGGTCCACTGCGCGCGCCAGCCCGGCACGATGTCGGTGAAGATCGCGGGCGTAGCGGTGGCCCAGTAGCGCTCGAACAGCTCCGCGGCGGCGGGCGCAGAGCGGCGCTCGAGCGGTGCGAGCGTGCGGACGGCGGTGTGAAGGCGAGCCACCTGCGCGAGGCGCTGCGCTCGTCGCTCGTGCTCCCGCGCCAGCGCGAGGCCGGGCGAGCGGGCGATCGCATGCACGGTGCGCCGCGCGAGCGCTCGCGGTACGCCACCATCGACGAGCCC
>JBFIJN010000443.1:0-7558 GCA_041600735.1 Nannocystaceae bacterium
AGCCCGCTCGACCACAGCTCAGCCGTCCGTGCGGGCTCCGCTCGCCGTCGTCCATCACCCGGTCGTCTTCACTCTGGGGTCCGGCTCGAGGAACGCCATCCGGACGCCCCTCGTACCACAGCGGAAGACTCCTCCATAAGGAGGTTGGGTGCCACCCCCTACGGATAGCGCTGCATGTCAACGAATTTGAAAGTCTTCGTAATGGTCGTCATACCGCGGTCGATCGTGACCGTAAAATCATACTCCTGGCTGAGGGACTCAAACGCCAGCGTAACATCGGCGACGCTATCCATCGCGATCCCGTTGAGGCTCACGACGAAGTCGTCTTGCTCGAATCCGAGCGCCACCGGAAACGATTCGGATCCAAGGTGTTTGAACCGAAACCCCAGATTGCTTTTATCTGACAATTCCAGCGTCACTCCAATGTTGTCATCCTCGAACACCGACAAGTCACCGAGCACCTCCTTGACGAAATCGATATCTATATCGGCATGAGAACCCGTAACATCAATGACATCGTCGTAGTCGGAGAGACCGTATACAAACGCCCCTCCTCCGTCCGCAGCGGTCTCATCCACACCTGGAGCACCTCCGGTCCCATTCACCGGCTCGTCTTGGGTACACTCATCTTCGTGCTTGACGCACTCAACTACATAGAAAGGATCTTCGTCGGATACAGCATCTGCACAGCTCACGTCGTCCATATACGTGAATAATACATCGGCCCCCATCGCAATCTCGTACTCCTCGACACGATCCTCACATGCCCCCTGCGACGATCCTCTAAGCGCCGCAACTTGCCCATTGTACCACATCAAATCGGTACCGCCGTGAGTGCCGGCCAGCCCTTGGGACATCAAGGCGTGGTCCTCTGGACAGTAGCACTCACAACCCCGCATAGGCGTCTGCGTGTCCGGATGCTGGATTATCTGGCTCAAATACGGCGTTTCATCGTAGTGCCCCCTGGCACCATTTGCCTCCACGCACCATTGACGTCCAAGGACACCATCAGGGCCAGTAGCCGCTCCACTCTCACTGGTCCCACCGCTGCCACTCACACAGGCCATTGGCAGGAATACCAGTGCCAAGAATGGAGGCACGAGGACATGCCGAACGAGGGTCACTTGTTTACCTCGCTTTCAATACAGGCACTGGAGACTTCAATTTCCATCTGGCACGGCCCATCAGGGTCGGTCCAGATTCGACGAAATGTCGGGCATGCATTCTCGGGGGCTACTTCGCACTCGAATGTTGCATAATGCTCCTTCGTGCAATGCTGGAGCATTGGGTTCTCCACGCAGTGGTCCACGCAGCCGGCCTGACTGTCGTATTTCTCCGTGGGTGCGATGTCAGTCAGACATTCCAGGTATCGGGCGCACCATACTTCACACAGCGGAGCGAAATCGAGCGGCGGCTCGGTATCTCGGACACTGCACGAGACCGCGCTGACCACGCATGCGCCCAGAGCGACCATCTTTCGCGCCATCTGGACCACGTGCTTCATCTCGCCTCGCCCATCCGAAGGACCGAAGATGATTCTTATCACAACGGGATAGAGTCGGTCAAAGCCCCGAGTGGCAGGTTCGGAGTCATCCCGAACCACTACGAGAGCACGTCAGCGCGTGTCCCGCGATCCGCGGGAAGAGGGGCCGGGAGCTTCACCTCGCCTCCGCAAGTCCTCACCCCAGGAACTTGGCCAGCGGTCCCCAGTAGCGTGCGTGCCACCCACCGGCGATGTGCTCGCGGAAGGCCTCGGGCACGCCGCTGTGATCCATCACCAAGCGCGTGCCGCCCTTCTCCGCGCGCAGCTCGAAGCGCACCACCGAGAACAGTCCCGGCTCCCACGCGGCCACGCGCCACGCCTGCACGATGCGCGAGCCGGGCACGAGCTCGATGTTGCGGCCGAGGATCTGCCCGCCGTGGCACGAGAACGCGCCGCCCTCCTCCTTGTTGATCTCGGCCGGGCCGTCGGTGAAGGCGCTGTGCTGCTCAGCGCTCATGTACGCCTCGTAGATCCGGGCGGGGGTGGCAGCGAGCTCGATTTCTTGGTGGATGACATCGCTCATGGTGGTTGCGATAGTAAACCGATTGGTTTACTATCGCAATCGAAATGTCGAGCGCCGAAGCCCGAGCACGCGCCGCCGAGGACCACCTCGACGACGTGTTCCATGCGTTGGCCTGCCGCACGCGACGGGCCCTGCTCGCTCGCCTCGCGCGGGGTCCCGCCCCGGTCAGCGAGCTCGCGGCACCGTTCGCGATCACGCTGCAGGCGGTGGGCAAGCACCTGCGCGTGCTCGAGGGCGCCGGGCTGGTCTCGCGCGACATCGAGGGTCGCGTGCATCGCTGCTCGCTCGAGCCCGGCCCGCTGCGCGAGGTGGAGCAGTGGCTCGGCTTCTACCGCACGTTCTGGGAGGACACGCTCGAGGCCCTCGCGCAGTTCGTCGAGGACGGCGACGATGACGATGGCGCCGAGCGCTAGCGACCGACTCCCACCGAGGCTCACGACCATGAATCAGCCCGCCACCTCGTCGAGCATCGACCTCGTCGTCCGTCGCACGATCCGCGCCACTCCGCAGCGCCTATTCGAAGCGTGGACCCGCCCCGAGCAGCTGGTGCGCTGGTGGGGCCCGGCGCCGGTGGAGTGCGCCGGGGCCGAGGTCGATCTGCGCGTAGGCGGCCGCTACCGCATCGGCAATCGCCTGCCCGACGGACAGGTGCTGTGGATCAGCGGTGAGTTCGAAGAGGTCACCCCGCCCAAGCGGCTCGTCTACACCTGGCAGCTGGGGCCGCGGGCCGGTGACCCCGAGCGGGTGACCGTGCGCTTCGAGGCGCGCGAGGGCGCAACCGAGGTGATCATCGTCCACCAGCGCATCCTCGACGAAGCCGCCCGCAGCGACCACGAGCGCGGCTGGTACGGGTGCCTCGACGGGCTCGAGGGCTATCTCGACGAGGCGATCACGCGACCCACAAGCGCTTGATGTGCAGGTATCGCCCCTCGCCGAACGCGGGCGGCACGGGAAAATCCTCGGGCAGCCCTTGCTCGCCCACGAGCTTCACCTCGCGCCCCGCCTGCGCTGCCCCGCGCCCGAGCGCCGAGAGCAGCTCGTTCTCGTCGAGCTTGGCCGCGTTGCTGATCGCCAGGATCTCGCCGCCCGGCGCGACCACGTGGGCGGTGGCCTCCATCAGCTCCTCCCAGTCGCGCATGGCGGAGAACACCCGGTCCTTCACCCGCGAGAACGGGGGCGGATCGACGATCACCAGATCGTGCTGCTCGCCGCGCTGGCGCATCTTCTCGAGGAACTTGAACGCATCACCGGTGAGGTTCTCGCAGGCCTCGGCGGGCAGGCCCGACGCGACGAGGTTCTGGCGACAGCGAGCATGCGAGCGCGCGGCGGCGTCGACATTGACCACCTTGGCCGCGCCCGCTCGCACCGCTCGCACGCCGAACGAGCCGGTGAACGAGAACAGGTTGAGCACGCGACGACCCGGCGAGAGCCGCTCGGCCAGGCGCCGGCCCTCGCGTAGATCGAGGAACAACCCCGGAGACACCGGTGCGCTGGGATCGACCACGAAGCGCAGCCCGTCTTCTTCGATCTCGAGCTCGTTGGGCGCGGTCTTCCCCTGCAGGTGGAACGCGGGCGGCTTGCGCTCCTCGGCCACCACGCCGCGCACGCGATCCTGCATGTAGATGCCGGCCGGCGTGAGCTGCTCTTGGAGGATCGGCACCAGCCGCTCCAGATACGACTCGGCGGCGCGCGAGTACTTGTAGATCAGCAGGAACTCGCCCAGCCGATCGACGGCGAGACCGGGGAGGCCGTCGCCCTCGCCGTGCACCAGGCGGCACGCGCCCGCGACGGCGGGGCCGAGCATGGCCTCGCGAAACGAGACCGCGTTGCGCACGCGGCGAGCGAGCTCGGCGTCGTCCCAGGCGAGGCGCTCGCCGAGCGCCACCATCCGCAGCGCGATTGCGCCCTCGGGCTCGAACAAGCCCCAGCCGATCGGACGGCCGTCCTCGTCGTGCACCTGGATCGCCTCGCCCGACTCCTTGCCCTCCAGCGGGCGCAGCAGCGAGTCGCGGAACACCCAGGGATGGCCCGACGTGAGGCCGCGGGCCGCCCGGTGGGACACCTTCACACCCCGACCGCGCACCACCGGCGTAGAGGGCCGGCCCCGCCCGCGTCGCGGCTGCCCGCGCCCGCCGGGCTCCCGACCTGAGGGTCGCTCTGCCATGGCGGCGGACCATAGCGGAAAAGCCGTCGGCGCGTCAGCGCGGCCTTTGCGGGGCCCGGCACCCCCGCTACTCTGGTCGGGGCGCGCGCCTAGCCGCGTGCGGGCCAAGGAAGGGTTCATGGCGAACGATAGGATTGGAGAGCTCCTCGTCCGCGAGAGCATCATCTCGACCCAGCAGCTGCGCGACGCTCAGGTCGACCAGCATCGCACGGGCAAGCGCCTCGCCTACAGCCTGGCCAAGCTCGGCATCCTCGGCGAGAAGGAGCTGACCGAGTTCCTCGCGCGGCAGTACGGCGTTCCATCGATCAGTCTGGGAGAATTCGAGATCGACCTCGAGGTCATCGAGCTCGTCCCCAAGGAGGTCGCGGTCAAGCACACCGTGCTGCCGGTGCAGCGCGCCGCGAGCACGCTCATCGTCGCGATGAGCGACCCCTCCAACATCTACGCCATCGACGATCTCAAGTTCCTCACCGGTCTCAACATCGAGCCGGTCGTGACCACCGATGCCGCGATCGAAGAGGCGATCGTTCGCTACTACGATCAGCCCGATCAGCTCGAGTCCTACGACGAGGTGATGGGCGGGCTCGAGTTCGAAGACATCGACTTCGGCGACGAGCTCGCCGAGGACTTCAACGTGATGGACTCGCAGGCCGAGGCCGAGCAGGCCCCGGTGGTCAAGCTCTGCAACCTCATCCTGCTCAACGCGATCAACAAGGGCGCCTCCGACATCCACATCGAGCCCTACGAGAAGCTCTATCGCGTTCGCTACCGCATCGACGGCGTGCTCCACCAGGAGATGTCGCCGCCGATCAAGCTCAAGAATGCGATCACCAGTCGCATGAAGATCATGGCCACGCTCGACATCGCCGAGCGCCGCCTGCCGCAGGACGGCCGCATCAAGCTGCGCATCGGCAAGAACCGCGAGATGGACTTTCGCGTGTCCACGCTGCCCACGCTGTATGGCGAGAAGATCGTGATGCGCCTGCTCGATCGCGACAAGCTCGAGCTCGACATGACCAAGCTCGGCTTCGAGGTCACCCCGCTCAAGGCGTTCAAGGAGAACATCCACCGCCCCTACGGCATGTGCCTGGTCACCGGCCCCACCGGCTCGGGCAAGACCACCACGCTGTACTCGGCGCTGTCCGAGCTCAACAGCGAGGAGGTCAACATCTCCACCGCCGAGGATCCCGTCGAGTACAACCTGGCCGGCATCAACCAGGTGCAGATGCACGACGACATCGGGCTCAACTTCGCCACCGCGCTGCGCTCGTTCCTGCGCCAGGATCCCGACATCATCATGGTCGGCGAGATCCGAGACTTCGAAACCGCGGAGATCGGGGTCAAGGCCGCGCTCACCGGTCACTTGGTGCTGTCGACGCTGCACACCAACGACGCACCCTCGACCATCAATCGCCTGCTCAACATGGGCGTGGAGCCGTTCCTGGTGACCGCGTCGGTCAACATGATCGTGGCCCAGCGGCTCGCGCGTCGCGTGTGCAAGGACTGCGTGACCGACGACGACAAGGTGACCGAGCAAGCGCTCATCGACGCGGGCATGAAGCCCGCCGAAGCGCGCGCGTGCGTGCCCAAGCACGGCCGCGGCTGCAAGACCTGCGCAAACACGGGCTACCGCGGCCGCGTGGCGCTCTACGAGGTCATGGTCATGACCGACGCGATCAAGGACCTCGTGCTCCAGGGCGCCTCGACGGCCGAGCTCAAGCTCGAGGCGATCCGCCTGGGCATGTCGACGCTGCGGCGCAGCGGGCTGAACAAGATCAACGAGGGCATGACCACGCTCGAGGAGATCCTGCGGGTGACGGCCTCGGACTCGTAGCTGGCCCGTCAGTGCCGGCCCGTCGGTGCCGATCGTCGCCATCGGCTGCACGGAAGCGGCTCACATCGTCGATCGGTTCGTTCGGGCCGTGGAGGCTCGGGTATCGCGGTGCTAGCTTGCGCCTCGATGACACGACGCCGCCCACTCTTCGTCGTCCTGTGCACGAGCCTCGCGATCCTCGGCTGTGACCCCCCCGAGCCGCCCGCCGAGGAGGAGCCCGATCAAGCTGCATGTACCGAAGGGGTGCGGGAGCCGGCCGCGCAGGACACGGGCTGCTTCGAGCCCCCGCCGCCCGAGCCCGAGCCCGAGCTCGAGCCCGGCACGGTCCGCGAGCGCGAGGTCGACCTGCTGCTCGTGGTCGACAACTCGTGGAGCATGGGCACCAAGCAGCGGCGACTGGCCCAGTCGATGGATGCGCTGGTCAGCGCGTTCGCGAGCGCCGAGCCGCCCGTCGACCTGCGCGTGGGCGTCACCACCACCGACAACGGCAATCCGTGGTGCCGACTGACCACCCCCGAGGCAGGCCAGCTCGTCGGTAGCGGGTGCCACGAGCGCCTCGACAGCTTCGTCGTGAGTGGTGACACCAATGTCGACGTGCGCGACTCCGCCTGTCTCGAGATCTGCGCGCGGGAGTCCCTCGAGCTCGACGACCCGTGGGTCGATGTCGCCGCATACTCGCCGGCCGAGAGCGGCGAGCTGCTGCGCTGCCTCGTCCCGCAGGGGATCGACGGCTGTGGCTTCGAGCAGCCGCTGATGGCGACGTCGAGGGCGCTCGAGCGCGCGACGGAGAACGGCTTCCACCGCCCCACCGCGCGGCTCGCCGTGATCCTCGTGACCGACGAGGCCGACTGCTCCCACAACCAAGCCCAGGAGTGGGCGTTCCTCGCCGAGGGGGATCGCGCGCTGTGGTCCGATCCCACCGCCATCAGGCCCACGTCGGCCGTGTGCTGGAATGCGGGGGTGCGGTGCAGCGGCGACCCCAGTGCGCTCGACTGCATGGTGGCCGATCGTACCGCCACCGGCGAGGCCGCGGCCGACCCCGAGCACGATGCAGTGCTGTATCCGGTGAGCCGCTTCATCGAGCAGCTCGAGGCCGAGGGCGCGATGATCATGGCGATCGATGGCGTGGCCGCCGACGGCAGCGTGCGCTACCGAGAGGCGCTCGATCCCCGGTTCGGGGACGACTTCGGGATCGAGCCGGGGTGCCGCGACGGCAGCGACTGGGGCCTTCCCCCGGTGCGCATTCACAAGGTGATCGAGAGCGTCAGCGGAGCGGGCATGGAGTCCTCGGTGTGTGCCTCGGACTACGCCCCCGCGATGACCGGCTTCGCCCGGCGCATCATCGAGAGCCTGCCGCAGTAGCGGACCCGGCCGCGCGCGGGCGGGGTGGGCGGCGGGGTCCGCTCGCGGGTCGCGGGTCGCCCTACCCCAACACCCGCGCAGTACCGCGACGTGGCGCGACGGCGAGCGGGTGCTCCCGCGCGGCGAGTTCGC
>JBFIJN010000444.1:0-7546 GCA_041600735.1 Nannocystaceae bacterium
GCACGAAGAAGCGCTCCTCGTAGAAGCTCTCGGTCGGCAGTCCGCTGCCGCGGTCGAAGGACTCGAGCAGGTGCAATCGCACGTCGCAGCTCACGGGCTGGAGCTGCGAGGGCCCATCGACGAGCCGCCCCGTGACGAGCAGCGCACTGCCACCGCCGGTGGTGGAGGACTCGCTGCTGCCGCCGTCGAGCGTGCCGCTGCCGAGCGTGCCGCTCGCGTCGGCGCCCGAACCCGACGCTTGGCCGCCCATCGGGGGCACCGGCGAGCCGCTGCCGCCGATCGGCGGAGGAGGGAGCTCGGGGTCCTGACACGCCAGCAGCAGGATCGCGAACGTCGACGCCAAGGCGCAGCGCATGGCGCCACTATGCCATGGGCGGGGCGTCGGGAGGCGAGACGAGCTCGGCATGGGCGACCGCGATCGCGGCGGCGACGCGGGCGTTGTCTTCGACGAGCGCGACGTTGCTGTGGAGGCTGCGCTCGCCGGTGATCGTGGCCAGCTGCGCCAGCAAGAACGGGGTGATCGCGGGGCCCCGCAGGCCCTGCGCCTCGGCCTGCGCGAGCGCGGCGGTGATGGCCTGGTCGATCGCGACGGGATCCATCGCATGGGCGTGCGGGATCGGATTGGTCACCAGCACCCCCGAGCGCAGGCCCACGCCCCAGTGTGCATCGAGCAGCGCAGCCACGTGCGCGGCGGTATCGAGCCGCAGGGGCGCCGGACAACCACTGCCGCGCGTGTAGAACGCAGGGACCTCGTCACAGCCAAAGCCGACGACCGGCACGCCCAAGGTCTCGAGCACCTCGAGCGTGCGCGGGATGTCGAGGATCGCCTTGCAGCCGGCGCTGACGACCGCGACCGGAGTGCGCCCGAGCTCGGTGAGGTCGGCCGAGACATCCAGGCTGAGCTCGCCCCCGCGGTGCACCCCGCCGATGCCCCCCGTCGCGAACACGCGCACGCCAGCCGCCGCCGCGCAGATCATGGTGGCCGCAACCGTGGTGCCGCCCCGCCAGCCCTGCGAGAGCGCGACGCCGAGATCGCGGCGGCTGAGCTTGCGCGCCCCGGGGTCGCGGGCGAGCGCCTCGAGCTCGTCGTCGCCGAGCCCCACCCGGATCTTCCCGTCCAGCACCGCGATCGTGGCCGGCACGGCACCGTGCTTGCGCACGACCGCCTCGACCGCGCGCGCGGTGGTGAAATTCACGGGCCACGGCATACCGTGCGTGACGATCGTGGACTCGAGCGCGACCACGGGGCGCCGCGCAGCCAGGGCCTCGGCGATCTCGGGCGCCAGCGCGATCCAGCGCGAGGGCCAGCGCGAGGGCCAGCGCGAGGGCCAGCGCGAGGGAGGGACGCGGTCGGTGTGCATGATGAGTCGCGGGCGATCCTACGTGATTCGGGGGGAAGCCACGATGTACGATGCCGCGGCCATGGCACCCAAGCTCGGATCGACGCTGTGCATCGCGGGGCTCTTGCTCGTCGCGGCGCGTGACCCCGCAGCGGCTCAGGCCGCGCTGGTCCGCGCCGAGCTCCCACCGCCGAGCCCCGCGGGGGCGGGCAAGCTCGCGCCCCGGCTCGAGATCAGCGCGATCGCGGTCCCGAAGGCCGAGGACGGCCGCGGGGCGGAGGTGCTCGCCCCCGTCGCTCCGCGGGCGCTCGACGTGCACGCGCCGACCTGGCCGGGCCGCGCGCTCGATCCGGTGCTGCAGGTGGGCGAGCTGCGATTCCATCACTACACGTTCCCCGCCAAGGGAGTGATGCGCTTCGTGGTCGACGATGTCGCACGACTGCGCGACGGCGACGAGGCCTCGCTGCGCTGGGGCGATGACGAAGCCTCGCGGGTGGTGCTGACGCGCTCGCTGGAGGTGCCGCGATGAGCCGCACGCCTCGACGAGCGTGGCTGGTGCTCGCGAGCCTCGGCGTCGCGTCGCTGCCCGGGTGCGGCGATGATGCCCCCGTGCCCGCGGACACCGACTCGGGCACCGACACCGCCGGCACGGCGGGTACGACCGCAGACCCCGACACGCTCGACGAGTCGGCCGGGAGCTGCAGCGAGCCGTTCGAGCTCACCTGCCCCGCCGATCAGTCGCTCTCGTGCACGGGCCCGCTGACCCCGGTGATGGTCGAGACCCCCGCCGCCCCGGCGTGC
Source organism: Nannocystaceae bacterium (assembly GCA_041600735.1). Taxonomy (GTDB): domain Bacteria; phylum Myxococcota_A; class Polyangia; order Nannocystales; family Nannocystaceae; genus Paraliomyxa. The sequence continues at coordinate 2,142 of JBFIJN010000444.1, forward strand.
GACGGGTGGATGGTGACGGGCGAGGCTCCGGCCTCGCTGCCCCCGGGCGAGCACCCGCTGGAGTTCACGCTCGCGGGCGACGGCGACACCACCGGCTGCACCACGGTGGTGACGGTGATCGACGAGGACCCGCCGTTCATCGCGTGCCCGAGCGCCGGCATGGTGCTGCGCCCCTCGCCCGACGTAGAGGTGGCCGCGCCCCCGGCCAATGCCGACGACCTGTGCTGGGACGACCTGGAGATCGTCGCGAGCCCGGCCGTGCTGAGCGCGGGGGTCAACGCGGTGACCTACACGGCCACCGACGGCAGCGGCAACGCGGCCATGTGCAGCACCGAGCTCGAGCGCGTCGACCTGTTCGCGGTGGAGGGCTTTCGCGTGATCGCGGGCGAGCTCACCGCGGGCGGGCAGACCGAGATCACGCTGGCGTGGGAGCCCAGCCCTTCGGCGGTGGCGAGCGGCTATCGCGTCGAGACCGCCCCGGAAGCCGGAGGTCCGTGGGTCGCCGTGAGCACGGTGGCCGCGAGCGAGCAGCTCTACACGCACACGCTCACCGAGACCGCCGCCTGGTTTCGCGTGGTCACCGAGTCCGCGCTTGGCGACGGCGGGGCCACCTCACCCCGGCGAGCGTTCACGGTGGTCGACGAGCTCTACGATCTGCGCAACGTGGCGGTGCCGGGGATCCCGTTCGCGACCACGCTCTATGGCGTGGTGCGCCACCCGGTCGCGCTCGGCGAGGGTCCGTTCCCGCTGGTGCTGGCGATGCACGGAAACCACGGCAACTGTCGTGATCCCGGCGATCCGAACAACGACTTCTGCTCCACGAGCACGGACCACGAGTGTGCGTTCCCGGGTGAGCTCACCGCGCCCAACGCCGAGGGCTACGACTACTTCCTCGAGACACTGGCGGCGCAGGGTTACGTGACGGTGAGCATCAGCGGCAACGCGATGAACTGCCGCGACGACTTCATCCTCGAGCGTGCGCGGCTGGTAATGGAGCACCTGCGGCGCTGGTCCGACTGGCAGGGGGGTGCCGGCGATCTGGGCGGGCTGTTCGCGGGCCACCTCGACCTGGCCCGCGTGGGCTTGGTGGGCCACTCGCGGGGCGGCGACGCGGTCTCCAACGTGCCGGGAATGCTGGCCAGCACCCCGATCCCCGGGCTGCAGGTGGTCTCGGTGTTTGCCGTGGCTCCCACCGACTATCACGACGTGGTCGTGCGCGACACCAACCTCGCGGTGCTGTTGCCCGCCTGCGACGGCGACGTGAGCAACTTGATGGGGCATCGCCACTACGATCGCTCGATCGGCTTCGACGACGGCGTGGAGCAGGCGCAGGTACTCTACGTGGGCGCCAACCACAACTTCTTCAATACCGAGTGGCGACAGTCCGAGTGGGCATATCAGGGAGGCACGCACCCGTACTGCGAGCCCCCGGCCAACCCGCTCAAGCTCCAGCAGACGCGCATGCTGGGGGCCACGCTCGGCTCGTGGTTCAACGCCACGCTCCAGGATGAAGGCACCGAGGCGTTCGTGCGGGCCGAGCGACCGTCGCCTACCGCGTTCGATGCGTGGGCCCAGAGCTCGCTCGATCTGCGCTGGTCGTACTCGTCGACCGAGCGCACCACGCTCGATGATCTCACCGGCCCCGAGACCCCGGGCGCCAACGATCTGGGCGGCGCCAACGATTTCACCGGGTGGTTCGTGTGGCAGGTGTGCCAGGCCGCCGGCTGCGACGCTGCGTACCCGCACCTGCGCAACTCCCTGCGCCTGCTGTGGGAGCAGGGCAACCAGCCGCTGGCCCGCTTCGCGCTGGAGGGCTACGACGCGACCCATGCCGGAACGCTCTCGTTCCGCGTGGTCTCGCGGCTCAGCACGCTCAACACCGGGCTCACCGAGCAGGACTTCTTCGTGCGGGTGATCGACGTCGCCGGCAACCAGGCTCAGCTCCCGCTCTCCGACATCAAGGTGCTGCGTCACCTCTACCCGCAGACCAACAATGCGCTGCGGGAGATCCTCGAGACGGTGAGGATCCCGATGGCGCGACTGCTCGAGGTCGAGCCCGCGCTCGACCTCGGCGCGCTCGAGGCGCTCGAGCTCGACATGACCGCGCTCGACCGCTCCGGCTCGGTGATCGTGACGGACCTGGAGTTCGCCGAGTGACGCTCACTCTGGCGGCGGCGCGGGATCCTCGCGTCGATTCGGCTCACGCCTGGCTCGGCGGCGGCGCCTCGCGTGCGCGCTGCAGCGCGCGCCCGTAGGCGATCGCGCCGAGCAACATGCACGCGCCCAGGCCCACGAAGCTCAGCACGCGATAGGCAACGTCGACCTCGGAGAGATCGATGAAGACGAGCTTGGCGGCCACGACCACCAGGCCGGCGAGGGCGAGCTTTCGCCAGCTCTCGCGGTGCAGACGCAGACCGGCGACGAGGCCGACGAGCGCAGCCACGGCTGCGATCACGCTGATGCTGGCGAGCTCGAGCGACCACAGGCCGGGGTGGCCCGGCATCGACGAGAACAGCGCGGTGATGACGAACATCTGCAGCGCGAGCGCGGGGCCGAGGACCGCCACGATCCCGGCGGCGTCGTGCGACTCGGCGGCCACGGTGCGGCCCCTGGGGTCGCGACGCAGCAGCACCAGCAGCACCGCGCCCAGCGCCCCGAACAGCAGCGCAGCCATCGCGACCGCCGAGCGAGCATCATCGGCGCTCGCGTCTTGGAGGAGATCCTCGTAGACCACGTGGGCCACCGTCCACACGAGGCCGAGGCACACGGCGAACATCGTGCCCTTCACGCGCTGTGGGTCGAGGCGGACGAACGCGCGCGCGGTGGCGATCACCGCCACGCCTGCCACCGCGCACGGAGCCCACGCGGTGCGACCTAGCTCGAGGTGCAGCTCGGCGACCGAGCCCGCGACGACGGCGGCGATCGTCAGCAACAGCACCGCCATCGCGCCACCAGGCTCGTCTGCGCTCGAGCTCGCTTCGGCCTCGGCCTCGGCCTCGGTGTCGCGGCCCGGCCACAGCGCGATCACGACGCACACGAGCGCCACCGCCAGGCCGAACGCGAGACCGGTGCTGCTGCGCTCGGCATCGGCGACCCAGCCCAGCACCCCGATGAGCGGAGCGGCGGCGAGCCGCATCGGCAACCAACCGCGGACGACCACGACCGTGAGCGCGCCGACGAGGCCCTGCGCCAACCACCAACCCGGGAGCTCCGCGCCCTCGAAGCGCAGCGGACCCAACGCAAACAGCTGCGCCCAGGCGAGCCCCAGCAGCACGGCGTGGAGCCCGTTGCAGACCCCGCGGCTGCGCGACCAACCAAGCAGCGCCAGGTGCCACAGCGCCATGCCGAGCGTGAGCGAGGCCATCAGCTCGAGCTGATCCAGCGTGGCCGCGGTGACCACCGACCACGCGAACAGCCCACCCATCGAGTGGCGAGCGGCCGCATGCGTGGCCATGCCGCGCAGCCGCAGCAGCACCGTGTGCCCCGAGGTGATCACCAGCAGCACCGCGCTCCACCCGAGCAGCTTGTCGGTGGTGGAAGCATCGAGGTGCTGGCTGGCCCAGCCCGCCATCAGCAGCCACGTGCCGCCCACCGCCATGTGACCGAGCTCGGGCCAGCGTCGCACCTGCTCGAGCGCGACCAAGGCCACCATCAAGAGCAGCTGGTAGATCATCAGCTCGTGCAGGCGATCGGCTCCGGTCGCGGTCGCGATCGGGGTCGCGAATGCGGCCAGGGCCCCCAAGATCGCCATCAGGCGCAGGTTTCGAAGACCGGCGACCACCAGGCACATGGCGGCCGCGGCTGCGAGCCCCGCGAACGCCTCGGTGGGCCCGACCACCCCGTGCACGTGTCGCGCGACGAGCCACACGCCAAACCACGTGCCCAGCCCCGCACCGCCCAGGCCTCCGGCCGCCGCGCGGTTGCGATCGGCGAGCGGCCACGAAGCGATCAGCATGGCCAGCCCCGCACCGCCGCCGAGCAAGAGTCGCGTGGTGGGCGAGAGCCAGCCGCGCTCGACCGCGTACCACACGAAGAACATCATGCCGACCAACACCGCCAAACCACCCGCGGCGGCGAGCGCCACGATCGGCGCCTTGTCGGCCTCGACCGATTGCAGCGGCCCCACCTGCCACCACGCGGGCTCGGGCTTCCAGGGCTGCGCGGGTGGCCGGGGCCGAGCTGCGGCGCGCTGCGGCGGCGAGAAAGCGGGGGCCGCAGTGCTCGCGATCACAGGTGCAGCTGCGTGGGGAGGCGAGGTGCGCCCCGTGATCCACGGGCCCGCAGCTTGCGCAAAGTCGTCAGCAGGGGGCGTGCTGCGCTGCTCGAGCTGCGCGAGCCGCTGCTCCATCGCCGCTACGCTGGTGGCCAGCTGCTGTACCAACCCAGCGAGCGCTTCATACGATGGGGGATGACTGGGGTCCGACGGCATCGCCCGAGCAGCGTAGCAATCGAAGCGATACCATGCCCGCGCGAGCCCTTCGTGAGCGCCAACCGTGAACAACCCTGCGCTGCGCAAGCGGCCCGCTGGCTTTCGAGCAACCCCGACAAAGCGTGGGCCGAGCGCTGGCTGCTGGGCTATAGCGTGGCGTGGATGCTCGCGGTCGCGCTGGTGATCGTCACCGGCTGGATCCATACGTGGGGTGATCGGGGCTACTTGCTGTTCTCGCTGTTGCTCGGTGGCGCGGCCATCGTGGGTCCGTGGATCTGGCCCAATCGTCCCGATCGTAATCGTCCGGTTTGGCAGTGCTGGTGGTTCAAGCTCAATGCATGGGTGCTGGTGCTGGTGATCTTCGGCACCTACTTCGGCACCCACTACTTCTTCGATCTCATGGGCATGCGCTACGGCTTCCCCGTCACGTGGATGCTCCAGGCGAAGGGCGTGGGGCACTCGTCGCAGACCGTGCCGGTGTTCATGTACCCGCTGACGCAGGCGTACTTCGTCACCTACTTCGTCGCGGCCCCCATCGCGCTGCGCCGGCTCGAGCGCGCGCTGCCGCTCGGCGGGTGGGGGCGGGCGCTCGCCGTGCTCGTGCTCGCCTACGGGATCGCGTGGCTCGAGACGTTCGCCATGGCCAACGACGGGCTCTCGGCCTACTTCGCCTACGCCGACAAGGCCAAGATGCTGCGCTATGGCTCGCTCGGCTACGCCGCGTACTTCGTGGTGGGCCTGCCGCTCGTGCGCCGCATCGACGAGGGCAGCGAGCGCTGGACGCTGTCGCGCACGCTACTCGAGGCCCTGGGCGCGAGCATGCTGATCCTGTTCCTGCTCGAGCTGTGGGCCACGGTGGTGGGGCCGCTGTAATAGGTCACGAGCCGGGCTCGAGGTCGCGCAGCTCCATGTCGCAGCGCTTGCGGCACGACGCGGGCGGGCGCAGCGAGAACGCGGTGGTCTCGCCCACCTCGAC
>JBFIJN010000445.1:0-7545 GCA_041600735.1 Nannocystaceae bacterium
CGGCCGGGTGCAGCCGCAGCGTCTCGCGCAGCACGGCGCTCACGAGCTCCAGCCGCGGCACGTCGGCGACCTCGGGCTCGCGTCCCCCGAGCACGGCCTGCACCTCGTCGCGCAGGCGGGCCTCGACGTCGGGGTCGCGGGAGAGCTCGAGCACGGACCAGGTGAGCAGGTTGGCGCTGGTCTCGTGCCCAGCAAAGAAGATGTTCATCACCTCGTCGCGCAGCGCCACCTCGCTCATGCCCTCGTGGGTCTCGGGATCACGCGCCTGCATCAGCGCGTCGAGCAGGTCGCGCGGGGGCGCATCGAGGGTGGGTGCCTCGCGGCGCTGGGCCAAGAGCCCGTAGACCAGGCGGTCGAGCGTGGCGATGGCCCGGCGAAATCGCACGTTGTCGGGCGTGGGCAGCCATCCGGGGATCTTCACCGGGAACATGCCGTAGCGCGCGACATGACGCTCGATCGTGGCGAGCGCGGCATCGAGCTCGTCCACGTCGGCCCCGAGCGTGGTCGAGAACATGGTCTCGACGATCACGTCTCGGGTGATCCGCATCATCAGGTAGTGGGTCTCGAGCTCGGCGCCGGGCTGCAGCTCGGCGACGTAGCGCCGCGTCACCGCCACCATCGTCTCGACCATGGCGGCGATCCGCGGCCGTGCAAACAAAGGCTGCATCGTGCGCCGCTGGCGAAGCCAGAACTCGCCGTCGGAGAGCGGCAGCCCGTTGCCGAGCATGGGCCGGATCATGTCCACCGTGCGCCCCCGGATGTAGCGTCGGTTGTGCACCTGCAGCACGTGCTCGAGATCTTCGGGGTGGGCGACCAGGAGCATCCCGCCCGAGCCGACCCGCACGCGCACCAGCGGGCCGTGCTGCTGCACCGCGCCGAGCAAGCACCCGATGGCATCGCGCGCCAGCGCTGGGATGTTTCCGAGCACCGGAATCCCGCGGGCCTCGGGAATGGTCGGAGCGCTCATCGAAGCGAAGGGTAGCGCGCGCCGGCCTCGCGCGGGTCGTTGGGCCGCGGCCAGCGCCATGGGCCGCGTCTCGTCGCCCACTCCCGTCGCCCACTCCCGCGACCCACTCCGGTCGGCACCTTGATGCGACCGCCCCGTCACCGCAAGCTCGTGCTCCCGTGGATTCCTTCTCGCCGCCCACCCGCGCTTGGTTTGGCCAGAGCTTCGCGGCGCCCACCCGCGTGCAGGCGCAGGGCTGGCCGCGCATCGCCGCGGGCGAGCACACGCTGTTGCTCGCGCCGACCGGCAGCGGCAAGACCCTCGCGGCGTTCTTGTGGTGCATCGATCGACTGGTGCGGCAGCCCGAGCGCGGTCCGGGCGTGAAGGTGCTCTACGTCTCGCCGCTCAAGGCCCTCGTCTACGACGTGGAGCGCAACCTCCGGGCGCCGATCCTCGGGATCACGCGCACCGCCGAGCTCGCAGGGCAGCCGCTCGTGCCGCCGCGGGTCGACGTGCGCACCGGGGACACGACGGCGCGGGATCGACGGCAGCAAGCGCGCGACCCCGGTGACATCCTGGTGACCACGCCGGAATCGCTGTACCTGCTGCTGGGCTCGCAGGCGCGCGAGACGTTGGCCACCGTGGACACGGTGATCGTCGACGAGGTGCACGCGCTCGCGCCGACCAAGCGCGGCGCCCACCTCTCGCTCTCGCTCGAGCGCCTGGCCGCGCTGTGCCCTCGCGATCCCCAGCGCCTGGGGCTCTCGGCCACCGCGCGGCCGCTCGAGGAGATCGCGCGCTTCCTCGGCGGGGACCGAGCGGTGAGCATCGTCGACACCAGCGAGGCGCCCAACATCGATCTTCGCATCGTGGTGCCGGTGCCCGACATGACTCGGCCCGCCGAGGGCCGGCCCGCCTCCGCCACGCCAACCACCACGCCAACCACCACACCCGGGGGCGAGTCGCTCGAGCACAGCATCTGGCCCGCCGTGTACCCGAGGTTGCTCGAGCTCATCGCGGCGCACCACACCACGATCGTGTTCGTGAACTCGCGGGGCCTGTGCGAGCGACTCGCCCAGCGCCTCAACGAGCTGACCGGCGGGGACCTCGTGCGCGCGCACCATGGCAGCGTCGCGCATCATCAGCGCAAGGAGATCGAGGAGATGCTCAAGGCCGGCCAGATCCGCGCGATCGTGGCCACCAGCTCGCTCGAGCTCGGCATCGACATGGGCACCGTCGATCTCGTGGTGCTGGTGGAATCACCCGGAGCGGTCTCTCGCGGGTTGCAGCGGGTGGGTCGAGCCGGGCACGGCGTGGGGCAGACCAGCATCGGGCGCCTGTTCCCCAAGCACCGCGGCGATCTGCTCGAGAGCGCCGTGGTGGCCAGAGCCATGCGCGAGGGTGCGATCGAGCCGCTGCGCGTGCCGAGCAATCCGCTCGACGTGCTCGCGCAGCAGATCGTGGCGATGTGCAGCCTCGAGACGTGGACGCTGGTCGAGCTCGAGCGGGTGATCCGCCGCAGCGCCTGCTTCGCGCAGGTGCCCCGCGATGCGTTCGTGGGCGTGCTCGACATGCTCGCCGGTCGCTACCCCTCGAGCGCGTTCGCGGAGCTGCGCCCGCGGATCGTGTGGAATCGCGACACCGACGAGCTCTCGGAGCGGCGCGGCTCCAAGATGCTCTCGCTGGTGAGCGGCGGCACGATCCCCAACCGCGGCACCTACGGCATGTTCATGGGCGAGGGCGGCCCGCGCGTGGGCGAGCTCGACGAAGAGATGGTCAACGAGACCACCCCGGGCCAGAACATCACGCTGGGCTCGAGCACGTGGCGGGTGGAGACGATCACGCGCGACCGGGTGATCGTCTCGCCCGCGCCGGGGGAGCCAGGGCGCCTGCCGTTCTGGCGAGGCGACGGGCCCGGGCGGCCGATCGAGCTGGGACGCGCGCTGGGCCGCTTCACCCACGAGGTCGGCGCGCGCACGCGCGAGCAGGCCGAGCCGTGGCTCGAGGCGGAGTATGGCCTCGATGCGTTCGCGGCCCAGAACCTCGTGCGCTACGTGCACGAGCAGCGCGAGGCCACCGGCACCCTGCCCACCGATCGCGCGATCACCATCGAGCGCTTTCGCGACGAGCTGGGCGACTGGCGGGTCTGCATCCTCAGCCCGCTGGGCGCACGCGTGCACGCCCCCTGGGCGCTGGCCATGCAGACTCGCTTGGAGGCGCACTTCGGCTTCGAGGTGCAGGCGCTGTGGAGCGACGACGGGATCGTGCTGCGCCTGGTCGAGATCGAGGAGCTGCCCGAGCTCGAGATCCTGCTTCCGTCGCCCGACGAGGTCGAGGAGCAGGTGGTGCTGCAGCTCGCCCACTCGTCGCTGTTCGCGGGGCAGTTCCGCGAGAACGCGGCGCGGGCCCTGCTGCTGCCGCGCCAGCGCCCGGACCAGCGCCAGCCGCTGTGGGCGCAGCGGCTCAAGGCGCAGCAGCTCCTGGCGGTGGCGCGCGAGTTCCCGGCGTTCCCGATGATCATGGAGACCTACCGCTCGTGCTTGCAGGACGTGTTCGACCTGCCCGCGCTCGTGGCGTTGATGCAGGCGGTGCAGCGTCGCGAGGTGCGGATCGACGTGGTCGAGACCCCCTCGCCCTCGCCGTTCGCCCGCTCGCTGGTGTTCGCCTACGTGGCGGCGTATCTCTACGAGGGCGACGCCCCGCTGGCCGAGCGCAAGGCTCAGGCGCTGACGCTCGATCGCAAGCTGCTGCGCGAGCTGCTGGGCCAAGAAGAGCTGCGCGAGCTGCTCGACGCGGCGGTGATCGACACGGTGGAGGCGGAGCTCCAGGGCCTCGCCGAGGGGCGCCAGGCTCGGCATGTCGACGGGCTGCACGATCTGCTGCGGCGGGTCGGTGATCTGCACGAGGACGAGCTCGCGCGCCGCTGCACCGAGCCTCCGACGGCGTGGCTCGATGAGCTCGTGCGCTCGCGTCGAGCCGTGACCCTGCGCATCGCCGGGGAGCCGCGCTGGGTCGCGCTCGAGGACGCGGGCCTGTATCGCGATGCGCTCGGCTGCCTGCCGCCGCCGGGCCTGCCCGCGGTGTTCCTCGAGCCCGTCCCCGATGCCCTCGATGTGCTCATTGCGCGCTTTGCGCGCACTCACGGCCCCTTCGTGATCTCGACCGTCGCCGCTCGCTATGCGCTGCCGCCCGGCCAGGTCAGCGATGTGCTGCGGCGGCTCGAGGCGCGCGGCGTGGTGCTGAGCGGTGAGCTGCTGCCCGGCGGGCGCGGGCGCGAGTGGTGCGACAACGAGGTCTTCCGCCAGATCAAGCGCCGCACGCTGGCCAAGCTTCGCGGAGAGATCGCCCCGGTCGAGGCCGCCGCGCTCGCGCGCTTCTTGCCGGCCTGGCACGGCATCGGCGAGGGGCGCAGAGGGCCGGCCCGCCTCGAAGAGGTGCTCGCCCAGCTCGAGGGCTTCGCCGTGTCCTACGCCGAGCTCGAGCAGGCGATCTTGCCTGCGCGCGTGCCCGACTTCTCGCCGCGCATGCTCGACGAGCTGGGCGCGACGGGCTGGCTGGTGTGGGTCGGTCGCGGCGCGCTCGGCAAGACCGACGGCCGCGTGGCGCTGTATCGGCGCGAGCGCGTGGGTCTGCTGCTGGCGCCCCCGCAGCCTCCCGAGGGCGCCGTGATCGACCCGCTGCACGCGGCGATCTTGCAGCGCCTCGAGCAGCGCGGCGCGTGCTTCATGGTGGAGCTGCTCGATCTCGGCGGCGACGCGGATCGCAATGCGCTGCAAGAAGCGCTGTGGGACCTGGTGTGGTGGGGCTTGGTCACCAACGACACGTTCGCGGCGCTGCGGGCCCACGCGCGCCCGACCGTGCAGCGCGTCGGCGCACGCGGGCGGGCCTCGGCGGGCGGAGGCGGGCGCTGGTCGCTGGTCGCGGGGCTGCGCCACGGGCCCGTCGACGAGACCGCGACCGCCCACGCGCGCGCGGTGACGCTGCTCGAGCGCCACGGCGTGGTCACGCGCGAAGCCGCCGCGTTCGAGGAGCTCCCCGGCGGGTTCTCGGCCGTCTACCGCGTGCTCAAGGCCATGGAAGAGGCCGGCAAGCTGCGGCGCGGCTACTTCGTGGAGCAGCTCGGCGGCGCCCAGTTTGCGCTGCCCGGCGCGGTCGATCGGCTCCGCGCGCTACGGGAGCACGAGGGGCCAGAGCTCCCGGTCGTGCTCGCAGCCCTCGACCCGGCCAATCCCTTCGGGTGGTTGTTGCCGTGGCCGCTGCGCGGTGAGGACAAGGGCGGCGGCGGCCCGCGCAGAGTGGCGGGGGCGAGCGTCGTGCTCGTGGGCGGTCAAGCGGTGCTCTACGTGGACAAGGGCGGCAAGCGGCTGGTCACGTTTCCGGCCGCCGATGATCCCGTGCGGCTGGCCACCGCCGCGCGAGCGCTGCTTGGGGTCGCCGCTCGCAGTCGCCGACGCATGCTGTGCGTGGAGACGATCGATGGTGAGCCCGCGCGTAGCTCGAGGCACGGCGACGTGCTGCGCGGCGCCGACTTTCGCAGCGACGTGCGCGGCCTGACCCTCGAGGCGGCGCGCTAGCGCCCGCCACTTCCGGAGCGGCCCGCCCGGTGGTATGCGAGGCCCGTGCTCGACCGCGAGATCCGTACCGAAGTCGGAATCGACGCCCCGCCGTCCGCCGTGTGGGAGGTGCTGGCCGCACTCGACACGTGGTCGGAGTGGAACCCGGTGTTCGCCGGGGTGAAGCTCGCGGGCCCGCTACGCGAGGGCACGCGCGGGCGCCTGATGCTCGACCTGCCCGCGCCCGTGGGTCGGCGCTCGCTCGGGGTGCGGCTGGTCACCGTGCGCCCGCAGCAGGAGCTCGCCTGGGTGGGCGGCGTGCGAGGGGTGATGAAGGGCCGCCATGGCTTTCGCCTCGAGGCCACCGCGAGCGGCACGCGGGTGGTGCACTTCGAGGTGTTCTCGGGGCTGCTCGCGCCGGGGCTCGTGGCGCTGATGCGTACGCAGCTCGGCAAGGGCTACGCGCGGCTCAATCGCGGGCTGCGCGAGCGCTGCGAGCAACGCGGGTGATCGGGCGGCGCCTGCGTCGAGCGCCCAAGCCCAGCACGCCGAGCAGCAGCGTCGCGCCCAGGCCCTCTTCGTTGGCGCTGCGGCAGCCGCAGCCCTCGCGAGCGAACCCCGGGCCCTCGCACAGCGGGCTGCGCTCGGTGCCCTTGCCCCTGAGACCCTCGAGGATCTCCTGCTCGATCGAGCCGGCCTCTTCGGGGTTCTCGGCCCACTCGAGCACGACCTCGGCCTCGAGCTCCGCGAACGTGGCCCGCACGCGCGCGCGATACTCGGTGCGGCGCTCCTCGGGCGGCGAGTGGCAGCGCAGGCCGTCTTCGTCGACCAGCGCGATGTAGTCCGGGCTCCACGCGCGCTCGGGGTCGCGCCACAGCGGTAGCACGCCCTCGGTCACGCTCCAGTCCACGGGCACGCCATAGACGATGCGCTCGCCGGCCCAGGCCACCGCGCGCGCCCCGGCCGGGATCCGTGGGTCGTCGTCGCTGGTGAAGCCCGCGATCACCTCGAGCGCGGTGAGCTCATCGGCGGCCACCCCCTCGATCTCTCCCAGCGCCAGCGTCTCGTCGCCGCGCTCGAGCCACAGCTCCATTTGCTCGCTCGCGCCGAGGGTCACGCGCACCAGGCCGAGCGCATCGAGCTCCACGGCTCGCTCGACATCGTCGACCGTCGCATGCGCGACGAAGGCCGGCGGGTTCCAGCCCACGTCGCCGAGCTCGGGGTGGGTCACCACCCCGGCGAGCGCGAGCTCGTGATCCGCCAGCACGTGGATCACCGCGCCCGGCTCGAGCTGGAGCGCCTCGGGAAAGGGCTCGCCATCGGCCGCCACCAGCGCGCGGCGAGCAAAGGCATCACCAGGCACGTCGAGGTGGGCGAACACCTCGCTCGCGTCGACGACCGGCAGCGTGAGCGAGTCCTCGAGCGGCGCATAGCCCAGCGCCTGGGCGGGGCAGTCGGTCGGGGTGAAGGTCCAGCGCAGCTCACCGGGAGCCTCGACCACGAGGCACGCGCCATCGGGCGTAGCTCCGGTGATCGCGTGTTCGAAGCACGCGGCGACATCGTCGGGATCGAGGCGGCGGCCCGAGCTCTCGTCGATCACACACCCGGGTTGATCGGCGTCGCAGGTGAGGACCGGGCACCAGCGCGTGCCGACCAGCAGCGGCGCGGGCTCGCGCAGGCGACCGCACGGTCCGCGCACGACATCATAGTCTTGCAGCGCGAGCTGGCCGCGCTCGGACTTCAGCGTGGGAATGCAGACGAGGTAGTCGTCGCACGCGGCGAGCAACAGCAGCACGAGACCGAGGCGCCTCGCGCCAGCCCGCCTCGCACGGCCTCCCGCTCCCCATCCCATGGCCCGATCGTAGCAGGCCGCGAGCTCGACCGATCGCTAGCCGCCGGCCGCCACCTTGGCCGCCTTGGCCTCGGCCTCCAGCTTCAGCAGACGCTCTCGCTCCCCCAGCGACCGCTTGCGTTCGAGGGCCTCGAGCTCGACCGCTTCGGGGTCGAGCCGTCGCTCCGTCGTCACGCCCCCGGCGACCATCTCCC
>JBFIJN010000446.1:0-7538 GCA_041600735.1 Nannocystaceae bacterium
AGCCCGAGCCGAAGCCGCACCCGGTCGCGGTCAATCCCGGTCCCCAGGGCTGATCGAGCGATCGTTCCCGCGCGTGCTCGCGCGTGCTCGCTTGGCTTCCAACTGCCCGCGCCTCCATGCCATAGTCGCGGGGCGATGACAGAGCCCATCCCCACGGTCGACTACACCTTCGACGTGCAGGGGGGGCCGAACCCCGAGTGGCAGGTCCGGCGCTTCTTCTTCAGCGAAGGGCTCTCGCAGACCTACGAGCTGATCGTCGACGTGCTCACCGAAGAGGTCCGCGTCGATCCCAAGGAGCTGCTGGGCGCCGACGCCCGCCTCGACATCGACCGCACCGAGGTCATGCGCCAGGTCGCCGGCGTGATCCATCGCGTCGACTACATCGGCGTCAACATCGACCGCAAGCTGGCGCTGCGCATCTACGTGGTGCCCGCGCTGCGACTGCTCGCCCAGGACCTCGGCAGCCGCATCTTCCAAGACCACACGGTCCCCGAGATCCTGAAGGCCGTGCTCGAGCCTGCGCTCGGCACGTTCGAACGCGAGCTCGACGACACCGCCCTGGCCACCCGCGCGAGCGAGTACCCCAAGCGCGACTACTGCGTGCGCCTGCGCGAGTCCCTGCTCGACTTCGCCAGCCGCCTCATGGAAGAGGACGGCATCACCTACTACTTCAAGGTCGTCTCCGACAAAGAGGTCATGGTGCTCGTGGACCAGTCGGGGGGGGATCCCAACGCTGCGTTTCCCGAGGCCGAGATCATCGATCCAGATGCCTCGGGGATGGTGCCCATCATCACCGACCGGGCCGAGCTCGCCGACCGCGACTCGCTGCGCTACTTCGACTGGTGCCAGCCGCTGCGGCCCAACCAGGTGATGGTGCGCAGCTTCAACTGGAAGGTGTTCGACCCCGCGGGCGAGCCACTCCAGAGCACCGTGGAGAGCGACGAGGCCATGGCGCGGCGCCAGTACGTGTTCTCGGCCGCGCGCAAGGCGGTCGACGAGAACGCCGGCGCCGACCCGAGCTCGAGCTTCGACGGCAGCGCGATCGACGAGCCCACCCTCGAGTCCAAGCGTCGCTTCGACCTGTTCAAGAGCGAGACCCAGCTCGGCCGTGGTCGCTCCAACGTGGTGGGCTTCTTCGCCGGCGCGCGCTTCACCCTCGACGATCGCATGTTCTCGCTGCTCGAGGACACGCAGTTCCTGCTCACGCGCATCACCCACCACGGCGAGGCGCCCGGCACCGAGGCCTCGAGCTCCGACGACGGGGTGCGCTACGAGAACACGTTCGAGTGCATCCCCATGGCGAACGCGTTTCGCCCGGCGCGCGTGACCCCCACGCCGCGCGTGCACGGCCCGCAAACCGCCACCGTCACCGGGCCGTCGGGCGAGGAGATCCACACCGACAAGCACGGCCGCATCAAGGTCCGCTTCCACTGGGACGAGCACGCGCCGCTCGACGACAGCGCCTCGTGCTGGATCCGCGTGGCGCAGATGTGGGCCGGCCCCAGGTGGGGCACATGGTTCTTGCCGCGCATCGGCATGGAGGTCATGGTCGAGTTCCTCGATGGCAACCCCGACCGCCCGCTGGTGACCGGCTGCGTCTACAACAGCGCCAACCCTCCGCCCTACCCGCTCCCCGACGAGAAGACCAAGAGCACGATCAAGAGCAACAGCTCCAAGGGCGGCGGCGGCTACAACGAGCTCCGCTTCGAGGACGCCAAGGGCAGCGAAGAGCTGTTCATCCACGCCCAGAAGGACATGAACGAGGTGGTGCTCAACCACCACACGACCACGGTGGGGCACAACCAGACCCACAACGTCGACGTCGACCGCACGCGCACCGTCAAGGGCAACGAGCTGGTCACCATCGAGGGCAACCAGACGATCATCATCAACGGCAGCCCGTGCGGTGGGTCCAAGTCCAAGTGCGAGGTCAAGGGCAAGTACGTCACCGTCAACGACACCTACAAGCTGCACGCCGACAATCAGATCCTGTTCGACGCTCCCAACCTCTTCAAGCTGACGGTGGGCGGTAGCACGATCACGGTGACCCCCTCCACCATCAGCATCTGCGCGGGCGATGGCTCGTCGATCGTGCTCGACTCGAAGATCTTGGCCGCCTCCAGCGGCAAGAGCACGATCTTGATGACCGGCGACATCAACGCCAAGTCCAACAGCGGCAGCACGCTCGACCTTCAGGGCAACGCGCAGCTCAAGTCCAACGGTGGCTCCTTCCTCAACCTGACCGGCGACGCCAATCTCAAGGCCAACGCGGGGGCCGACCTCGTGCTCACGGCCGACGCCACGGTCAACGGCGGCACCGTCACGCTCAACGGCAAGACCGGCCAGGTCGTCGCCGATGGCAGCGGGGTCGGCGTGAACAACGGAGCCATCGTGATCAAGGGCGCCAGCGTCAACATCGACGGCGGCGGCGCCACGGGCTCGTTCGCGGGTGGCATGGTCAAGCTGAACTAGTCCGTATGGAGGGGCTCGACAGCTACGACCAGCTCCCGTACACGAGCTACCCGTATCCTCAGTCTCATCCCGACCGGCTCCACGTGGTCGCGTCGCTGTTCGGCGCGAGGCCACCCTCCGTGGCCGCCTGCCGGGTGCTGGAGCTGGGCTGCGGCTCGGGTGGCAACCTGCTGCCCATGGCCGAGCTGTTGCCCGGCAGCGAGCTGGTGGGAGTGGATCGCTCGCGCCGACAGATCGAGCTGGGCGAGTCGCTGGCGCAGGAGGCTGGGCTCACCAACGTGGAGCTGCGCCGGGCCGACTTGATGGAGGTCGACGCAACGTGGGGGACCTTCGACTTCATCCTCTGCCACGGCGTGTACTCGTGGGTGCCCGCCCCGGTGCAGGACAAGATCCTCGAGATCCTGCGCGACCGCTTGCGACCCGATGGCGTCGGCTACGTCAGCTACAACGTCTATCCGGGCTGGCACCTGCGAGAGATGGTGCGGCACATGATGCGCTACCACGTGCGCGAGCTGGCCGAGCCCACCGCGCGCGTGGAGCAAGCCCAGGCCCTGCTGGGCTTCTTGAGCCAGCACGTGTCCGACGGGCAGGCCTACGGCGCATTGCTGCGCAGGGAGCTGACGCTCTTGCAGGCGCTCCCCGGCGACTATCTCTACCACGAGCACCTCGAGGACGATAACGAGCCGATCTACTTCCACCAGTTCGCCGAGCGGCTCGCGGCGCACCGCCTGCAGTACGTGGGCGAGACCGATCTGCAGATGATGCTCGCCGCGGGCTTGGCCCCCGAGGTGGCGCAGACGCTCGATCGGATCGCCCCCGATCTGCTCACCCGTGAGCAGTACATGGACTTCGTGCGCAACCGGCAGTTCCGCGCCACGGTGATCTGCCATGAGGGCGTGGCGCTGCAGCGAGAGCTGGGGCCGAGCACGGCCGACCCGCTCTCGTTCGAGTTCTCGGGCCGCCCCAAGGACGACTCCGTCGATCTCCGCGCCGGGCATGATCAAGTGTTCGTGGGCCAGGGCGACATCGAGATGACGACGTCGGCGCCCGTGACCAAGGCGGCGCTGATCCTGCTGGGGCGCGCGTGGCCGCGGGCGCTGTCGGTCGACGCGCTGTTCGAGCAGGCGTCGTCGCTGGTGCGCGAGGCGGGCCTGCCGGTCGACCCCGAGCAGCGACGCACGCTGGCCTCCGATCTGCTCCGCTGCTGCTTCGGCGGCGCAGTCGGGGCCCGTCGCTGGGTGCCGCCGGTCGCGATGCAGCTGCAGGCACGCCCGCGGGCGAGTCGGGTCGCGCGCGCCCAAGCGCGTCGGGGCGAGATCGTGGCGAGCCTGCACCATCAGCTCGTTCGCCTCGATCGCGCGCAGCAGCAGATCCTCCAGCGGCTCGACGGCGAGCACGACCTCGAGCAGCTATGCGCCGAGCTGACCGAGCTCGTGGTGCAGGGCGAGCTGCAGCTGACCCTCGACGGACAGCCGCTGCGCGAGCGCTCGAGCCTCCGCGCCCCGCTCGCCCACGTGGTGGAGCAGACGCTGAGCAAGATGGTGCGCCAGGCGCTGGTGCTGGCCGACGAGGCGTGAGCCCGAGACCGCGAGAACCGCCGCAATGCCGATCGAAGCGCATCTCCACCACGATCCCTTCTGGTCGATGGTCGTCGTGTTCGGAGTCGACCTCGCCTTGCCGCTGCTGCTGGCGCTTGCGTTCGTGCTCGCTGGGCTGCGCCGCGAGGGCGACGCGCGCGGGGCGTACCTCGGGCTCGCGCGCTGGTCGGTCATCGTCTGCGTGGTCCTGCAGCTGCTATGCGCCGGCTATCACGCGCGGCTCCTCCTCGGCACCTCCGCGGAGGGCACGGTCACGCAGCGCGAAGAGGTCGTGCAGAGCCGCTACCCCAAGTGCGAGCTGACGCTGCAGAGCAGCCAGGGGGAGCTGGCGCTCACCGTCCCCCAGGGTCACTGTCGTGCGCTCGAGCCGGGCACCACCGTACCCATCATCACCGTCGCGAGCTCGACCATGTTTGCCCAGGTGGGTGAGGTCGCGACGGCCCACGCCGGGCTCACGCTCGGGGCCGTCCCGCTGCTGATCCTGCTGGTGGCATGGCTGCTGGTGCGCCGGCCGTAGCTCTCGTCTAGTCCCACTCGACGCGCAGCGGCATCGCCATCAGCTCCTCGACCATGTAGGGCCGCGGCGCCACGTTCTTCCCGCCCCACACCACGGTCACGCGATCCTCGTCGGGCTCGATCACCACGTGGTGGATCTTGGGCTGGGTCTCCTCGAAGGTCCCGCTCCACGAGCCCGTCCAGATCCGTGGCCGCCCCGCGGGCAGCGTGAAGCGCAGCCGGGGCTGTCGCGGGTGCAGGTTCTCGAGCTCGAACTCGATGGTCTGCACCTCGCTCGTGAGCGGCCCCAACGCGAGCCCCAGCGAGGCCCCGTTCCAGAATCGCGGCGTGTAGACCTCCTCGACCTTCCCCAGCCGCGGGAAGTCGGGCGGCACGTACCCGCGCGCAACCTCCGGCCACGGGCCCAGGTTCGGGTGACACGGGTGCATGCTGCCGGCGAACGCGATCCGCGGAAACTCGGCCAGATGGGTCCAGCCCAGGAACCACGGCAGCGGCATCGTGGGCCAGCGACCCGGGTGCCCGACCGCGAGCTTTTGCGGGGTCAGCAATGCCTGGGGGTCCTCGAGGTTGGGCAGCGCGATCGCCTCGCAGGCCTCCGCCGTAGGCGTGACCAGATAGCCGCGGCCCGCCCGATTGCGCGGGTAGGCAAACGGGCTGTGCGCCGCCGCGTCCCAGCCGACTTGCTTCTCCAAGAGCTCGTACGGGTTGCCCCACGTGCTCTCGGTGACCGCATCGCGCCCCCCGTAGGCGCGCTCCTTGGTGACCGGCATGCGCTCGAAGGGCTCGGGCTCGGAGAACACGAGCCGCCCGTCCCGGCCCAGGGCGACCTTGCGATCGCCGAACACCTCGATGCGCTTTTGCAGCGGCCCCACGCGGATCGACGCGGACCCGCGCGTCGCCCCCTGTGGCGCGTAGGCATGCCCGAGCACGACCACGTCGGTGAGCGCCTTGTCGGGATAGATGTCGGCGTCGTAGAGCACGTGGTGCCCCGGCACCGAGTCGTCCCACTCGAGCGGTCGCAGCGGCTGCTGCTCGTCCGACACCAGCAGGCGCCCGTGCCCGATCCGATAGGTTCGCTTGACCAGCACCGCGATCTGCGGGCGATGGGCGGGGTCATTGCCGCCCACCTGGAAGACGGTCTCGTTGCAGCGCTCGGCTCGCATGGTCACCAGGTCTCCACCGGTTGGTTGGCAAGGTCGCCCCCGGGCTGGCCCGACCCGGGTGTGCTCTCGGGTGCCGGCTGCTGCATCGCGTCTCGCTGGGCCTGCTGCTGGGCGGGCGAGGGCACGTTGCCGTCGGTCGTGCCCACCGTGCTCTGGGCCGTGCGGTCGCTCGGGCTATCGCCCGTGATCGCGTTGCCGATGCCGTAGCCCCACGTGTTGCCGGCCGAGCCTCCGTCGGTGTCGCTGCCGAGCAGACCGGGGAGGCTGTGCCCCAGCGGCGAGCCGACCAAGAACAAGGCGATGCCGCCCAGCGTGCTCTCCACCACGCTCGTGATGAGCGGACGGGCGAAGAGGGCGGCCTTGCTCATGAGGTACGCCCCCACGCGCGAGCCCATGACACGCCGGACGATCGGCCCCGAGATCCGCCCGGCCAGCTTGCCGCCCAAGAAGCTCAGTGCGGCGGTGCACGCCGCGTCGATGGCCATGGTGATGAAGCCACCGATGATGTCGCCCCACGTCAGTGAGGTCTCCACCGTGTTCCAGGTGATCACCACCCCGGTCGGCGCTACCAGACCAATGCCGGCCGACAAGATGTCCCAACAGTTGCCGTTGATGTCGACCACGAAGATGAGCGCGCAGCCGATGACCTTGCCCTCGGTCAGGACCGAGGCCGGGCCGAAGTAGCTCTTGGACCCGGAGAAGGCGATGACCAGCGGCAACAGCACCAGGTTGGGCATCGGCGGGATCGGCACGTGCGGGATCAGGTTGCCGATGTCCGAGGTGCGCCGCACGATCATCCACCCGCCGTCCTGGGTGGTCTTGCTCGTCTTGTCCACCTTCATGACGATCCCGTTGAGGATGCTGAAGCAGATGTGGGGGAACGACGGCGCGGGGTTCCACGGCGGCGTGACCGAGATCTCCCCGTGGAGATCGAAGCCGATCATGGGAAAGCAGGGCTTGAGGACGTTGTGACCCATGTGGCTCCTCAGGCGCTCGCGGCGAGGGATTCCGAGGCCGGCACGAGCAGGCAGCTGCGCTCCTCGCCCGGGCGCAGCGGGTAGCGAAAGGGATAGCGGTAGGTGACGAAGGCTCGGCCGAGGTCGGGGGCGATGCCGATCTGCTCGACCTTCAGCGGGCGCTCGGCCGTCTTGTTGCCGATTCGCATGCGCACGAGCATGCCCGGGTCGGGAACGGAGAAGGCCAAGGGGCCATTGGGCGTGAATTGCTCGAGCTGGATCCGCTGCCCGAACGCGATGGGTGGCGCCACCATTCTCGGGAACGCGTTGTTGAGCAGCCCCACTAGATCGAACGAGGGCGGCTGTCCCTCGCGCACCTTCACGGACTCGCGCGCGCGCATCCCCAGCTCGTAGGGACAAAAGCCCAGCCCCGCCGGATCGGGCGCGTCGTTCCACGTGGCAATGCGCTGATCGAGCTCCTCGAAGTTCGGCAGCGGCTGCCCGTCGGCCTGCTCCTCGCTGACGTAGAAGCCGATCCCGTGCGGGTTGAGCGGGTACTCGATCCGCAGATCCTCCCGCTCCGCGCTGCCCCCGTAGGCCCGCGCGAGGCTGATCTCCATGCTCGCGAACGGAGCGGGCCCGGTGGTGCTCCACTGCCGCCCTTGTCGCCGCCAGCGCCGGTCGCCGATCACCGCAACGCTACGCGTCCACGGCTGGCCGCGCTCGCTCTGCACTCGGATCGTGGCCGTGGTCGCGACCGCGGGCGGCTTGGGCGGGTACACGTGGCCGACGACGATCAGATCGACCCCGTTCTTGTCGTAGGGCGTGTCGGG
>JBFIJN010000447.1:0-7531 GCA_041600735.1 Nannocystaceae bacterium
CCGCAACCACCAACCACCCCAACGCCCGCAACCACCAACCACCCCAACGCCCGCAACCACCAACCACCCCAACGCCCGCAACCACCAACCACCCCAACGCCCGCAACCAAGCCCCGCCCCCCTTGGGGGGCACCCGGTTCCCTGCCAACACAAAACCGCCTGCGGGGGGGCCAAACTAGTGCAGCTTCACGGCGCGGTTGGGCACCCACGCGAGCTCGAAGTGCCCGAGCATCACCGGGGAGTCTTCGGTGAGCCGCACGACGGCGTGGCTGGGGCCCTCGGTCATGCCGGCTGGGCGCACGCCGTTGGTGCTGGCCAGGTCGTACACGAGCAACGAGCGCGGCGCCTCTTCGGTGACGAGCGCGTGCACGCGCGAGAGGTTGCGGCCGTGGCCCGCGAGCGAGCAGCGATCGCTGTAGCGACCGATGAGCAGGCCACGCTGGAGCTGACGGCTGTCGAGGTCGAGCTCGCGAACTTCTTCGCCGCGACCCGAGGGCTTGGTGGAGCGCAGCCGCAGCACGCCGCGGGGCTGGGGTCGCGCCTCGAGATCGAGGCCGCGATAGCCTCCGTACTCGCGCGGCTCCTCGACGCCGAGGTGCGCCACGCCAGGCTCGGAGGTCGCGCTCATCGCCAGCCGCACGCCCGTGCCGGTGGGATCGAGGCCGGTGAGGTTGCGGAACGCCGCCTCGTCGCCGCCATCGAGCAGGGCCACGCCCTCGGGGCCGCCCGGGGCCACGAACACGACCGTGCGGCCCAGGCTGATCAGGCCGTGCGCCTGGAACGAGAACCCGGGCACGCGCTTGCCATCGGCGAGCAGCACCCCGGCACGCCCGCCGAGATCGTAGCCGCGATAGTGGATCGGACCATCGCCGGGCCACGCGGTGAGCAACACATGGCGCAGGCTCACGCGGTTGTCGTTGGGGATCGACAAGGCGCAGCGGTTGTGACGACCGATGACCACCGCGCGCGGCAGGTCGCGCGGGCGACGAAGCACCCGCTGGGCCACGGGGAAGCCCTTGCGATCGGTCGCAACGACCAAGGCATCCCCCGAGTCCACGCCCGCCACCAGGGCCTGGAGCACCGGCCGAGCCCGAGCAAAACAGCTCGCAAGCTGCTGAGTCGGGGTCACACCCTCGTGCCCAGGCGCCTCACCAGGACGGTGTAGTTCCGCGCTGTCCTCCGGCTTGAGCGCCACCGCCTTGCAGCCTAGGCTAGACCGCTTCGAATGACCATGGCCAAAGCGGTCCCATCCGAGGCGCCACCCCTTGGGCTCACGGCTGAACACCAATACAGTAGGCACTGGCCGCGGATCCCAGCTAGGTTGCGCGGGTAGCGTCACCTCGGGCCTACCTTGTCCCACCTCTGGAAGTAGGACGGTCGCCCGTGAAGTGGACCGCTCGGGTCGACGGGAACACGGGAGGGAGTCGGGCATGAACGCACCGGAGATCATCACCATCCTGGGCAAGGGCAGCGCCTTCGATGGGAAGCTCACCTTCGAGGGCACCGTCCGCATCGATGGCGAATTCTCGGGCGAGATTCGTACCGACGGATCGCTGATCGTCGGAGCCACCGCCAAGGTCACCGCGCAGATCGACGCATCGATCGTGGTGATCGAGGGTCAGGTCGACGGGGACATTCGGGCCACGGAGCGGGTCGAGCTGACCGCCACGGCGCGCGCCGTGGGCAACCTGCACTGCCCGAGCCTAGAGATCCAACGCGGTGCGATCTTCGACGGTCGCTGCGTGATGACGGCGCGACCCGCCGGCGCGGTCGACCCGAGCGACTCGGGGCTCTGACCGGAGCCCCCGCAGCCCCCGTTCCGGGAGTCGGGGGTCCGAAAGCTCACGCGTTCGGGCAGCGCTTGGCACACCGTTGACGGGCTCCCATCGAAGTGGTAGCTAGCCGCCGCGTCACAGCGGTATTCAGCGGTTTGCGCCCACCTAGCGGGCTGAATACCGCATAAGTCCCGCTCCCGCTCCTCCCCTTTGGCCCTCACCGTCCACGACCCGCGCTGATGGACCTCTCGAGCCTCCTCCTCGCCATTCCCGTCGTCGACATCGACGGGACCCTGTACATCCAGCTCGGCATCTACCTGGCGCTGGTCGTCATCTTGGGCCCGCTGTTGTTCAAGCCGTGGCTCGAGGCGCAGGCGCGCCGGGCCGAGGCGATCGAGGGCGCGCTGGCCAAGTCCACGGCCATGCGCAGCGAGGCCGACGCCTTGGCCCGCGACTACGACCAGCGCCTCGACGTAGCGCGCGAGAACGCCCACGGGGTGCGCTCCAGCGCGCGCCGCGAGGTCGAGACCGCGCAGGCCGCCACGGTGGCCGCCGCACGCAGCGACGCCAACGCGGGCCTCGCCCGCGAACGCGAGCGCATCGCCGCCGAGACCGACGCCGCTCGCGAGGCGCTCGGCGGTCGCGTCGACGAGCTCGCCGACTCCATCGCCGCCAAGCTGCTGGGGAGGGCCTCGTGAGCCACGATTCCAAGCTGTTCTCCCGGGGCCGCAGCCTCGCGTTCTTGACGGTCGCGACCCTCTGCATGTGGCCGCTGCAGCTGCTCGCCGCCGCGCCCCAGGCCGAGGCCGAGCCGGGCCAGGCTGGCCACGCGGCCGAGGCCGCAGCGGGTCATGCAGCGGGTCACGGCCCCGACGCCGGAATCGAGTGGGTCACCCCGATCTTCGGCAACACCGGCAAGCTCGGCCTGCTGTGGGCCTTCATCAACTTCGCCGTGCTGCTGTGGATCCTCGAGAAGATCCTGTTCAAGCCGCTGCGCAGCCGCACCCGCAACAAGCACGACGCGGTCAAGA
The DNA here is from genome assembly GCA_041600735.1 of Nannocystaceae bacterium. GTDB lineage: Bacteria > Myxococcota_A > Polyangia > Nannocystales > Nannocystaceae > Paraliomyxa. Next base: position 2,807 of record JBFIJN010000447.1, read on the forward strand.
GCGAGATCGACAAGGCCACCGAGGCGCGTGAGCAAGCCGAGTCGGTGCTGGCCGAGTACCGCGCCCGCCTCGACGGGCTCGACGCGGAGATCGAGGCCCTCATCGCCGACGCCAAGGCCAAGGCCGAGGCCGACCGCGTGCGCATCGTCGAGGCCGCCCGCCTCGAGGCCCAGCAGATCACCGCGGCGGCCCACGCCGCGGCCGAGCGCGAGACCGCCGCCCGCCGCCGCCAGCTCGAGGCCGAGGTCATCGACCGTGCCGTCGCGCGGGCCGAGGCCATGATTCGCGAGCGCATCAACCCCACCGATCAACGCAGCATGGTCGACCGCTACGTCGACCAGCTCGGGGCGTTGGACTTCGGAGGTCGCCAGACATGATCCCCGGAAGCCTCGCCCGTCGCTACGCGCGGGCCCTCATCGGCCTCGCTCAGAGCAGCACCCAGCGCGACAAGCTGGCCCGCGACCTCGATGCGTTCGCCGCGGTGTGCACCAGCCGCGATGCCGACGGCATGCTCGTGCTCACCGTGCTGTCCACGGAGCGCTTTCCCTCCGCCCAGCGCAAGGCCCTGGTCGACAGCTTCCTGCGCCGCTTGGGCGCGGATGCGCTGCTCGGCAAGTTCCTGCACTACGTGCTCAAGCGCGGCCGCATGGAGGGGGTGCCCGACATCGCTCGCGCGTATCGCCGCATGGCCGACGAGGCCGCGGGTCGCATCGACGCGCAGATCACCTCGGCCTCGCCGCTCGGCCCCGACGCGCTCGACAAGATCAAGCGCGGCCTCGAGCGCGCCACCGGCAAGCAAGTCAACGCCACCACCGCCGTCGACCCCGAGCTCATCGGGGGCGTCGTCGCCAAGGTCGGCTCCACCGTCATCGACGGCAGCGTTCGCGCCGCCCTCGCTCAGCTCAAGAGCTCTCTGCGCGGCTAGGCCATGCCCACGCCCCACGCAACCAGCCTCGGGCAAGCCCACAACCCGGTGCTCCCCCGCCGAAGCCCACGCATCTCGATCAAGGGACTGTAGACGTCATGGAAATCCGAGCCGACGAAATCAGCCGCATCATCCGCGAGCAAGTTCAGGGCTACGACAACACGCTCTCGGTCGAGGAGACCGGCACCGTGCTCACGGTGGGTGACGGCATCGCCCGCATGGACGGCCTCAACAACGCCATGGCCGGCGAGCTGCTCGAGTTCCCGCACGGCGTGCGCGGCATGGTCCTCAACCTCGAGGAGGGCAACGTCGGCGCCGCGCTGCTGGGCAACGACAACCTCATCAAGGAGGGCGACACCGTCAAGCGCACCGGCACCATCATGTCGGTCCCCGTGGGCGATGCGCTCATCGGTCGCGTGGTGAACGCGCTCGGCGAGCCGATCGACGGGCAGGGCCCGCTCGAGGGCACCACCGAGCGCATGGTCGAGATCAAGGCCCCCGGCATCGTGCAGCGCAAGTCGGTGCACGAGCCGATGCAGACCGGCCTGAAGGCCATCGACGCGATGATCCCGATCGGCCGCGGCCAGCGCGAGCTCATCATCGGCGATCGTCAGACCGGCAAGACCGCCGTCGCCATCGACACGATCATCAACCAAAAGGGGCAGAACATGATCTGCGTCTACGTGGCGATCGGTCAGAAGCAGTCGACCGTGGCCATGGTGGTCGATCGTCTGCGGCGCGAGGGCGCGATGGAGTACTCGATCGTGGTGGCCTCCACCGCCTCCGAGTCGGCGCCGCTCCAGTTCCTCGCCCCCTACACCGGGGTGACGATGGGCGAGTTCTTCCGCGACCAGGGCAAGCATGCGCTGCTCGTGTACGACGACCTCAGCAAGCAGGCCGTGGCCTACCGCCAGCTCTCGCTGCTGCTGCGCCGCCCGCCCGGTCGCGAGGCCTATCCCGGCGACGTGTTCTACCTGCATAGCCGCCTGCTCGAGCGCGCGTGCAAGCTCTCCGACAAGGAGGGCGCGGGCTCGCTGACCGCGCTGCCGATCATCGAGACCCAGGCGGGCGACGTCTCGGCGTACATCCCCACCAACGTCATCTCGATCACCGACGGCCAGATCTACCTCGAGAGCCAGTTGTTCCACCGCGGCATCCGCCCGGCCGTGAACGTGGGCCTCTCGGTCTCGCGCGTCGGTGGCTCGGCCCAGGTCGCCGCCATGCGCAAGTACGCCGGCACGCTGCGCCTCGAGCTGGCCAGCTTCCGCGAGCTCGAGGCGTTCTCGCAGTTCGCCTCCGACCTCGACTCCTCCACCCGCGCCAAGCTCGACCGCGGCCAGCGCCTGGTGGAGCTGCTCAAGCAGGGCCAGTACCAGCCGCTCGACGTGGCGCTGCAGGTCGCCTCGATCTTCGCCGGCACCAAGGGTCACCTCGACGACCTCGACGTCGGCGATGTCGGTCGCTTCGAGCGCGAGCTGCACCAGTGGCTCCGCGAGAGCCGCGCGGCGCTGCTCGACAAGATCCGCAGCGCCAACAGCAAGCAGCTCGAGGACCGCCCCGGCAAGGAGCCCGGCGAGGTCTACCTCGAGCTGGCCGACGCGATGAAGGCGTTCAAGAAGATCTTCAAGGCCTGAGCGGCGGACGCCTCAAGAGACCCTCCCGATGGCGAACCTCAAAGAGCTCCGACTGCGCATCTCGTCGGTCAAGAACACGCGGAAGATCACCTCCGCGATGAGCCAGATCGCGACCGCGCGACTGCGCAAGGCGCAGCTCAACCTGCTGGCCGCACGCCCCTACGGCGAGCGCATGCGCGAGGTCGTCCAGCACCTCGTGGCCGGCATCGATCCGAGCGAGCGCAAGGCCGCGCACCCGCTGCTCGAGGAGCGCAAGGTCGGCCACACCCTACTCGTCACGATGACCGCCGACCGCGGTCTGTGCGGCGGGTTCAACTCCAACATCAACCGCGCCGCCGCCCGCCTCGTCGAGGCCGAGCGCAAGGCCGGCCGCAAGGCCACGCTGCTGGTGGTGGGTCGCAAGGCTCAGTCCTATTTTCGCCACTACGGCGAGAATACCGAGGGCCGCAGCCACCCCGCGCCCGATGACAAGAACGTCGTCGAGCTGGGCAAGAAGATCGCCTCCGCCGCGATCGAGCTGTTCACCCACGAGGACGCCGCCCAGCGCGTGGACCGCGTGGTGCTGGTCTACAACCACTTCGTCAGCGTGCTCAACCAAGAGCCGCGCGAGGTGCAGCTGCTGCCGCTCTCGGCCGGCAGCGAGGGCGCCGGCGCGCCGCCGGTTCGCGAGCCCACCTTCGAGCCCGATCGCAGCTCGATCCTCCAGCACCTCGTACCGGTCGCGGTCGAGTCGCTGATCCAGCAGGCCATGTTCAACTCGATCGCGGCCGAGATCGCGGCGCGGCGCGTGGCCATGGACGCCGCCACCGACAACGCGTCGGGCCTCATCGCCGACCTCACGCTCGAGTACAACCGCGAGCGCCAGGCCGCCATCACCACCGAGCTCATGGAAATCATCGGCGGCGCCGAAGCCCTCAAGGGCTAGGTGTGCCACTTTTGCCGGCCATCTTGGCCACTGCGAGCGCAAGCGCCATGTCGACGACCACTCCCAGCACCCCCGCCGCCCCGCTCTTCAGCACGCCCAGCCAGACCTCCTCGGCTGGCGGCGGCACGACTCCCAAGGCCGCGGTCAAGCACGTCGGTCGGATCTTGCAGGTGATCGGCCCCGTGGTCGACGTCGAGTTCGACGACCACCTGCCCGAGACCTACGTCGCCCTGACGATCACCAACCCTTCGATCAGCGACCAGCCCGACAACCTGGTGGTCGAGGTCGCGCTGCACCTGGGCGAGCGCACGGTTCGCGCGATCGCGATGGACTCCACCGACGGCCTGGTCCGCGGCATGGAGGTGCGTGACACCGGCGAGCCCATCATGGTGCCGGTGGGGCCGAAGACCCTGGGTCGCATCCTCAACGTGATCGGCGCGCCGGTCGACGAGCAGGGCCCCGTCGGCGAGGAGACGCGCTGGCCGATCCACCGCAAGGCTCCGCCGTTCGTCGAGCAGAGCACCAAGGTCGAGACGTTCGTCACCGGCATCAAGGTCATCGACCTGCTCGCGCCCTACCGTCGCGGCGGCAAGATCGGCCTGTTCGGCGGCGCCGGCGTGGGCAAGACCGTGCTGCTGATGGAGCTCATCAACAACGTCGGCAAGAAGCACGGCGGCTTCTCGGTGTTCGGCGGCGTCGGCGAGCGCACCCGCGAGGGCAACGATCTCTACTTCGAGATGATCGAGTCCAACGTGATCAAGGCCGACTGGGACCACGCCGCGCGCGAGGTCCACTCGATCGACACCGACGCCTCCAAGGTGGCGCTGGTCTACGGCCAGATGAACGAGCCGCCCGGCGCCCGCGCCCGCGTCGCGCTCTCGGCCCTCACGATCGCGGAGTACTTCCGCGACGAGATGAACCAAGACGTGATGTTGTTCATCGACAACATCTTCCGCTTCACCCAGGCGGGCTCCGAGGTCTCGGCGCTGCTCGGCCGCATCCCCTCCGCCGTGGGCTACCAGCCCACGCTGGCCACGGAGATGGGCATCCTGCAGGAGCGCATCACCACCACGACCAAGGGCTCGATCACCTCGGTGCAGGCGATCTACGTGCCCGCCGACGACCTCACCGACCCGGCGCCGGCGACTGCGTTCGCGCACCTCGACGCCACCACGGTGCTCTCGCGTGGTCTGACCGAGATCGGGATCTACCCCGCGGTGGATCCGCTCGACTCGACCTCC
>JBFIJN010000448.1:0-7514 GCA_041600735.1 Nannocystaceae bacterium
CGTCGGTCCAGGCCGCGAGCACGGCCTTGGCGCAAGGACGCTCGTGCTCGCGACGCGCGAGCATGCGGCCGACGAAGCGTGCGACGCGAGCCGGGAGCGCGGGGGCAATGCGGCGAGGGTCGGGGTGATGGTCGCCCCCGCGCTCGCCGGGCGGGTCGTACTCGCGCCCGGTGAGGGCCCACCACAGCAGGGCTCCCATCGCATAGACGTCGGAGGCCGGCGTTGCGCGGCCGGCCAGCTGCTCGGGCGCCACGTAGCGCTCGCCGGCGCGGGCGCTCCAGTGGCGTGGCTGGGGGCGCAGCGTGGACAAGCCGAGGTCCAACACCTTGAGCTTGGCGGGGCGATCGGGGGCCAGCTCGAGCCTCGCGCTGCGCGGCGAGAGAGCTCGGTGCACGAGGCCGTGCGCGTGCAAGGCTGCGAGCGCGGCTGCGAGCTGGGTGAAGGCGGGCCCGAGCACGTCGTGGGGAAGGCCGCTGGCGTGGGCGGCGAGCCGCTGCTCGAGCGTCTGCCCGGCCGCTCGCTCCATCGCGATCACGGGCGCGCCGTCACGGGTCTCGCCCGCAGCGTAGAGCGTCACCAGGTTGGGGTGGGTCACGCGCGTTGCGGTTCGCAGCTCCTCGGCGAAGCGCAGGCGCATGGTAGCCGCGTGGGGTGAGGCCAGACGATCGGCGTGGGCGATCTTGACGACGGCCGGGCGACGGAGCCCGAGCTGCGTCGCGAGGTACGTCGTGCCTTGCCAACCCTCTCCGAGCACCGCATCGAGGCGAAAGCAGCCGAGCTCCACCGTCCCGATGCGTGATGCAAGGGCAGGGGCAGGGGCGGCGGCGGGGATATCGACCACGGTGGACTGGGGCATGGTTTGGACCTGGCGTTGGCGCGGGGCAATGAGCCCGCGCACCCCAAACCTGCACGCCGCGTGCCGCGGCTGCGAAGCTGATTCCGAGGGCTTCGGCCGCGACTACGAGCGTCATTGTGCCCCACCGGGTCGATTCAACGCGGGAACGCGGGGCGAAGCGAAGCTTGGCGACGCTCGTCGAGATCCTTCGGTGGCGGGAGCCCCGGTCGCGGCAGTAACATCACCCTGCGATGCGTTGCGGGATTGCGCTCCTGGCTCTCGCGCTCGGGGCGTGCAGCTTCGACGCCCTGTCGGTCGGCGATGCCGGTGAGTCCAGCGGGACCACGCGCGCCGACTCGAGCGAAGCGGGCTCAGCTTCGACGAGCGGCATGAGCACCGGTGACCCGGTGAGCGAAGGGGACTCCACCTCGACCGGGGGTAGCGCCTCGACGGGCTCGTCGAGCGAGTCCGCGGGCGACTCGAGCACCGGTGAGGTGCCGTTGATGTGGTGCGGGGGCCAGTCCGAGCTCGCCGCCTGCTACGACTTCACGGCGGTGGGCCGCGGCACGCTGCTCGACCTGACCGGCAACGGCAACGATGCGGCGGCGGTCGGCGTGGGGGTGGTGCCGGGGCCGTTCGGCGAGGCGGCCACGTTCAACGAAGGCAGCGAGATCGCGGTGCCCGACAGCCCCTCGCTCGACATCGACGCCTCGCTCACGATCGAGGCGTGGATCCGCGTCGACGGGTTGGCGGCGGACAGTCGCATGGGCGTGCTCGACAACGAAGGCCAGTACTCGCTCATCATCCTCCCGAGCGACGTGTATCGCTGCAACCTGGGCGGGCTGGACGTGCAGGTTGGACCCGTGGTGCTGAGCGAGTGGACCCACACGGCATGTGTCTTCGATGGCACGAACCTGCGCGCGTACGTGAACGGCAGCGAGGAGGGCATGGCCGGGGGCGGCGAGCCCTTGGCCACCACCAACACCGAGCCGATGTCGATCGGTGACACCAGTCCCGCGTTCGACGAGCCGCTGCGCGGGGCGATCGGCGGCGTGCGGGTGTGGACTCGGGCGCTCCTGCCGGAGGAAGTGTGCGAGGCCGCCGGAGAGGCCTGCCGGGGCTGAGTGCGTCACGATCCCGGGAGCCTCTGCGGCTGCGTAGGACCAGCGAGCGCGCGTGGGGGTTTCCCGTCGACCTCGAGTCGATCCGAAGGCGCGGGCGATTTCACGACGAGGTCCAGGGAGGCGCTTGTTAGACTCGCGGCGGATCGAATGTCGGCGAGCTCCCTGAACAGTCAGTCGCAAGTGCAGACGCTCGCGGCCGACGAGACCTCGCCCAGTGCGCGAGCCGTGCCCACCCGGCTCGGTCCTGGCACGCTGGTCGACGAGCGCTTCCATGTGCTGCGGGTGCTCGGCGCGGGCGCGATGGGGGTGGTCTACGAGGCGATCGATCTCACCCTCGATCGCCGGGTCGCGATCAAGCTGCACCGGGCCCACGGCAAGGGGGACCGAGATGGACGCATGCTGCGCGAGGCCAAGGCGATGGCCCGGCTCACGCATCCCAACGTGCTCACCGTTCACCAAGTGGGGCTCCACGATGGCGGGGTCTACATCGCGATGGAGCTCGTCGAGGGGGGCACGGTGCGCGAGTGGCTGAGCTCGCCGCGTTCGTGGCGCGAGGTGGTCGCGCTGTTCCTGCAAGCGGCACGTGGGCTCGCGGCCGCCCACGAGCAGGGGCTCACGCATCGCGACTTCAAGCCCGACAACATGCTGCTCGGAGCGGACGGGCGCGTGCGCGTGGCCGACTTCGGGCTGGCGCGGGCCTCGGGCGGGGAGGAGCCCGTGTCGCTGCACTCGCTCGATGGCGTGGCGCCGCGTCTCGGCTCGATCGACGCCCACGTCTCGCGCACCCGCGGCGTGGCGGGAACGCCCGCCTACGCGGCGCCCGAGCAGGTCGCAGACCAGACCGTCGACCCCCGCTCCGATCAGTTCTCGTTCTGCGTGAGCTTCTACGAGGCGCTGTGGGGCGAGCGTCCGTTTCACGGAGAGACCCTCGTGGAGCTCTACGTCGCTTCGTCCGAGGGCCGCATGCGCACGCCCGACAGCGGGGTCGAGGTGCCGAGCTGGGTGCGCGCGATCGTGGAGCGGGGGCTGCGACCGGACCCGGCCGACCGCTTCCCCGACATGCTCGCGCTCGCCACGGCGCTCGAGTCCGATCCCACCCGCCGCCGCCGCCGGGCGCTGGCGGCCGTGGGCGGCGTGGCGCTGCTCGGTCTGACCGCGTGGGGCTCGTGGGTGCTGGCATCGAAGGACTCGCCCTGCGATCGCGCGGGCGCGGCCATCGAGGCGCAGTGGGGGGCCGACCACTCCGTGCGGATCGGCGAGCGCGTGCGCGAGGTGGCACCGACGATCGCCGAGGACACGCTGGCGAGCGTCGATCCGCGACTCGACGCCTACGCCTCGGCCTGGCAGGAGCAGCGCGTCGAGGCGTGCCGCTCCACGCTCGAGCGCGGCGAGCAATCGGCGCAGCTGCTCGATCTTCGCATCGAGTGCCTCGACCGGCGCGCGGCAGAGCTGGGCTCGGTGGTCGCCGAGCTCGAGCTCGCCGACGCCGAGGCCGTCGTGCATGCCGACGACCTCCTCGCCAGCCTCGCGCCGCTGAGCGCCTGTGCCGATACGGACGCGCTGCGGGCCCACGTGCCGCTGCCCGACGACCCGCAGCAGCGCGAAGCGGTCGTGGCCGTGCGCAACGCCTCGGCCGAGCTGCTCGCCGCGGTGGCGGCGGGTCGCGGGGATCGGCAGGAGGAGCGTGCAGCGGAGCTGCTCGAGCGGGCCCTGGCGCTCGGCAACGTCACGGCCGAGGCCGATGCCCAGCTCGCTTGGGCGGCGGTCCAGTGGGCGCTCGATCGCCACGACGAGGCGCGCGCCTCGTGGGTCGCCACTCACCGCGCCGCGGTCTCGGTGGGTCATGCGCGAGCCGCCTACGAGTCCGCCCGGCAGCTCGCGCTCGCGGTGGCCCGCACCAAGAAGGGCGCCGACGCGGCGCTCGACTGGCTGGCCGTGGCGGAAGGCTGGGGCCGCCCCGCGCAGCTCACCCAAGACGACTGGGCCGAGCTCGCCCTCGCGCGCGCGAGCGTGCTGCTGGGGGCCGAGCGCTACGACGAGATCGCGCCCGCGCTCGTGCTCGGGACCGAGGCCGACCCTTCCCCGGCCACGCAGAGCCGCATGGCCATGCTGCGCGCCAAGGCCCTGCACCGCCTGGGCCGCTTCGACGAGGCCGAGCAGGCGGCGGTCGCTGCGATCGCGCTGGCACGCAGCGCTCACGGCCCTCGCCACCCCAAGCTCGGCACCGCGCTCGAGGAGCTCGCCAACGTGCAGCTACAGCGCGGACAGCTCGACGAGGCGATCGCGGCCTATCACGAGGTCATCCACATCAACGAGGGCGTCTACGGCGAGCGCTCGAGCCAGGCCGCAGGGACCCGTGGGTTGCTCGCCAACGCGCGGCTGGCCAAGGGGGACGAGGAGCAGGCGCTGCTCGAGTACGAGCGCGCACTCGCGACCTTGGGGGAGCTGTCCACACCCGATCCGGTGATGGAGGCGATCGTGCAGGCGAACTATGCCGATGCGCTCGCTCGGGTCGGGCGCCGGCCCGAGGCGGTGAAGGCCGGCGAGCAAGCGCTGGCGCTCGGGCGCGAGGCCTACGGCGACGACAGCTCCAAGGTCGCGCAGATGCGCATCAACCTCGGCAATGCCTACCATGCCGTCGGGCAATCGGCCGAGGGCGTGCGGCAGTACGAGGAGGGGCTCGGCGTGCTCGAGACGGCGCTGGGCCCCGATCATCCGAGTGTTGGGATCTTGCTGCTCAACCTCGGCATCGCCCAGCTCGCGCTCGATCGGCTCGACGCCGCCGATGAGTCGATCATGCGCGGCGCTCGCTTGTTCGAGCGACGCAATGATCCGGGCTCGAGCTGGCCTGCGCGCTCATGGAGCGCGCGTGCCCGGCTGGCCGATGCGCGCGGAGATCGGGCCATGGCGAGCGAGTACCGGGGACGGGCCGTGCAGGCGTATGAAACGCTAGCGCGCGAGCCGACCGCCGAGCTGCGCGAGGCCGTGTATCGGCACGGTAGGGCCATGCTCGCTGCGGAGCGTGCGGAAGAGGCGATCGTCGTGCTCGAGCGCGCCGAGGCGCTCGCACAGGAGGTGCCCACGTCGGAGGCGGAGCAGGCCGAGATCCTGGGTCAGCTGGCGCGGGCGCAGTGGGCTACGAAGGCGCGGCGGGGCGAGGCGCTGGCGACCGCTCGGCGTGCGCTGGGGCTGGCTGAAGGGGTGGAAGAGCTGCGGGTGGAGTTGGTGGAGTGGATTGCGGATCCGAAGTGATCGGTGAAGCGGTGGTCGGAGGCGTAGGCCCGTCGGTGCCATGGTGGAGGGCATGCCGTCGTTAACAACGCGACCGCGTCGTGCCATGCTCCGTGGCTGATGCGTCCGCTTCGCCTTCGCTTGGGTTCGCAGCAGTGCTTGCTCCTCTCGCCGCGCGATGTCGTCGAGGTCCACGACCGTGCGACGGCGGAGCTGTTGGTGAGCGAGAACAACCTCGACCCCGCGCTCGCCGAGGCGATGGTCGAGGCTCTGCTCGCGGGCACGCACGTGGTCATTCGCCTCGACGGCGAGGTGCGCATGCTCGATGAGCCACGGGTCACGCCGCTGATCGATCCGAGTGATCCGGTGGTCGACGGTCCGCGGCCCACGTGGATCTCGGTCGAGGTCGTGCACACCGCCGGGATTTCGACGGAAGGGATCGAGCTGCACCTGGTCACGCCCGAGGGGCGGGGGATCTACGGGAAGCTCGGTGTCGATGGTCGCTGGCGCTCCGATGCGGTCACGCGTGGGACGTGTGACTTCAGCTTGCTGGATCACGAGGCGCTGCGGGTGCGGCCTCGGGTGGTGGACTCGCGTGCGGTCGGGGAGGGCGAGACGCAGTGGGAGGTGGGCAAGACTCGGCAATTGGAGCTCGCTTCCACGGCGCATCATCGGGTCTGGATTACGTCGCCGCGGCCGCTGCTCTTCTCGGTGTAGTGCCATGAAGCGCTTCTCGTGCACCGTTGGGCTGGCCCTGCTGGGGCTGGCGTGTGCTTCCGCCGAGCCGCCCAAGGTTGAGCCGGTCACCACGCCGCCGCGTCTGGAGGTGTCGCTGCCGGCGGGGGTGGCGGTGACGATCGACGGGGTGGAGCGGGGGGTGACGCCGCTTGGGCTGGAGGTGGAGCCGGGGACGCACGTGATCGGGTTGGCCACGGCGTGTGCGAAGGCGGAGATCGAGCGGACGTTGGCGGTGGGGGACGCGGTGACGATCGGGCGGGGGGATGTGCAGGAGCTGGGGTTCGGGACGCTGCGGGTGAAGGCGCGGAGTCTCGAGGGAAAGCCGGTTGTGCATGCGTTGTCGGTGGACGAAGAGGTGGTCGCGCGGGGGGAGAGGAGCGAGGTGGTGGTGTCCGCGTGCGCGCACCGGGTTCAGGTGGCGAGCGAGGGGCTGGGTGGGTGGTCGGAGCAGATCGAGTTGGGCGCGGACGAGGTTGTGACGCGGGACGTGACGTTGAGCCTCGGGCCGGACATGGTGCGGATCCCGGGGGGGCACTTTCGCATGGGACCGCCGGATCCGAGCCGTTACATCCCGGGGCTCGAGGAGACCGAGAGCCTCGAGCCCCACGAGCAGCAAGGGTGGCCGTGGGTGCATCCGCTCGAGGTTGATATTGCAACGTTCGACATCGATCGCACCGAGGTGACCGCGGCACAGTTCCATGCTTGTCGTAGCGGGAAGTGTCCGTGGCAGCCGATGAGGCTCAGCTATACGGACTACCCCTCTCAGGAGAGCATCGACCGTTGCACGACCGATGGTCGCCGATTTCGCACGCCGCTCCCGGGAAAGGAGAACCATCCGATCAATTGCATCGCACGCTGGGAGGCAGAGATCTACTGCGCGTCCGTTGGAAAGCGCCTGCCAACCGATGCCGAGTGGGAGTATGCCGGTCGGGGCGGTCGCCAGGACTACTACTGTCCCTGGGGTCCGCTAACCAGGATGGAGGAACAAGGTCGAGGAAATTGCAGCAAGGGTCGGAGTTACGAGACAGAGCCCGTTTGCAGCCATCCGGAAGAGAATACGATTCACGGTCTGTGCGACATTCTGTTCAACGTGAACGAGTACGTGACGTGGACGGAGGGGCGGGAGACATGGCCATATCCAGTCGAGGTTTCATACAATGGGGAGAGTCCTCCGTGGATTCTCACTCGAGGGAGCACGGGTCCGTTGTTCGAGGATGACCTGTTTCGTATCGACTCGGAGTCGAGTGAGGTTGGATTTCGCTGTGTCCGCGATCTGGCGGTGCAGGAGGTGCGGAATGGGAATTGAGCGCAATCTTGTTCTTCGTTTGCCAGTCCGGCGGTACGGTTTCAGTATCGGTCTGCTCGTGCGCACGATATTCTCCCGGTCCAAAGCCATGCCACGCCCCCTGTTCACGATCCTGCCAGCCCTGCTGGGGCTGGCGTGTGCTTCCGCCGAGCCGCCCAAGGTTGAGCCGGTCACGACGCCGCCGCGGGTGGAGCTGTCGCTGCCGGCGGGGGTGGCGGTGACGATCGATGGGGTGGAGCGCGGGGTCACGCCGCTCGGGGTGGACCTGGAGCCGGGGAAG
>JBFIJN010000449.1:0-7430 GCA_041600735.1 Nannocystaceae bacterium
CCGAGCACGAGCGTCCGGCTGCGGGCGGGGCTCGTCACCGCCACCGCCGTCGCGGGCGCGAGCACCGGCAGGACGATCGGCGCGTCGAGCCGTCGCAGCGCCTCGCGCGGATCGGACAGCCGCTCGCCCAGCCCGGGCTCGATCATCCCGAGCAACACTTGGCGCAGCCGCGGCTCGGCGCTCCGCAGCAGCCGTGAGCCATCGACGCGCCCGCTCGAGGGATCCTGGGGCAGATCACCCACGTCGCGGCGCTCGGCCAGCGAGATCAGCGTCATGCCCAGTCCATACATGTCCGAGGCGGGCTCGGGCCTCCCGATGAGCTGCTCGGGTGGCATGTAGCCGAACGTTCCCACCGAGGTCATGTCGGTCTTGCCGCCCACCCGCGCGGCCCCGAAGTCGATGAGATACGCCCGCTCCGGCCCCAGCATTACGTTGCGCGGATTGATGTCGCGGTGCATCACCGGCGGCACCTGCTCGCGTAGGTACGCCAGGATCTCCAGGCACTCGCGCACGACCCTCGCAAAGCGCCGACCGTCGAGCGACCCGTGCTCGGCGATCTGCTGGGCCGCCGTGTGCCCCGGCACCAGCGACTGCACGATGCCCGCGGTGCGCCCGTCCTCCACGATGCGATCGACCAGCCGCGGGATCCCGGGATGATCGAGCGCTGCGAGCGTGGTCACCTCGCGCTCGAACAGCTCCACCTGCTTCCAGTCGTCCACGTGCTCGAGCCGCAGCAGCTTGAGCACGTAGCGCGAGTCGGCCTCGCCCTCGCGCTCTACGAGTAACGTGCGCCCCTGCCCGCCCTTGCCCAGCTCGCGCACCACCCGATAGGTGTGGGTCTCGGACGCGAAGCTGGCGGGCGTTTCGTTGGGCATGGGGCGGCGAATGGTACTCGGCTTCGGGCCGCCTCGCTCAGCTACGGCTGGGGAACACGCCCTCGAGCGCGATGATGAAGTTGATGCCGAGGAACGGCTGCATGTTCTCGTGCGGCTGGCTGCCTCCGGTCGTGGTGATCGACTGCGTACCCAGTGCGGTATCGGGGGCCGCGTTGGTGTAGATCTCGATCTTGGACAGGTAGTTGTTCAGCGGGTCCTTGGAGGTCTGGTCCTCGCGGTTGGCCTGGAGCGCGTGGGCGTGGCTCGGCATCTGGGCGGTGGTGAGCGTGACCGACTCGGCGCCGCCCTTCTGACCCAGCGTGCGAGGAGTCAGCCCGGGCCCCGCCCCTTCGCCCAGCGGCACGCGCCCGCGCAGGTCTGGCAGGCCAAACGTCGTGCGGCCGTCGCCTCCGTAGGTGGTGCCGAGCAACGAGAACAGCGCGGTGTTCTGCGAGATCGGCAGCAGCTGCCCCTGGCAGAAGGCCCAGCCACGCGGCGCAAAGTTGCCGGCAAACATGATGATCGTTCCAAGCAGCGGTTCCATTACAGATTCTCCCTAGCTTCATAGTGCGTTTTCGAGGCCTCCTGATCACCCCGTGTCTTCAGGATCTCGATGCCCACCTGAGCGGAGCCGTGGCGGCGATCGCGGACAGGGAGCCGTTCGAAGCGGCTCGAAGACCCCAGGCGGGTGCTCTTGCAGCCCCCAGAACGAGGATCGGCGCGTCGGCGGATTCGTTCTCGTGGCCCCCACGCGAGGGCTCGCGTGGTATGGGATCTTGCTCCTTGGAGGCGTGAACGATGGATGACGCGAAGACGACCCGTGATCTCGTGCGGCCCGTGCAGCTGGCCGCCCTGGCGCTGTCGCTAACCGCGAGCGCGCTCGCGTGCAACACCGGTGGCCGCGAAGAGACCACGGCCGCCGAAGAGGGCATCACGATCGGTCCCGGCGGACCCACGACCGACGATCCCACCAGCGCGGGCACGATGACGAGCGGCATGACCACGCCGACTGGCGGTGGCACACAGACGCCGGCCACCTCCGACGACAGCGTCGACGACACGATGGGCGTCGATCCGCCCAAGTTCGACACCGCGACCCAGCCCGACGGCGGCAACGGTGGCACCTGTGATTGCGGCGGTGATCTGCGCTGGTCCTATGTCTGGGTGGCGAACTCCAACGAGAGCACGGTGAGCAAGATCGACACGATCACGCTCACCGAGCAGGGTCGCTTCCGAACCGAGCCCGCCAGCAACGGCAGCCCCTCGCGCACCTCGGTGAGCCTCACCGCCGATGCGGTCGCGGTCGCCAATCGCAACAGTGGCGTGACCAAGGTGTGGGCGCGCGGGGAGTTCTGCGACCCGCTGCGCAACGGCATGCCCGGGCTACAGACCTCCAACAACAACGTGGCGCTGCCGTTCGCGGACGACGACTGCATCGCCTGGCACACCGACTTTCCCTCGTACACCACTCAGCGCCCCGTCGCCTGGACCAGCGGCGTGCAGAACCCCGCCACCTGCGAGTACGAGGACGCCAACGTGTGGACCTCGGGCTGCAACACCGGGGCGGGCGGCAACGTGTGGGTGCACTTGCTCGATGGCGAGACGGGGATCTCGATCGGCGACGTCAACGTGCCGGGGTTCGTGTGCAGCGGCTTTGGTGCCTACGGCGGCGCGGTCGACAGCAACAACGACTTCTGGATCTCCTCGAACGCCGCGACCTCGCAGATCGCCCGCATTCGCCTGAGCGACTTCTCCACCGAGGTCATCAATGCGCCGCACTGGGCCTATGGCGTCGCGGTCGACTCGCTCGATCGCGTGTGGCTCACCGCCAACCAGGCGGGCGGGGGCACGGCGGCCGCCCAGCGCTACGACCCTGCCACCGGAACCTGGGACGTGGCGATCCAAGCCGGCGTGCAGGGCTACTCGGGGATCCAAGAGGGCACCGACGGTCGCATGTGGCTGAACTATGGCTTCGGCGGCGAGATCGGGCTGCGCTCGATCGATCGCGACACGCTGGCCGTGGGCCCTGGGATCCCGATCCCCGGCGCGGTCAGCTGGCTCAATGGCGTCAGCATCGATCCGAGCGGCAACGTGTGGACCGTGTCGCCCTCGGCCAATGCCGTGTTCCGCTACAACCCCACGACCGGCGTGATCGACAGCTACAACGGGCTCAACTTCCCGTACACGTACTCCGACATGACCGGCTCGGGGCTGCTGAACTCCACGTGCGGCAGCCCGACCGGCTAGCGGCCTCCGCCCGTGCGACGACCACCGCGCTCACCACGGTGGTCGTCCTGGCGCGGCCTAGCTCTCTTGCTCGTAGCGCAGCACGGTGCTCGAGAAGTCGCTGAACACCAGCGTCAGCTTGATGCACTCGCCCTCCGGCAGCGCAGCGCCCCCGCTCGGCGCCCCGCTGTCCTCGCTCACGTCTTCGCCGCCCGTCGGCACCTCGCCGTAGCGCACGGGGCCGCGAAAGCCGGTCGGGAAGCTCGCGGTCGACACGGCCCAGTAGGTCTCGCCCCCCGTTACCGGGCCCGGGCCCGAGGGCGGCGTCGCCTCGGGATCGGTCACGTAGTAGCCGAGCGCGTCGACGTCGGCGCTCCAGTCGACCACCGGCGCGCCCGCGTCGTCCAGCGAGAGCGCGACCTCGTGCATGCCCTCCATGCCGCTGCACTCGACGGGGCTGCCGTCGTCGCGCGCGATCGTCCAGCGCACGCCGAGCGCCTCGAGCCCCGGGCTGCGCAGATCGAGCGTGCTCTCGCCCGTGTCGGCGATGCCGTCGCCGTCCTCGTCGCGCAGCGTGATCTCGCTCGGAAAGCTGCGATTGAGGAACCCCGGGCCCACCGGGAACGCAAACGGCGGGAAGTAGGCAACGTCGCCCTCGATCACCACGTCGTAGCGCCCCTCGAGCAGCGTGGTGGTCTGCGCCAGCAGCGCGGCCCCGTAGGCGGTGGGCGTGGCCTGCAGCGGCACGTCGACCGGGATGATCACGCTGTCGTCGTAGCGCTTGTTCTCGCGGTCGAGGTTGGGGTGATCGACGGTGATCACATAGTCGCCCTCGAGCCGCAGCGCGGGCGCGTTGGCGACCGTGAACCCGAGCGTCACATCCTCGGCGAGCACCTGCTCGTCGAAGCTCTCGAAGCCCGCGCCCACTACCAGCTCGTAGGCCCCGCCCGGCGCGAGCGCGCTCGCGGGCGTGAGCGTGAGGTGGCGACCATCGACCTGTACCGCGAGCGCGACCGTCTCGCCGCCCGCCGCTCGCAGGCTGACGCGCGCGAGGTTCTCCGGATCATCGAACACCGGCAGCGAGAGCGTGAGCGTGAGCGGCCCTTCGCTGCGCACGTGCGCCTCGCCGGCACGCGGCGTGGAGGCGAGCACGAACAGCTCGCGCGCAGTCAGCTCGCCGAGATAGCGCGCCACGTCGGCGATCTCCCCCTCGTCGAGCCTGCCCCCCGAGAGCGGCAGCATTGCCGCTACGGCCTCCTCGAGCGAGCGCGCGGCCCCGTTGACCAGCCAGAACGTGTGCCGATAGGCGCCCACGAGGCTCGGCACCACGATCGGATGATCATCTTGCGTGCCGCCATTGGGCAGCCGCAGGCCGCGAGTGGTGAGCGGACCCGCGTGGCAGCTTGCACAGCCGCCCTGGCCGTTGAACAGCGCCTGCCCGCGCAGCGCGTCCTCGCTGAGGCTGCCATCGCGGCGCGTGAGGCCGTTGGCCGGCGGCGGAGGCACGAGCGCCGCGAGGTAGTCGTAGAACGCCTGGTGCAGCTCCGTGTCGACCGTCGCGCCGATCGTTGGCCCCGGGCTGCCCCACAGGTACGAGAACAGATCGTAGGCATCGCCCTCCCAGCCGATCGGATACGTGCCCTCCATCCAGAACATGGGGCGGCTGCTCGACTCCGAGAAGCCGCCGGCCGACCACACGTTGCCGTCGGTCAGGCCATCCACGTGGCAGTCGGCGCAGCTATGGTTCGCGCCCGCGCCCGCCCCCGTGCCGGTGTAGAGCCGCTGGCCCAGCGCCAGGCTGGTCCCGCGAGGGTCGCCGTCGAGCGCGACCGCTCCGCTCACCGTGCCTTGGTGATCGGCGATCGTCACCACGTAGCTCTGGGTCCCGTGCACATAGATCTGCGCCTCGTCGGCCACGATCGAGCGCGGGCGCCCCTCCGCGGCGAAGCGCGCGACCTCGACGAGTGAGGTTGGATCGAGACCCACCACCGCATCGGAGCCCTCGTTGGCGACCCACAGCGTGCCGCCGGCCAGCGCCAGGCCGAACGGACGCACCGCGAGGCCCGTGCTGCTCTCCTGGCGCCCGAGGTCGGCCGCGAGCAGCTCCACCCCGGTGCTCGCGTCGTACACGACCACCGAGTGGCGAAAGGCCGTCATGCCCTCGGTGCCCGAGAGCTCCTCGACCTCGGCGCGGGTCGTGGCCGCGTACAGCCGATCGCCGTCGAGCAGCAGCCCGCCGATCGTCGAGCCCACCTCGGTCACGTAGCTGCGGACCTCTCGCGTGGCGGTGTCGATGATCGCGATGTCATAGAGGTCTGCGCGCTCGTCCACCCCGAACTGCAGGCGGTTGCTCACCCCCGAGCGATAGCTGGCCACGTAGAGCGTCGCGCCGTCGTCCGAGATCGCCATCACCCCGGGGTCCGCGTTGCTGACGATGCGACCCACGACCTCGCGACGCGCCACGTCGACCACCGCCACCTGGTCCTCGGTGGAGAGCGAGACGTAGGCGGTCGCGCCATCGGGCGAGAGCACGATCGAGGCCGGCTCGTCGCCCACCCAGATCGCGTCGATCAAGCGCCCCGCGGCCACGTCGATCACGCCCACCGTGTCGCCGGCCTTGTGGGTGACGAGCGCCACCGCTTGCTCGGGATTCCAGGCGATCGCGCTCGGCCAGGGACCCACCGCGATCGTCCCCGTGACCTCGCCGGTCGCGGGATCGATGCGACTCACGTGTGGATCGAAGCCATGCGCCACCCACAGCTCCTCGCCGACGCGGGCCAGCGAGCGGGTCGCGTAGTAGTTGAAGTGCTGGTAGGGCGCGTCGTCGACGACCGTCAGCGTGCGGCGCTCGGCGGTGCCCGCAACGCGAAACTCGTAGTCACCCGTCACCACCGGCGTGAAGCGAGCGAAGCCATCGGCGCCGGAGACCACCTCGTTCTCGTTGCCCTCGGGCGCGCTCACCAGCACCCAGCGGCTCTCCGCGGGCAGCGGCAAGTAGAACGTGGAGCCCAGCGCAAAGCGGCTGCTGGGCTGGCGGGCGAGCGCCTCGAGCTCGCCAGGGTCGAGCTCTTGGAGGCAGCCTGCCCCCATCGCCAGGGCCAGCGCCATCGACATGCGGGCAATGAAGGAGGTGCGCGTGCTCGTGGTGGGTGAGGTCATCATGGTCATGGCTCCGCTCCTCCTCTAGCGCCCACCTGTGGGTACGACGAGGGTTTCACCGGAATTTCATCGATCACGCGCTCACACGCGGACGCGCGGATTCAATAGCGTCGCCGCGCGCGACCGATCCCATCGAGATTTCGGTGACGAGCCGCGAGCTAGCGTCGCGCTGGGCTCGCCCCGGCGCCGGACCACGCCGACACCGTCGTGAGCACCGCCGCCACCCAGACCGCTTGGCCCATCAGCAGGTGCACGAGCTGCATCCACCCCGGCGCGGCCAGTGCAATATTGGCGAAGCCCACCACCACCTGAGCCAGCACCGCGTGCTGTAGGCCGCGGGCGAAGCGAGGGGTGAGCGCATCGCGGGCGTGCTCGCGCGCCCAGGCACCCACGCCGAACACGATGCCTGCGGCCACCACCGCCACCACCGGATGGATGATGCGCAGCCGCACCAAGAAGTGACTGGCCGGCGAGAGCTCGTCGGCCACGTGCTCGAGCAGGCCCGCGCCCTCGAGCGCGCCCACGGGGAACAGCGTGTCACCGAGCGCCGTGATCGCCCCGGTCACGCACGTCGCCACGAGCGCGAGCAGGCCGGCTGCGAGGACCCACGTGCCCCAGCCCAGCGCCCGCGGGGCCATGGGGCGCTCGTCGATGCTCCACCACGCCACGAGCGCGGCCGAGCCAGTGAGCAGCAAGGTGTTGACCAAGTGCACCGAGATCACGATCGCTCGCGCGACCGAGTCGTCGGAGGCGACGAGCTCCTTCAGCACCAGGCCGGCTCCGACCGCGGCCTCGAGCACGATGAAGGCCATCGTCACGAGCGAGGCCCAGGTGACGCGATGGCGACCGAAGCGACGAGCCGCCCACGCCACCAGCACCACGCCGAAGATCCCCAGCAGCCCCGAGGTGAGGCGATGCGTGTACTCGATGATCGTCTCGACCGAGGGCGCGAGCGGAATGATGTGCCCGTGGCAGGTGGGCCAGTGCGAGCCGCAGCCCGCCCCCGAGTGCGTGATGCGAACCCACGCCCCAAACAGGATCACCAACAGGAGGTAGGCCACGAAGGCCCACGCGTAGCGTGAGAACCGGTGCGTCGCTGCCGTGGTCATGGAAGCCGCTCGCGCGGAAGCTAGCACGCACGAGGGCTCGGCATGCGCGGCGCCCCTTGCG
>JBFIJN010000450.1:0-7423 GCA_041600735.1 Nannocystaceae bacterium
AGCGCGGCGATGGCCTGCTTGGTGCGCGAGAGCGGGATCGTGGGCAGGTGGTGGTGGAACTCGAGCAGCAGCTGCCCCACCACCGGGCCATGGGCCAGCAGGTCGGCGATCATCTCGTACTCCGCGCCCTCGATGTCGGCCTTGATCACGTCCACGCGCTCGTGCCCGAGCTCGGCCATCAGCGAGCGCACCGTGCGAACGGGGACCTCGACCACCTCGGCGCTGCCCTTGCGCGCGACGGGGCTGTACGAGACATGCGTGGGATCGGGCGGCGCATGCAGGGCGAGGGTGCCGTCGGCCCCCGCGACCCCCAGCGGATGGAAGTGGAAGGTCGGCGGCCAGGACTGCGCATCCACCCAGGTGCGGCTGCGCGGGGTGGGGTCGAACGCATGCACCGTGGCGCCGAAGCGCTCGATGAGCGCGAGGTCGAAGCTCGCGTCCTCGCCCACGCCGAACGAGTACACGAGGCTGGTCGGACCGAGCGCCGCGGGCACCACCGCATAGCCGCCGTAGGTGGTGCCGAGGTGGAGCTTGTCGACCGTCGCCTCGATGGGGAAGCGCGGAGTCCGAGCGAGGATGCGGCGCAGCAGGCCCATGCGCGGGCGTTCTACCAGGGATGGCGGCGGCGATCCGCGGTCGAGCTAAAGAACCTTGGAATCACGAAGCTTTACATGACTAGTTCTGCGGTAGTCGTCGAGCTCGAGCCGCGCGGCGGTTGGGCTCGAAGAGCGTACCCCGAGCCGGCGCCCGGGGCTGCTAGGCTGCGGCGCTCGCCATGCCCACCTTGCCGATCGCCGTCGCTCACTACGGCCGCCACGATCCCACCACGCACGTGGGTGGGGTCGAGACCTTCGCGCGCAACCTTCGGCTCGTGTTCGACGAGGTCGCGCTGCTGCACCCCAAGTCCGCCGAGCTGAAGGCCTGGCGTGAGCGCGGGCTCCCCATCATCTGCGACAACCAGACCGTGCTCGACTGGCCGGACTCGGTGCCGGTGATCGGGTTCCAGCACGGGGTCGCCGCGGTCAAGGCCACCCACACCCGCAGCTTCACCGATCGCCGGCTGGCGCGCGGCCAGGCCAAGGCCGCGCGGCGCGAGCGGACGGTATGGGTGGCATGCGCGCAGTGGATCAGCCGCACGTTCCAAGCGCTGCACGGCAACGGCGCGCGTCACGTGGTCTACCACCAGGTCGACCTCGACCGCTTCGATGGGCAGCGTCGCGAGATCGATCCCCGGCTCGTGCTCCACGACGCGCGCACCGAGCCCAAGGGCAAGGCACTGGTGGAGCGCCTGCAGGCCGCGTTTCCGCAGTGGAAGCTCGAGCCGCTGGCCTGCACCCCGCAGCAGGTGCCCGATCGGATGCGGCGGGCGCGAGCCTTCCTGCACCTGTCCCGCTACGAGGGCAACAGCATCGTCTGCAACGAGGCGATGGCGATGGATCTCCCGTGCTTGTTCACCCGCGTGGGGCTCATGCAGGACGAGGGCGGGCCCGACGAGGTCGAGGTGATCGATGCGGATCGTGCGTTTGGCGAGCCCGCGTGGCTCGTCGAGCGCTTTGCCGCGTTCGTCGACGGGCTCGATGATCGCGAGGTCCACCCGCGACGCTGGGTGCTCGAGCACGCCACCCTCCCCGTGGCTCGCGCGGGGTGGCAGCGCGTGATCGACGACTGGCGCGAGCTGGGCGGCTAGCGCTGCCTTCGCTCACCGAACGGGCGAGGGGTCCGCGACGAGACCGGCCTCTTGGCGCATCTCGCCGAAGAGGCCGACCAGCTGCGTGGCATGGGCCCGCCAGGTGTGGCGTGCCAGCACCCGGGCCCGCCCGGCCTCGGCCATCGCGCGCGCCCCCTCGGGGTCGTCCATCGCCGCCGCGATCGCCTGCGCCAGCGCCCGCGGGTCACCGGGCTCGACCAGCCGCAGGTGCTCGCCGTCCGCGAACAGCGACTCGATGTTGGCCGCGCGGATCGTGACGGTGGGCTTGCCCTGCGCGAGGTACTCGAACACCTTGAGCGGATCGAGCACGAAGCCGCGCGCCTGCGAGGGCCCGTGCCGCGCCGGAACGAACGGCGCGACGCACAGATCGGCCGCCGCCAGCTCGTGCGGCACGCGATCGTAGGGCACCGAGCCGGTGAGCACGAAGCGATCGGTGAGGCCCAACGCGGCGACGCGGGCCTCGAGCTCGGCACGCTGCGGGCCGTCGCCCACGAGCAGGAACTTCACCGCTCGATCGCGCAGGTGGGCGGCCGCCTCCACCAGCACGTCGACCCCGTGCCACGGCTTGAACGAGCCGCCGTATCCGATCACGAAGGCATCGCCGAGCCCGTGCCGTGCCCGCGCGGGCGCACCGGGGATCGCGGGGTCGAACAGCTCCACGTTGGCCCCCCAGCTCACCTGTACCGCCTTGTGGCGGACGGGGGAGGGGACGAGGTCGAGCCGCGTGGCCACCAAGCGGCGCGCGCGGAGCAGCGAGAGCCAGCTATAGCGCTGGTCGAGCAGCATGGTGAGCAGCGGGACCCCGAGCAAGCGGCTCAGCAGCGCGCCGAGCCCGTACGAGGTGCAGCGCTCGTAGATCGCATCGGGGGCGAATGCGCGCGCCACCGGCAGCGCCGCGGGCAGGTTGGCCAGCGCGCTCGCCTGGCGCAGCGCGGACAAGCGCGGCATCGGCCGGCCCACCGGCGAGAGGCCTTCCCCGCTCGAGCCCCGGCGCGCGAGCACGAGCGTGGGCCCGTGCTCGCCCAGGTGTCGCGCAAGCTCCTGCACGTGGGTCGAGCCGCCATGGCGGTCGGGAAGCAGGATCTCGGTGGCGACGACGAGGGTGCGCATCGGCGTGGCGGCAGGGGTAGCACGAGTCCGCGCCGCCGTGCAGGTCGGCCGCTCTCACCCGGCTCGCAGACGGAGCCACGGTGTTACTGTGGACGCCCTCCATGCAAGCGCCCACGCTGTCCTCTCGTATCACGGACGTCACCGTGTTTCGTCGCGGCGCGCTGATCACCCGCACCGCCACGCTCGTCGGCGGCCCCGATGGATTCCCCGCGTCGGTGCGCCTCGAGGGGCTGCCGCTGCTGCTCGACGACGAGTCGCTGCAGCTCGAGCTCCACAGCGAGGGCGAGGGCACGGCTCCGCTCGCGGGTGATCTGCGGGTGACGCTGGCCATACCCGAGCCCGACGCCCAGCTGCGTGCGCCGACCAACGAAGAGCTCGAGGCGGCTGCGCTCGAGCGCTCGCTGGCCGTGCAGGCGCAGGCCGATCTCGAGCTGCTCGAGGCCTGCGTCTCGGGGCTCTCGCCCGCGGGGCGTGGCATCCCGGCAAAGGGCCAGCCTCCGCTCGTCTCGCCCACCGAGGCGCGCCTGGGGCTGCTGGCCTGGCGTCGCGCGCGACTCGAGCAGCTCGCGCCACGCCTGAAGGAGGCGGCCGAGCGCACCCGTGTGGCCCGCGAGCGGCTCGAGACGCTGCAAGAGCGCGAGCGCAGGGCCTCGCAGGCTCGCAACCCGCGAACGTTCGAAGCGCGCAAGGCCGTGGTCGTCGGCCTGCTCTCCACGGCCGCGACGCCCACCGCGGCCCAGGTCGAGCTGCGCCTGCGCTACTTCGTGCCCGGCGCACGCTGGGCGCCGAGCTATGTGCTGCGGCTCGATCCCCTGCTCGGCGGCGGCACGCTCGAGCTGCGCGCGCTGGTCGGTCAGGCCACGGGCGAGCGCTGGTCCGACGTCGCGATCACGCTGTCCACCGCACATCCTCAGCAGTGGACCGAGCTGCCCGAGCTGCACTCGCTGCGCATCGGTCGGCGACAGCCCCCGCCGCCCAAGACCGGCTGGCGCCCGCCGCCCTCGGGCACCGAGCTGCTCTACGCCGACTACGATCGCGTGCGCGCGCCCGAGCCACCCGCGCCGCCCGTCGAGGCGGCCCCGCCGGTGCGCACGTCGGCGACCATGGTGTTCGGCGCCCCCGCAGACGCCGGCTCGTACACGCGCGCGGGCATGCTCGCCGACGTGCCCGAGCCCGCGCTCGAGTACGACGAAGCGGACGACGCCCCCGAGGGCTACGGCGGGGCCATGCCCCAACCCGGGGGCATGTCCCAAGCGGCGGCCATGCCCGCGAGCGCTCCGATGATGATGCCCGCTTCGCTGCGCAGCAAGTCCGCGGGCCTGGGCAGCATGATCGGCGGCGCGCTCGATGGCCTGTTCAGCAGCGGCGGGGGCGGAGGCGAGGTCTCGAAGCGTCGCTCGGCGCCCGCGGAGCGCGAGCGCGAGGAGGCCGAGGAGTCGAGCTTGGGCACGCTGATGGCCGACCGCGGTCAGCTCGAGTACGGCAGCTTGTGGCTGCCGCCGCCCGACGATCCTCGCCGCGGCGCGCTGCAGCGCGCCGACCGGGCCCAGCGCTACGGTCGCTTGGCCAGCCTGGCCCCCGAGCAGATCGCCACTGCGCTCGCGCGCGGCGAGGCGGCGCTCACCCAGGCGCGGGCGCTCGAGCAGCGCGGCGCGCCCGGAGGCCATCACTGGGCCGAGGGCTCCGAGGGCTTCGACTACGCGTACGAGGCCCAGTCCCACGTGAGCCTCGAGAGCGACGGAGACCTGCACGGGCTGCCGCTGCGCGCCTGCGACGTCGAGGCCTCGCCGCGCTACATCAGCGTGCCCCGCGAGACCCAAGACGTGTTTCGCGTGGTCGTGCTGCGCAACCCTCTCGACGCCCCGCTGCTGCCCGGTCCCGTCGATGTCTACGTGGGCGGCCGCTTCGCGCTCGCCTCCGCGATCGAGGTCACGCCCCCGCGCGGTCGCGTGGAGCTGGGCCTCGGCGTCGAGCAGGCGATCAAGATCGCCCGCAACACCACATTCGAAGAGGAGTCCGCGGGCCTGCTCAAGCGCCACCGCGATCTCGAGCATCAGGTGCGCGTGGAGGTGCGCAACAACCTCGAGCGACCGGCCACCATCGAAGTGCGCGAGCGCCTGCCCGTGACCCGCGAGGGCGAGAGCGACATCGAGATCTCCGAGCGCAGCGTCGAGCCGGCGTGGGACGAGCACGAGCAGCACGATCCGCCGCTCGCGGGCGGCCGCGCGTGGAAGGTCGAGGTGCCCGCCGGGGGCGAGCGCACGCTGCGAGCGGCGTACTCGATCCGCATCCCACAGAACCACGAGATCGTCGGCGGCAACCGACGGGAGGGCTAGCGCGATGGAGCACGACGAGACCTCACCGCTGATCGCCGCCGTCCCCGTCGTGGAGGTCACGGTCCAAGAGGACCGTGCGCTCGTGCGCCGCGAGGGCTCACTCATCGCGCCGCCCGGGCGCACCCGACTGCGTATCGAGGGCGTCGCCCCCGTGCTGGTCGACAAGTCGCTCACCGCCGCGCTGCTCGCCGACGAAGGGGCCGACCACACGGCTCATCACACGGCCCACGAGGTGCTCGTGCGCAGCGTCGTGGCCACGCGCTGGCACGTGACCGAAGAGGCCCAGCGACCCACCGCGCTGGCCGAGCTTCGCGCGCAGCGGCGCGAGCGCGAGGCCGAGCACCACGCGCTCGCGCGGCGCCGCGCCAGCGTGGCCAGCGAGCGCGGCATGGTGGAGTCGCTGCTGCGCACCACGCTCGACGAGCTCGGCGAGGACTCGGGGTGGGGGCGCGTCGATCCGGCCCAGGCCCACGCCAGCCTCGATGCCCTCCACGCGCGGATCGAGGCGCTGGGTCGCGAGCGTCAGGAGCTCGAGGCCCGTCACCAGCGCAGCGAGCGAGACCTCGCCGATCTACTGCGACTCGAGGCCGCCTCGCAGACCGTGCAGGCGCGCTCGGCCGCCGCGCTCGAGCTCGAGCTGCACAACCCCCACGACGAGGCGCGAGCCGTGCGACTGCGCGTGGACTACCTCGTGCCCGGCGCGCTGTGGCGCCCCTGGCATCGCGCCCGCTTGATCGAGGACGACCCGCAGGG
Source organism: Nannocystaceae bacterium (assembly GCA_041600735.1). Taxonomy (GTDB): domain Bacteria; phylum Myxococcota_A; class Polyangia; order Nannocystales; family Nannocystaceae; genus Paraliomyxa. Next base: position 5,908 of record JBFIJN010000450.1, read on the forward strand.
CCCGCGCCTCGAGCTGCGCTGCGAGGGCTGCGTGTGGCAGGCCACCGGCGAGGACTGGGACGACGTGCAGCTCGTGTTCTCCACCGAGCGCCCCTCGCTTGGCCTGCGCCCGCCCGTGCTGCATACCGACACGCTCGCGCTGCGCAAGAAGGGCCCCGCGGTCGAGGTGCAGGCCCGCCAGGAGCAGATCCACCGCGCCGGCCTGGGCGGCGACGAAGGTGCGGTGCGGGCGGCCCCCGAGCTGCCTGGCATCGACGACGGCGGCGAGGCCCAGCGCCTGCGTGGTCGCGGGCGCAGTCACATTCCGGGCGATGGTCGACCCTACCGCGTGCCCCTGTTCGACGTGGTGGCGCCCGCCGAGGTCGAGCTGCGCACCGTGCCCGAGCTGGCGCCCGTGGTGCTGCTGCGCAGCGAGCACGCCAACACGGCCGCCCACCCGCTGCTGGCCGGCCCTGTGGATCTGGTGCGTCGCAGCGGTCTCGTCGGGCGCACCTCGCTGCTCTACGTCGCGCCCGGCGAGCGCTTCGAGCTGGGTTGGGGGCCCGACCCGGCGCTCCGCGTGACCCGCGAGGTCGAGGAGCTCGATCACGAGCGCAAGGCGCTCGGCTCCTGGACCCGCAAGCCACGGCGCGTGCGCATCAAGCTCTCGAATCTCGAGGCCGCGCCGCGCTCGCTGCAGGTGCGCGAGCGCATCGCGGTCTCCGAGCTCGAGAAGGTGAAGGTGGAGCTCCAGTCGGCGAGCCAGGGCAGCCGGGCCGACAGCGACGGGATCGTGCGCTGGGACCTTCGCCTGCCCGGGTTCGGCCGCCAGGAGCTCATGCTCGAGTGGGACCTGGTCGTGCACGACGACGTGCACGGGATCTGAGCCCGCGGCCCCGCGCTACGCGGGGATGTACATGAGCTGCAGCCCGCTGGGCACGTTGGGCATGGCGCAGCTGTAGCCGATGCCCACCAGCGGATCGCGCTGGATCCCCACGCCTGCGTCGGCCCCGTTGTTGCCGAAGTTGGCCCCGTTCAGGGTGTCGACGTAGCAGACGTCGATGTTGCCCGACTGGTGGAACATGGCCTGGAAGCGCATGAGATCCGCGTTGTCGCCCGCGAAGAACGGCACGTCCCACTGCACCACGAAGCGCATGGCTCCCGGTCCGCCGAGGGCCTGGTAGTACACATCGCCGGCCGCGCTGGGATCGAGGTCGTCCCAGAACACGCCCAGCAGGTACTCGTCGGCCATCGAGAACGTATCCGACGGCGGGCACACGCCGCCCAGCGGCAGGAAATCGGGCGTGTCGAAGTGCACCACGCCATTGGACGTGATGGTGACCTGGGTGAAGGGCGTGCCGTAGATGTTGAGCGTGAAGCCGATCGGAACCGTGATCTCGTCGTCGTCGAACAGGCCCGTGGCCACGCCGGTCGCGCTGATGTCGTCGCAGGGCAGCACCCCTGGCATCAGCGAGAACCCGCTGTAGAAGCCGTCGCTGCCGAACGGGAAGCCCGCGATGTCGCAGCCCGAGAAGTC
>JBFIJN010000451.1:0-7419 GCA_041600735.1 Nannocystaceae bacterium
CGTCGAGCGGGATCGCGAAATCCTTGGTGCTGGCATCGAGGGCCTCGACCGGCACGAAGCGCTCGCGCGGCACGGCGTCGATGGCCGCGAGGATCGGGTGATCGAGGGGCAGGCCCGCGATCGCGGCGACCGACTCGAGCTGTCGCGAGCGTAGCTCCCGCGCCACCTCGGCGAGCGCCGGGTGATCGCGTCGCGATCGCTCGGCCGCCGCGCGCCGCCCCAGGTAGCCGTGCCAGGCGTAGTAGCGCTCGAGCGCAGGCCAGCGCGCCGCGGGCTGCGTATAGGCCACTTGATCGCGAATGGCCCGCAAGAAGTATCCGCGCGCAGGTCCGTGATAGGCAAAGTGTCCCTCGATCTGCGCGAGAATCGGCGACAGTAGCGTGTGCTGCAGCGCCTCGCGGCCCTTCCAGTCGAGCTCGGCGCTCGGATCGACCCACTCCGAGAGGAACTCCGGATCGCCATCGTCCCACCAGTGCGGGTAGTGAAATCGCGTGCCGAACTGCTGCTCGTAGTACCCCCGGTCGGCATCGATCGGCGAGCCAGGGTAGAGCCGGAACGGATCGACCGAGAGAAACCCGGTGGTGCCGCGCGGGCGGAGGAACAGCTGCTTCAGATACTCCGCGCTGCGCTCGAGCGTGCCGGGGGTCTCACCCGGGTGTCCGCAGATCACATTGGCTCCCCACGGCACCTGGTGCTCGCGCGCGCGCTCGGCGATGTGCACCATGCGATCGAGGTAGTCGTCGAGGCGGCCCGACTTGCGGATCGTGGCCAGGAGGCTCGGGTCGCCCGACTCGAGCCCGAAGCCGAGCCCGCAGTTGGCCGCGCCGAACAGGCGCAGGTCCTCGTCCTCCACGAGGTCGACGCGGATCAGCAGCCAGTACTTCTCGACCGGGATTCCGCGGCGGGCCAGGCCCTCGAGGAATTCTCGGCGCCAGCGCTTCTTCATGCCGAACAGCGCATCGCCGAAGTAGAGCGTCCAGCTGCGGAGATCCAGGAAGCGGTGCAGGCTCTCGACCTCCTCGAGCGCGCGCTCGACCGAGAGCGGACGCCACGAGACCTCTCGCTTGGCGCGCTCCATGCAAAACGCGCAGTCGAACGGGCACCCGCGCGACAGATACACCTGGGCCTGCGAGGCGTGCTGGCGGGCCCCGCTGCGATAGCGCTCGAGGAGCGACCAGTCCGAGGGCGGGAGCTCGTCGAGGTGATCGATGGCATCGGGGCCCAGCACCACCTTGCGCAGCGGCGCGCCGCCGGCCACCGAGTCCACCACGCGCAGCAGCGGTCGCTCGCCCTCGCCCACCACGACCACGTCGAACGGCGAGCCCTCGGCGATGTAGGGCAGCGGTCGCGCGCTCGGGTGGTAGCCGCCGGCCACGACCACGGCGCGAGGCCAGCGCTCGCGCACCATGCGGGCGATCGCATCGCACAGCAGGTGATCGAATGACGAGTAGACCGAGATCGCCACCACGTCGTAGCCGCGGCCGTCGTCGCCCGCGAGGATCTCGCTCAGCGCCGTGCCCAGGCGGCGCTCGATCGCGAGATCGCGAATGTCCACGTGGACCCGCGCCTGCGCGCGCAAGAACGTGCCGAGCAGCACCAGCTGGGGCACGCCGAAGTTGCCGGCCGCCGCGCCCTCGCTGCCGGGCCAGAGCAACAACACGCGGACCGGGGCGCTCACGAGATCACCGGTAGCGAAGCCCGCGGCTTCTCGCCACGCCGTGCGGTCGCGAGCCGGGCCGCGAAGGCATCATCGACGTGCTGGGCCACGAACGGATCGAGGCCGCGCGGGTCGCCGAGCACCGAGGCCGCCGCCGCGCCGCAGCCGCCGAGGCACGAGCTGCGATGGGGGCAGGGGGCACAGAACTCGGGGGTCACGTCGCGATAGCGGGTGAGCGTGGGCGACTGGAGCAGCGTGGCGAACGGCTGCGTGCGGGCATCGCCCAGCGTCTCGGTGTGGAGCGTGCACGAGCGCAGCTCGCCGCGAGGACCGAGCGCCAGCTCTTGCGCCTCGGTGCCGATGGGGCAGCCCCCGAAGGTGATGTGCGGGTAGTCGGCGTGGTCGATCACGCACGGCGGGACCGGCATGGTCACCTGTAGATCGAGCCCATGGTCGAGGCCGCGACGCTCGGCTTGCTCGAGCGCGACGACCATGTCGCTGCGCGAGGGCAGTAGCTCGGCCACGTGGGCCGCGGCGTACCCCGCCGGGGAGAACCGCGAGAGCGCGATGAGGGTGACGCCGAGCTCGACGAAGAGGTCGAGGATCTCGCCCACCCGCGCGGCGTTGCGCCGCGTGACCACGATGGTGCCGGCCACGGGCACGCCGTGGCGCCGCAGCGCACGGATCCCCGCGACGGTCGCATCGAAGTGATCGCCTCCCACGTGCTCGGCATGAAGCGCCGCGTCGGGCCCGTTGAGCGTGATCTGAATGCAGCGGATGGGGTAGGGCTGTAGCCGCTGGGCGAGCGCGTCGTCGATGAGGCCGCCGTTGGAGATGATGTGCATGTCGACGCCGTGCGCACGGCACGTGTCGAGCACGTCGAACACGTCGGCACGAGCGAACGTCTCGCCCCCGGTGAGCGTGACGTGGTCGACCTCGATCTCGGTGAGCGCCCGGCTCACCAGCGCCAGGAGCTCGGCGTGGGGCAGCGCGCCCACGCTGCGTCCGTTGTCCTCGCGCCATGCGTTGTAGCAGTAGCTGCAGCGCTGGTTGCAGTGGCTCGTGAGCTCGATGGCGATCGAGTGGACGCGAGGGCGGGTCACCACCGCGAGTATCCCCCGCGGAACCGCGGCGGTACAATGAGCGCCGCGAGTGGACTGGATCTGCCTTGGACACGCGATGTGGTTGGTCGAGGCGGCCGGCCTGCGCCTGCTGTTCGACCCGCTCTTGGGGCCCGAGCACCACGGCGGCGTGTTCGAGACCGTGCCGCGGCGCCAGGTCCACGCGGCGGCGCTGCGGCCGGACTTCGTGCTCGTCTCGCACCGGCACCCGGATCACTTCGACGTGGCGAGCTTGCATCGCCTCGCGCGCCTCGATCCCGAGGCGGTGGTCGTCACCCCAGATGCGCTCGTGGCCTGGGCCGCGCGCACGCTCGGGTTTCGCACCGTGCACGAGCTACCGGCGGGACAGCAGGTCGCGCTCGATGGCGTGCAGCTGCTGACCACGCCCTCGCTCGGGTCCGACGAGTGGGGGGTGATGGTGGCCGCGGACGGGGCCGTGGCGTGGAATCAAGTGGACGCCGTGCTGCGCGATGCGGCGCACGTGCGGCAGCTGCTGGGGGTGGCGCTGCCGGCCTTGAGGGGGGCGGAGGAGAGGGCGGCGGAGGAGCGGGCCTCGCGGGTGGAGCTCGCGGTGGTGCGCTGGCAGCCGCTGCTCGAGATCGAGGCGGTGCTCGGGCGCAGCGTGGGCTTCCCCTATGCGAGCTACGCCGATCTGCTCGCGCAGGCGGCTGCGGTCGAGGCGGTCGCGGTCGTGCCGGGGGCCGACGGGGCCGCGCACGTGGGCGCGTTTCGCTGGCTGGATCGCTTCGTGTTTCCGGTGAGCGAGGAGCGGTTCCTGCGGGATCTCGCGCGTGCGAGCCCGGGTACCGCCGCGCTGCCGATGAAGGTGGGCGGGCGCTACCACGTGGCGCCGCAGCGGGTGAGCCTCGCGACGAGCGGCGCGACCGAGCTCGTGGAGATCGAGCCGAGCGACGAGACCGACCCGCGCAAGTATCGACCGTTCGTGATGCCAGACCTCTGCGATGCCAACCTCGCGGATCACGACGAGGCGATGATGCGAGCGCGCGTGCACGCATGGATCCGCGACGAGCTCGCGGCGGGTCTCGCCCGTGCATGGCCGAGCATGCGCGTGCGCGAGCCGCTGCGCTTCGTGGTCGAGGTCGTGTTTCCGCGCAGCCGCGATGCCTTCACGCTGTACGTGGGGCCCGGCGACACGCGCGTGGTCGCGCGCTACGACGATGACTGGGACCTGCTCAACGCGGTCGCCGGCTCGCTCTTGTGGGAGGTGATCGAGTCTCGTCGCCACTGGGGCGACGTGCTCCTCGCCGGTGCGCTGCGGGCGGCGACGCGGGCCTACGCCGTCGACGAGCACGGTCTGCGCGCAGCGCAAGTAGGCGAGACGTTCCTCTACTATGGGTTGTCGTACGACGACTCGATCGAGCGAGCGGTGCGGCACGAGGTGCACGCGCTCGCCGGCCTCCCGCGGCCCGCCAACGAATAGGTCGCGAGCAGCCGTCGCAGTTGCAGCGGCGGCTGCTCGCGCGTCGTCTCCGGCTCCCGACCGGTGACGACATCGCGGCTCCAACAACGGGTCAGAAACCACCGAGGTCGACGCCTGCGCCAACCCGCGCCCACTCATTGGGGCTCATGCGAGCGACGATGACGCTGACGACGGACGGTCGCCGCGGATCGAGGAAACGGTCCTACGAATTCCCTTGATTTCGACCCCCTACGGCTGATCTAGAGCACTCTTCCCGTGTCGCCACCCCGTGTCCCCCGACCTGGGTGCCGACTTCAGACACAGCCGCAAATTCAACCTACGGACAATTCCCCGCCGAGGCCATCACGGATTTCGTAGGGGTATCGCTGAAAATCGAGCGGCCCATGGTGGGCCGCGCATCGGCGTGCGCGCGCGCGTTTCAGCCCGGGGTCGCACGCCTGAGCTGCGTGGTGATCAGCATCGCCATCTCGAGCGCTTGCTTGTAGTTGAGCCGCGGATCCACCTTGCTGCGGTAGTCGAGGTGCAGGTCCTCTTCTTCCACGCCGCCCGCCCCTCCGATGCACTCGGTCACGTTCTCGCCGGTGAGCTCGAAGTGCACGCCGCCGAGGTACGAGCCGAGCTGGGCGTGGACCTCGAACGAGTCGCGGAGCTCCGCCAGGATCCGCTCGAAGCGTCGCGTCTTGATGCCCGAGGCCGTGGTCTCGGTGTTGCCGTGCATCGGGTCGGCGCACCACACCACGGTGCGTTCCTCGCGGCGCACCACCTCGACCAAGCGCGGCAGCTCGGCGTGCACGCGATCGGCCCCCAAGCGGTGGATCAGCGTGACGCGCCCGGGCTCGCGATGGGGGTCGATGCGATCGAGCACCGCGACCAACTGCTCGCTGCTCATCGTGGGCCCCACCTTGATGCCGATGGGATTGGAGATCCCGCGACAGTACTCGACGTGCGCGCCGTCGGGGTCGGCGGTGCGCATGCCGATCCACGGCAGGTGCGTGCTGAGATCGTACCAGCCGTCGCGTCGCGGCACCTGGCGGGTCTGCGCCTGCTCGTACTCGAGGCTCAGCGCCTCGTGGCTGGTGTAGAGGTCCACGCGCTGCAGCAGCAGGTTGTGCGTGTTGGTGACCGCCTCCATGAACGAGATCGAGTCCTTGATGGCCTCGGCGATGCGTCGGTACTCCCCGTGGTGCTCGGAGGCCGCGGCAAACGACACGTCCCAGTACTCGGGGTGGTGGAGGTCGGCAAACCCGCCATCGGCCAGCGCGCGCACGAAGTTGAGGGTGAGCGCGGCACGCTCGTAGCCCCGCAGCAGCAGCGTGGGATCGGGGGTGCGATCCTCGACGGTGAACGGCGAGCGGTTGACGATGTCACCGCGGTACGAGGGCAGCGTGATCCCGTCGCGCTCCTCGGTGGCCGAGGAGCGCGGCTTGGCGTACTGCCCGGCGATGCGACCCACGCGGATCACGGGCAGCCGCGTCGCGTGGACCATCAACAGGCTCATCTGCAGCAAGATCTTGAACTTGATGGTGATGCTGTTGGACGAGCAGTCGTCGAACGACTCGGCGCAGTCGCCCCCCTGCAGCAAGAAGGCCTGGCCCCGCGCGGCCTGGGCTAGGCGCTGCTTGAGCGCCTCGACCTCCCACGAGGTCACCAGCGGCGGGAGCTGGGCGATCTCGGCTTGCACGCGGGAGAGCGCCTCCGGGTCCGGGTAGGCGACCGCCTGGGTCGAGTCCTTCGCCTTCCATGAGTCAGGGGTCCAAGGCTGCATTCGGGTGGTCTCGCGGTCGACCATAGCAGCCACGGAAGGAATCGGCGCTCGATCGAAGATCGGACCGATCGACCGCGCTGGGGTCGACACTCGTGGGAATGAGGCCCTGTGCGGGCCCCACCTACTTCTTACTTGGAAGACCAGACATGAGCACTGCAGCTTGGAAGACGTTCGTTGCCGCCCTGAGCGTGGGCGGCCTGGTGTTGACGGCCTGCGACAAGGGCGATACCGGCGATGATGGCGTCGCGGGCCCCGCGACCGAGGGCGCCAGCGAGACCGAGGGCGAGACCGAGGGCGAGACCGAGGTGGATCCCGGACCCGAGCCGTCGACCGGCGCGGATGCGACCGCGGGCGAGGGCGAGACCGCGGGCGAGACCGAGGGCGAGACCGAGGGCATGCCCCAGCCCGAGGCCTGCGAGGAGGTCGGTGCCTCTCGCGCGTGCACCACCGACGACGGCGCGAGCGGGACCCAGTTCTGCGATGGCGATGGCGAGGACCGCGTGTGGCACGCGTGCCTGACCTCGCTCGTGTGCACCCCCGGTGAGAGCCGGAGCTGCGGCTTCTGCCCCGGTGGCGACGAGTCCGGGGGCGAGTGCGACTTCGATGAGTACTGCCGCCTGTATGGCGGCGAGCCCGACTGGGAATCCAACCATGACTCCGATGCCGGCTGCAACACGCCGCTGGTGCTCTCGTTCGATGGACGCGCGCCGCAGCTCGATGCCGCGCGGGCGGCTACGTTCGATCTCGACGGGATCGGTGGTTGCATCACCAGCGACTGGCCGCAGGCCTCGACCCCGTGGCTCGCGCTCGATCGCGATGGCAACGGCGCGATCGAGGACGGTCGCGAGCTGTTCGGCTCGGGTACGCGCCTGCGCAGCGGCAAGCGAGCCGCGCACGGGTTCGCGGCGCTGGCCGAGCTCGACGACAACGGCGACGGCCGCATCGACATGCGCGACGAGGCGTTCTCGCAGCTGGTCGCGTGGGGCGACGAGGACGGCGATCGCCGCTCGACGTTCGCCGAGGCCGAGCCCCTCGCACACCACCGGATCTTGAGCATCGAGCTCGGGTTCCACATCGATCGCCAGTGCGACGATCGAGGCAACTGCGGCGTCGAGCGGGCTGCGTTCCACTACGTGGATCAGCACGGTGAGGTGCGGCAGGGCGAGGTCGTCGATCTCCACCTCGCTTGCCAGTGAGCAGCGGGGCTCGAGCAGGAGTCCGAGCTACCCGCGTGGGCGCCAGGACGGCGCTCACGCTCCGCGACGCGCTCGTCGGCTGGGTGTAGGATCGGTGACGGATGGCGAAGCGAGAGGCGATCGCAGTGGGCGCGTGGCTGCTCGTAGCCTGTGGCGGCGGCTGGGCGCCTGCACGACGGTGGGCATCGGGGTGCGTACGCGGGCCCGGGCGATGCCGGGGCGTGGGCGCTCGATCGGTC
>JBFIJN010000452.1:0-7405 GCA_041600735.1 Nannocystaceae bacterium
CGTCGGTGGCCTTCGCGAGCAGCGTGGCCCCTTGCATGTAGGCCACGATGGCCTCGGCCGCGCCCTTGGCGTTGCGTACCTCGAGCTCGCCGCGCTTGCTGGCGTACTCGAGCAGCATCGCCAGGCGCGATTGCCAGCGCAAGAAGATCGAGCCCAGCTTGGCGCGCAGCTCGTCATCGCGGTGCGCCATCTCCTGGGCGAGGTTGCCGATCGGGCAGCCGTTGGCCGCGCCGTAGTTGCGCTGCGCGGCCACGTACCCGTGGTACATGCCCGTTAGCAGGCCCACGAGCTGCTCGCGTACCGGCGCGCCGCTAGCCACCGCGGTCTGCATGCGCGCCTCCTGGTAGTCGGCGAAGCGATCGAGCGTGGCCAGCACCAGGGCGTGCTTGGAGGGAAAGAAGTGATAGAAGCTGCCCTTCTTGAGGCCAGCCTCGCTGCAGATCTCGGCGACGCTCACCGCGGTATAGCCGCGCTCATGGACGAGACGCGCAGCCGTGGCCAGCAGGCGGTCGCGAGCGTCGCTACAGCGACCCATCGAGGCCTCCCGTGGCTGCGGCCGGGGCTCCGGCTCCATGTGTGTGCGTTGCGCGCATTTATTCTTGTCCGACCGGTCAACTATATTGCCGGCATGGGGGGAGGGCAAGGCTCTCCCCAAGATTTTTCTTTGCGGATGTTCCGGGGAGCGCGTGCTCAGCGCGTTCCTCGTGGTCGGGTCGGCGGCAAGCGGCTGCTAGGCTCCCAGGGTGCTCGGCAAGCTCCTGCTCCTGTTCACGGTGATCCCGGTCGTCGAGCTCTATCTGCTCATCACGCTGGGGCAGGTCATGGGGGCGGGAGCGACCGTAGCGCTCGTGTTGGGCACCGGCTTGGTCGGCGCGTGGCTCGCCAAGCGCGAGGGCGCGCGCGTGCTGAGCAACTGGCAGGGCGCAGTGGCCCGCGGTGAGATCCCCAAGGAAGGCGTGGTCTCGAGCGTGCTGGTGCTGGTGGGGGGCGTGTTGCTGGTGACGCCGGGGGTGGTGACGGACGTGACCGGGCTGCTGCTGCTGTGGCCGCTCACGCGACGGCTCGCGGCCAACGTGGTGCGCAAGCGCTTGGAGCAGCGCTTTGCCGTTCAGGGGTTCGTCGCCGACCCCAGCATGTTCGTGGGCATGGGTCGACCCGAGGGCACGGTGATCGACGTCGACGTGGTCGAGTCGAGCGCACAGGAGCCGGAGGAGCCGAGCCTAGACGCCGCAGCCGAGCGCAACGAACTCCACGTTGGCGTCGAAGCCGAACGCGTCGGTCATCGATAGTCGACCGCGGACCTCTTGCTCGCTCACGGCGGTGAGCTCGGCCGTCCCGACGAGCGTGCCGGCCCCGCCCGAGCACGAGCCCGACTCCTCGACGGGCCCGGTCTCGCTGAAGAAGCCCGAGAGCTGAGTGAAGAGGTCGTAGCTGCCGGGCGCCTGCAGCTCGGGCGGGATCAGCATGAAGATCACCCACTGGTTGCCGCACTCCATCGGAGCCCGGGGGTCGCTGCAATCATCGGGCGCGGTGGAGATCTGCACCACGAGCGCATCGGGCGAGATCTCGGTGCCACCCCCCGTGCCGCCTCCGGTGCCGCCGCCCCCATCGCCGCTGTCGAGGCCGGTACCGCCGTCGAGCGCAACCCAGGCGTCGTAGCGCATCGTCCATGCATGCATGGGGAGCGGGCCGACCATGCCCTCGGTCTCCGCGGGTGGACCGATCGTGGTTGCGCCGGGATCGGTGTCGACGTCGGTCGTGCCTTGCGTGCTCGCGGTCGTGCCGCTCGTCGGCAGCTCACCGAGCGAGGTGGGTACTGCACACGCGAGCCCGAGCAGGGAGGCCAGCGCGAGCGAGGCCCGTCGCTCACTCGCCACAGGCCCGCCTCATCTTGGGCAGCAGCGCAGAGCCGGGCATGGTGGCTTCGGCTGCGCGCGCGGTGGCCTCGGCCTCGCTCTTGCGGTCCGAGGCGCACAGCGCCTTGATCTCGAGCAGCGTCCGCAGGTCGGCGAGGCTCGAGCTTGCGAAGCGCTTGCGGTGCTCGGCGAGCTGGGCGAGGGCGCGGGCCGGCTGCTTGGCGGCCAGCGAGGTCTGGGCCGCGCTCAGCAGGCCGGTGTCGTCCGCGAGGTCGGCGGGTGCGGGCGGCGGGCTGCGACGCGCGCGTGCGGGCGAGGCTGGGCCTGCGCTCGGCTGGGCTTCGTCGTCGGGCGTGTTCGCGTCGTTCGGCTCCGTCGCGTCGTTCGGCTCCGTCGCGTCGTCGAGCGCATCGAGCTCGGGTGGCGTGATCGCGGGTGCCGCGATCGACTCGGAGCGCTCTGCGTGCTGGGCCGGACCAGGCGAGGAGGCGGGCGTGGCTACGCTGGCCTGCGTCGTTGGGGTGGATCGACGAGCGCCGGTGTAGCTGCCGCCCACCGCCGCGAGTCCCAGCAGGCCCGCGCCGGCGATCGCCAGCTTCCAGGTCGCGATCGTGGCCCCGCTCGCGAGGGCAGCGTTGCTGCCGAGGGCCAGCTTGGGGGTGAGCAGCAGCCACGCACGCTTGGCGGCGCCCTTCGGGGGCTGGGTCTGCGTGCGCAGCTCGGCGAGCGTGAGGTCGAGGTCATCGCCGGGGCAGCGCGCAGCCCAGCCCGCGCGCAGCTCCTCCCGCGCCAGGCGGATCCGCGAGTACACCGTGTTGGGGCTGGTGCCCACGCTCTTGGCGATCTCGGGCGCGGTCCAGCCCTCGAGCTCGCTGAGCACGAACGCCTCGCGCTTGCGCACGTCGAGCTGGTCGAGCAGCGTCTCGACGGTGAGCAGCGAGTCGCGGTCTGCGTGGGGCTGGTTGCGGCGCGCGGGCATCCAGCCGAGCGCGTCGATCTTGCGCCGGCTTCGCTGCTCGCCGCGTCGATGACGAGCCGCCACGCGGCGGGCGATCTGGAACAGCCAGGTGCGAACGGCACGCGGCGACTCGAGTGCATCGAGGCGGCGATGCACGATCACCCAGACCTCTTGCGCGGCGTCTTCGATGGACGCCTCGGGGACGCCCAAGCGCCGCAGCACCGACCAGGTGAAGCGGAACTGATCGCGATAGAGCGCGTCGAACTCGGGGACGACTTCGTCGGGCGCGTACGGCCGCGCCAAACGCGCGCTGCTCGTGTCGCTGGTGGCCAGCGTGCTCATTCGATCATCCACTGTTGGTGCCCGGACCCGCCACGATCCTTCATGGCCATGACCAGGAAATCTCGAGGTTCGGACAACCGGCTGGAATGATTGGCGGATCTCGGCGGGGCGCCGATGACCGCCGCGCTAACGCGAGACGCGGACCTCGACCCCGAGCAGCCCCCGGATGCCGACGGGAGCCGGGGCGTGGATCGTCTCGGAGGCGGCGGCCGTGGCATCGATCAGCTCGAAGCGGGGGAACACGATCGGCACGAACGGCTGGGCGCCGATCCACAGGGCCACGCGCGGGCGGGCCTGCCAGCGCAGGGCCGCCTCGGCTTGCGCGGCGAACCAGAGGCGGTGACGGGTGAGCGGCGCGGGGGTGATGGCATCCGCACGCATGGCACCGAGCTCGAACCCGGCACACAGAGCGGCGGAGAGCGGTCGCCGCGGGATCACGGCGCACGCTCGCGCAGCGACGAGGCCGAGCTGAATCCGCGCCGATCCGTTGGCGCTCTGGGTCTCGCGACCGATCCAGTATTGACCCTCGAGCTCGCCGCGAAGCCGAGCGCCACCCGCTGCGACGCCGAGCGCGAAGCCGCCGGTACCGCGGGGGATCGCTCCGATCTCACCGCCGGCCCGGACGCGGAGCCACGGACCGCGACCGGCGTCGAGGCGGGGCGAGGCGGCGGGCTCGGGCGTTGGCTCGGGTTCTGGTGCTGGGTCGGGTTCTGGTGCTGGGTCGGGCGCGGGCTCTGGCGCGGGCTCTGGCTCTGGGTCGGGCGCGGGCTCCGGCTCGCGCTCGGGCGGCGGCGGATCGGGCACGAGCAGCGCGGTCGCGACCTCCGGGTCGACCATCACGGCGGCCACGAGGGCTGCGGTCTCCGCGAGCGCATCACAGCGCTCGGCTCGCAGCTCTCGCGTGTCGATCACCTCTCCCGCATGCACGCGCAGGCGCAGCAAGAAGCCGTCGCCCTCGGGCTCGACCAGGGCCTCGACGCGGACCTCATCGGGGGCCAGCGGGCGCCGCAGCAGGTCCTCGATCCGCGAGCGCACCGCCGCTGCATCCGCGCACGAGGCGGGCGCTTGCCACGACACCGAGGGCTCGCGCTGGGGCGAGGTACCGAGGGCCAGGGCAACCCCCAGGATGCTCCCGAGCATGCGGGCGGAGAATAGCAGGGCCGCCACCACGCCATCGGCCCCCCGAGAAAAACGCCTCGCTCGTGAAGGGTTGGGCGCGAGCCGGGCACTCGTAGTCATGAGCCCCGCCGCGGGCCCATTGGACTAACCAGGCTCGAATGACATGAAGAAGATCTACTGCTTGATGATGCTCCCCTTGATCTCCCTGCCTCTCGCCGGCTGCGACCCGCTGTTCGCGGGCAAGGACGACGGCCACGGAGCGGAGGAAGGCGCCGACCTCGAAGACGACGAAGAGAACGAAGAGAGCGATGACGATGCGACCACCGGCGAGGGTGGCGAAGGCGAGGCGACGCGACCGCTGCCGACGGAGGTGACCGCGTTCGCGATTCGCCACGGCGACCTACCTCCACTCGACCATGGGGACTCGGGCGGCGACTCGGGCGGCGACTCGGGCGGCGACGGTGGATCCTCGATCGACCCCGATGCGCTCCTCGTCGTGATCACCAACGGTGCGGCCACGTGTGCGCAGCCGTTTGCCGCGAACGAGTGCGGCACGCGCTGGTCGGTGAGCTTTACGCTAGCGCCCGAGCAACAGCAGCCCGGCAGCCATGCGCTGTGGCCCGACGTCAACGGCGGCTTCAGCGTGATGGGTGAGCCCTACCCCGAGGGCGATTGCTCCTGGGGTGGTGGGACCCTGGAGGGTGTGTTGGAGATCACCGAGATCGGCGATGGCGTGGTGGTGGGCTCGATCCACGACGCATGGGCATTCGAATTCGATCCCAACCTGGAGTTTGCGGCACGCCGCTGCGACTAGCGGACGGCTAGACCTTGGCCTTGGCCCCGGGACCGCCTACGATCGATGCATGCGATCGACGTTGGCTTCACTGGCGAGTATTGCCCTATGGGTCACGGGGTGCAGCGACGATGCCCCGAGCGGCATGATGCCCACGACCGCCGCGGATCCGAGCACCTCGGGCGATACCACGGCCGACCCCGACACCGGCTCGAGCACGGACACGGGGACGGTCGACGAGACCACCGCCGCCGAGAGCACGGGCCCGACCATGGAGTGCGGCAACGAAGTGGTCGAGGGCGACGAGGTCTGCGATGGCACCATGCTGGGCGACGAGACCTGCCTGACCCAGGGCTTCGACGACGGCGAGCTCGCGTGTGCGGCGGATTGCTCGGGCTACGACACCCGCGGCTGTCTGACGGCGGTGTGTGGCGATGGGGTGGCCGTGGGCCGCGAGCTGTGCGACGGCGCGGACACGGCCGACGCGACCTGTCGCTCGGAGGGCTTCGACAGCGGCACGCTCGCGTGCCAGGCCGACTGCGCGACCTACGACACCAGCGCCTGCGGCTTGTGTGGCAACAACCAGGTGGACGGGGCCGAGCCCTGCGATGGCGTGTGGTTGCAGGGGCAGGATTGCTTCACCCAAGGCTTCGACAGCGGCACGATCGCCTGTAGCGTGGACTGCCAGAGCTACGACACCAGCGGGTGCGGCCTGTGTGGCAACGACATCCTCGACGGTACCGAGGTCTGCGACGGCCCCGACACGGGGGCCGCGACGTGCATGGATCTGGGCTTTGCGGGCGGCATGATCGCGTGTGCGCCCGGCTGTGAATTCGATGTGTATGGCTGCGGCGTGGTGCAGTACGACGTGAGCGCGCCGGTGGTGAGCGGTGGGGGGTCGAACCGCTTCCGCGCCAACGGCTACGCCGCCGACTCGAGCGGGGTGCTGGTCGATTTCGATGTCTATCTCAATCTCCCGGCCGCGTGCGACCTCGACTTCTACGTCTACCAGGCGCCGATGTACGGTGGTCCCTACACTCAGGTCGCACGCACTACCGTCAATTACGGGCCTGGTCTCGACTACTACGGGGCGGGGATCCCCCTCGTTCCGGTGACCGCGGGGATGTACTACGTGCTTGGCGCGGGGTGGAACTGCTCGGCCACCCCCTACTGGACGAGCGATGGCAGCTACGCCGGCACGGACGCAGGCATCGGCCTGTTCAACGTGAGCCACTGGGACAACGGCTACCCGGGGCCCGGCGACGGCTACGTGCCGCCGAACGTCGGCGGCCTCAACACGGTGTACGTGCAGCGGGTGTATTTCGGCGACTGAGCGCCGATGGCTGGTCCCTCCGCTCCCTCGCTCGAGGCGCTGTACCGGCGCATCGCCGCGGCGATCGCCCGCGAGCACGACCAGCGCGAGGCCGGCAGCTGGTCGCCGGTGGAGCGCTATCTAGACCCGGCAGCGTTCGAGGCCGAGCGCGCGGCGCTGCGTCGCGGGCCCGTCGCGGTGGCGCCGGGGATGCAGGTGGCGGCGCCCGGCGACTGGTTGAGCAAGACGGTGCACGGCGTGCCGGTGCTGCTGTCTCGCGATCACGACGGGGTGCTGCGTGCCTTCATCAACGTGTGTCGGCACCGCGGGGCCGCGCTCGTTGCCGATGGTGAGCACGGTCATGGGCGTCGTCGCTTCGTGTGTCCGTATCACAGCTGGAGCTACGCGGCCGACGGTCGCTGCGTGGGGCGACCGCACGAAGGTGATTTCGGCCATGCGCCACGCGAGCGCTCGGCGCTCGTGCAGGTCCCCTGTGCCGAGCGCTTCGGGCTGGTGTGGGTCGTCGCGACGCCCGGCTCCGAGCACGACTGGGACGGCTACTTTGGCGCGCTCGACGAAGAGCTGGAGGTGCTGGGCTTCACGGCCGAGGCCACCGTCGTCGAGCACCGCAAGTTCGCGCAGCCCTCGAGCTGGAAGCTCGCCGTCGATGCCAACCTCGAGAGCTATCACTTCGCGTACGCGCATCGCAACACCATCGCCGCCCTGTTCCACGACAACGTGGTCGTGCACGACCGGGTAGGGGACCATCATCAGCGGATCGTCTTGCCCAAGCGGGCGTTCGGCGAGCTCGCGCAGGCCCCGGCCACGCTCGCGGGCTTCGCCAAGGCGATCAACACGATCTACTTCTTGTTCCCCGCCACGTTGCTGCTGTGGGAAGGCGATCACATCAATGGGTTTGCCTTGTCCCCGACGCGCGTCGATGCGTGTGAGGTCGAGGGATGGTTGGTCGTTCCGCCCCAGCATCGGTCCACGCGCTCGTCCGACTACTGGGCCCGCAATTTCCA
>JBFIJN010000453.1:0-7405 GCA_041600735.1 Nannocystaceae bacterium
CACGAACGGGAACACCGCCCCCGTCCCGCAGCCCGGCGTTGCTCGTCAGTCACTGGTGCCCGACCAACTCCCTCCTCGCGCCTTGGTCTGCGGGACGCTGACGGCGTTCCCGCCCGCGCGACAATGAGGGACACCCCCTAGTCCGGGCCTCAGTCCGAGACGGTGACCTTGATCATCTTCACCGGCGTCTTGGGCCGGTCGTTGCGATCGGTGGGCGTCTTCTCGATCGCGTGCACCACGTCCATGCCCTCGGTCACGCGTCCGAACACGGGGTGCTTGGACTGCCCCGGCGAGAACCAGTCGAGGTAGTTGTTGTGCACCGTGTTCACGAAGAACTGGCAGCTCCCGCTGTTGGGGCGGCCGGTGTTGGCCATCGACAGCGTGCCTGGCTCGTTGGACAGCTTGTGCTCGGGCGGGTGCTCGTCGGTGATGGTCCCGTCGGGGCCGTCACCCGTGCCGGCCCGACCGCTGTTGGGGTCGCGGCTGTGCGGGCAGCCGAACTGCAGCATGAAGTTGTCGATGACCCGATGGAAGTGCAGCCCGTCGTAGAACCCGCTCTTGGCGAGCTTGACGAAGTTGCCGGCGGTGAGCGGCATCTTGTCGACGTAGAGCTCGACCGTGAACGAGCCCAGCGAGGTCTCGAGGGTGGCGGTTGGGTTGGCCATGGGGACGATGTAACAGATGCCGGGGCCGGGCCGCTACTCGATCCCGCGCGTCTCGGTGGCCAGCTTGACCTCGCGAATTGCGAGCACGAAGGCCGCCTTGCGCATGGAGATGTGGTGAGCCCGCTGGATGTCGCGGATCTTGCGGTAGGCGGTGGTCATCACGCGGTCGAGCTCCTCGTTCACGCGGGTCTCGTCCCAGCGGAAGTTCTGCAGGTTCTGCACCCATTCGAAGTAGCTGACGGTCACGCCGCCGGCGTTGGCGAAGATGTCCGGGAGGATGGTGATGCCGCGCTGCTCGAGGATCTCGTCGGCCTCGGCGGTGACCGGACCGTTGGCGGCCTCGATGATGTACTTGGCCTTCACGTGCGGGGCGTTCTTGCCCGTGAGCACGCCGCCGAGCGCGGCGGGCATGAGCACGTCGCACTCCGACGTCAGTAGGTCGGCGTTGGAGATCGGCTCGGCGCCAGCAAAGCCCACCACGGTGCCGTGCGAGTCGACGTGCTCAAGCACGGCCGGGATGTCGAGCCCGTCGCCCGAGAAGATGCCCCCGTTCACGTCGCTCACCCCGAGGATCTTGGCGCCGCGTGCGTGCAGCAGCCGCGCGCTCCACGAGCCCACGTTGCCGAAGCCCTGGATCATGAAGCGCTGATCCTTGAGCTCGGTCTTGTTCTCGAGCAGCGCCTCGCGGATCGCGAACATGCAGCCGCGGCCGGTGGCGGCGGTACGCCCGGCGGAGCCGTGCAGCCCCAGCGGCTTGCCGGTGACGACGCCGGGCGAGAAGCCGTGCAGCCGGCTGTACTCGTCGAAGAACCACGCCATCACCTGTGCATTGGTGTTGACGTCGGGGGCCGGGATGTCGCGATCCGGCCCCACGAGATCATGGATCTGGCGCACGAACACGCGGGTCAGCCGCTCGAGCTCGCGCACGCTGAGCTGAGCGGGGTCGACCTCGATCCCTCCCTTGGCGCCGCCGAACGGAACGCCGACCACCGCGGTCTTCCAGGTCATGAGGCTGGCGAGCGAGCGCGCCTCGTCGATGTCGATGGCGGGGTGGTAGCGCAGCCCGCCCTTGAAGGGCCCGCGCGAGTTGTCGTGCTGCACGCGGTAGCCGACGAAGTCGTCGAGGCTGCCGTCGTCGCGGCGCAGCGTGAGCTCCACCCGCAGCTCGCGACTGGGCATGATGAGGACGCGCCTCATGTCCTCGTCGACGCCGAGGATCTCGAAGGCCTGGTGCAGGAAGTGCTGGGTGGTCTCGTTGGCGTTCATGAGGGAGCGCGGCGACAGCATAACCCCACCGCGCCGGGCTGCTATGCTCCGGCCCGTGTCGGCCCGGGTGCAGCTGCGTCGCGACGCTGGGAAAGTAGGTCCGGGGCAGGGCCCGTGGATCCGTGCACGGCAAATAGGGCGCTGGATCGGCGTTCCCGACCCGGCGAAGCTGGTGCAGGTGCTCGACCGCCATGGCGAGCCACTTGGTTGGGGCCTGCCCTCGGAGCGCTCGGCCATCGCAGTGCGCATGCTCGCGTGGGGTGAGGCGGCGCCGCCCGAGCAGTGGTTGGCGCAGCGGCTGGGGCTCGCGGTGACGGCACGCGAGCGCTACGGGTTCTCCGAGCAGCGCACCACTGGGGTGCGCCTGGTCAACAGCGAAGGAGATGGCTTGCCCGGCCTCGTCGTCGATCGCTACGAGGACCAGCTCGTGGTGCAGCTCGGCACTGCACCGATGGTTGCACGACAGGCCGAGATCATCGGGTGCTTGCGCACGCACGCGCGAGGCTCGATCCACGTGGTGCGCCCCGTCGCGGCCGCGAAGGCCGAGGGCTTCGAGGCCGGCGTGGAGCGCGAAGGGGATTCCGAGGAGCTGCGCTTCATGGAGCACGGACTGCGCTTGGTCGTCTCCGCACCACCGAGCCAGAAGACCGGCGCGTACTTCGACCAGCGCGCCAATCGAAGGTGGGTGGCCGGGCTGGCGCGCGACGCTGGGGGTCCGCTGCTCGATCTCGGGTGCCACGTGGGCGGCTTCGCTCTGCATGCGGCGGCAGCTGGCGTGGCGGCGGTGGGCGTGGATCAGTCGGCGGCGATGCTCGAGCGCGCGGCGGCACATGCCCAGCTCAACGAGCTCACCGGCCTGTCATGGGTCGAAGCCGACATGTTCGGCCCGCTCGAGGATCCGCGCCTCGCCGGTCCGTTTGGCACGATCGTGGTCGACCCGCCCAAGATCGCGGCGCGGCGTCGCGATGTCGACCGAGCCGCCGCTGCGATGGCGCGCATGATCGCTCGGGTGGCGCAGCGGCTGCGCGTGGGCGGTCACCTCGTACTGTGCAGCTGTAGCCATCACGTCGGGCGCGAGCACCTCGATCGCTTCGTGCTCGCGGCCCCGGGCGAGTGGGCTCGCGTCGCCGCACGCGGAGCCGATGTCGATCATCCGGTGGCGCCGGGGCACGTCGAGGGCGAGTACCTTCGCCTCGCGATCTACCAGCGCCGCGGTTGATGAGCCGCCCGTCGCGGCTAGCCGGTGGCCGTGGCTGCCGCGGGTCGCTCGTCGCGGATCGCGATCCGATAAACGCTGTTTTCGGTCTCGACGTAGAGGACGTTGTCCTCGCCCGTGGTCAGCACGCGACGGACTGCGGTGGTCACCATGCGTCGGCCGTTGGGGTCGCGAAAGATCACCATGCCTCGGCCGACGACCGGCGAGGACAGGAGGTACCCCTCATAGATTCGGCCGAGCGTCGAAGACGGACCCCCAACGCCGTGGCACGTCCGAATCTTCGTGGCGACGACCGACAACACCCTAGTCGACAGCTTATCCCTCGGCGTGGGGGAACGCCACACGAGATTCCTGCGCGTAGGGGCCCGCGGCGGCGTCCCAAGCGTTGGTGCGGCTCGGTACGCGCGCGAGTCGGGACGTACGAAAAGGTGGGATGCGATGAGCTTCTCATCGATGGCGCGAGGGCGTCTCAGCCTTCGGCCGTGGGTTGGTTGGCCTCGCCCGCCGTGCCGGCTCTGCGGTCGGGACGAGGCGGCTCGGCTCGGGTCGCGCCGCGGTCCCCGAGCTCTCCGATCGCATCCTCGCGTACCCAGCCTTCGAGCCCACCCGACAGCCGGACCCTGACCCAACCCGGGCTGCGGCCAACCAGCCTCACGCGCGCGCCACCCTGCAGGCGAAACGCGACGGGGCGGTGGTGTCCTGCGCCGTCGCGAGCCTCGACGAGATCTTCGAGCACGATGGCCTCCGGCGCCGTGCGATCTGCGCGAAGGGCCAGGCCATACAACACTCCGAGACCAAGATAGATGCTGACCAACACGATGAACACCGCGCCGAGCACGGTGCTTGGGGTCTTGCCGCCCCGTCGCCGCCGGCCACGGACCCACGCGAGCGCGAGCGCGATCCAACCGGCGACCAGCGCCGACCAACCCACGCCGGGCGCCCGAAGCGCTTCGATCACCAGGTCCCACCACGTCTCGGGGCGGTCGATCTTTGCGCCCGAGCTCGTCGCCTTGAGGTCGGCGCGGCGACGAGCCACGGCAAGGTTGTGACGCGCCGACTCGACGAGCTCGGCCGTCGGGCCACCGCGCCAGTCGAGCGCACGCCGCAGGTGGAAGGTGGCGCGACCCAGGTCGTCGCGGTGGAGGTACGCGGTACCGAGATCATAGGAGAGCACCGCGCTGCGCTCGGGCAGCAGCGACGCGGCCTGCTCGTAGGCTTCGGTGGCCGCCTCCCAGTCGTTGGCTTCGGCGGCTTGGTTGGCGCGCGCGAACGCATCGTCGACCGCATCGGCGCGCGCGGCCCTTGGCGCGAGCGCGAGGCCCAGCGCACCGATCACCAGCGCGTGGGCCCAGCCCCCCGACGGGCGCCGCGGCCCGCGAGACCCGCTCATGGTGCCTCCTTGCCGAGCCGGCTCGAGCGCACGAGATCGAGGACTTCCTCGAGCAGGGTCTGTCGGTCGTCGCGCGTGTCGCCTTGCGCTCCGAAGCGCGCCGCGTCGCAGCGATCGAGCAGGTCGCGGAGGCGCTCGACGTCGGCCGGCGCGACGCCGCGCTGGCCGAGCAATCGCAGCAGCTCGGGCCGGGGCAGGCCCACGCCGTCCGAGCCCGCGCGCTCGACCGCGATCTCCTGCAGCAGCTTGCCGAGCGTGCCGTGAAAGCCCTCGCCGCTCTCGACCGCGTGCTCGGCCGCGTCGACGAGCTCGCGCTGCCGCTGGCGGCGACGCGCGAGCGCCCGCGAGGCCTCGTCGGCCCCAAACCGCCTCCACAGCGCGGCCCCGCCGTACCCGGCGGCGGCGAGCATGGGCACCCCGAGCATGCCGTAGAGCCAGCGCGAGGCGGTGAGCCAGCGATCGCGCGGGGTGTGGCGCGGCAGCGTGTCACCGAGCACCAGCGGCGAGAGCAGCTCGCCCTCGGGCTCGGGGGTCGGCTCGCGCTCGGGCTCGGGGGAGCTCTCGCCACCTTCGACCGTGAGCACGAGGGGCTCGGTGCGCGCGACCTCGTAGCGCTCGGCCGCGGGGTCGAAGAAGGCCAGCTCGTGCACGGGTATCTCGAGCGTGCCGCCGCGCTCCGGGATCAGCAGGAACTCGTAGCGGCGGGCGCCGCCGAGCACGGGCCCCTTGCGCAGCTGGGTCTCCACCTTGGGGTCGTAGCGACGCACGCCGGGGATGTTGGGCCATGGCCCGGGGTCCACGAACTTCACGTTGCCCTCGCCCTCGATCGTGATGCGCAGCGTGGCGGGCTCGTTGGCGGCCAGCGTGGTGCGATCCACTTCGGCGGAGATCGTGAAGCGACCCACGTTGTTGGGAGAGAAGCCCGGGGGTCGCCCTTCGCCGGGCAGCGGCAGCACCTCGACCGAGAGCGCGGGCGAGAGGATGCGCTGACGACCGCCCACGCTCAGCTCGGCCGCACCGATCTCGAGCGTGCCCGCGCGCTGGGGAAAAAGGGCCCGTCGCAGGCCCGGTCGCACGCGATAGTCGGTGGTGCCCACGCGCTTCACGACCGGCTCGCCCTCGGGGAGCTCCTCGGTGAAGAAGTCGGTGAAGCTCGGCGGCTTGCGCAGGTGAATGCCGAGGAACGAGCGGCGCTCGTACACGTCGAGCGCATAGGTCACCTGCTCGCCGACGTAGGCCTTCTCCTTGTCGACGGTGGCCCACAGGAACACGGGGCCTTGGGCCTCGGTGGGATCGCGGCCCCCCGGAGCGTCGGGGAGCTCTTCGTCGGCGCCCACCACCTCGAGCACCGGCACGTTGGAATCGACGGTGGTGCCCTCGATCACGATCGAGAACCCGAGCTCGAACTTCCCCGGGATCCTGGGGGTGATGAGCGCGGTGACCTTGCGGTTGTTCACGCGCCCCGCCGGGCCCGCGAACAGGTCGCCGGACCAGCCGGCCTGGGTCTCGATCCCGGTCACCAAGAAGTCGTCGAGCACGGCCTGCGGCCACGGGATCTCGGCGGGGGCTCGGGCCCCGCGGACGGACACCGACAGGGTCAGGCGCACCGGCTCGCCCACGCGGGTGGTGGCGGCGCTGACGGTGGCCTCGGCCGCGACCTCGGCCGCCCTCGCGCTCGTCGCGAGCCCCATGAGGGTCGCGGGGCCCAGCGCGAGGGCGGGACCCAAGCGGAGCACGAAGCTGCGTCGTGAGAAGCGGGGCATGGCGAGGTCCGCAGGATTACCAGTCCTCGGTGGGGGGCCGCACGCCACCCACCGGGCGATCGAGGGGGAAGTGGTCCTGCTCGTCGAGCTCCTCGAGGGCCTTCTGCAGGTCCATCTGATCGATGGGGCGCGGATCGGCGGGCTGGGGGGGTGGTGGCTCTCCGGTCCCCCCTTCGTCGGGAGGCGGCTCGCCGGTGTCGCCCTGCTCGGGCTCGCCAGTGCCGCCCTGCCCACCCGAGGTGCCCTCGGGAGGCTGGCCGGAGGAGCCCCCTCCCTCGTCGCTGCCGCCCGTGCCTCCGGAGTCACCCGAGTCACCCGAGTCGCCGGAGTCGCCGGAGTCACCGGAGTCGCCGGAGTCACCCGAGTCGCCCGAGTCACCCGAGTCCTCCTCTTCGTCGTCCTTCTCTTCGTCTTCCTCTTTCTCCTGCTCTTCTTCCTGCTTCTGCTTGCGCAGGCGGGCGAGCTCGAGGTTCCACTTGGCGTTGGTGTGATCGGGGCGGGCCTTGAGGCACTCCACGTAGGCCTCGATCGCGGCGTCCCACTCCTCGGCGTCGAACGCCACGTTGCCGCGCTCGTAGAACGCACTGCCGCGGACCTCGGCGTCGTCGGCTTCGCTGGCGCGCTCGAATGCGCGGCGGGCCGCGTCGGCGTTGCCCTGGGCCAGCAGCACCAAGCCGCGGTTCAGGCTCAGCTCGGGGCGATCGCCGTGGCGCTCGATGGCCGCCTCGAAGCGCTCGAGCGCGGCCTCGAGCTCGCCGGCCTCGTAGGCCTCGATGCCCGCCTCCACGTCGCGGTCCGGTCGCGCGAGCTCGTCGGCGAGCCAGCCCGCGAGCAGCGCGGCCAAGAGGATGCGCCCCGGGATCACGAGACGGCCCTCCGGCGATCGGGCAGCGCGAGCGACAGGCACAGCAGCAACAAGCCGGCGACCACGGGGATCGCATAGCCCTCGTCGTGGTGGACCTCGATGGTGTCTTCGCGCTGCGTACGGCTCAGCTCCTCGAGCACGGCGCGGACCTCGTCGAGGCTGAAGCGGTCGGACTCCACCTTCACGTAGCGCCCGCCGGTGAGCTTGGCGATCTCCTGCAGCAGCGGCTCGTCGAGCCGG
>JBFIJN010000454.1:0-7384 GCA_041600735.1 Nannocystaceae bacterium
AGGCCGCTCGCGCCCTCGTCGAACCACCGCTCGCGATCCTCGGCGGCTGGCGGTACCAGGCCACACGGGCGCCACTCGTCGAGCAGCGGGTCGGTGCGATAGCAGCAGCGGTTGATCGCCTCGCCACCTTCGCCGCGCTCGCCGTGGAGGTCGACCTCGAACACGCTGTACTTCTCGAGCACGCGCGACAGCACCTCGAGGTTCTCGAGCGCTTGCTCGGGCAGGCCCGCCTTCTCGAGCTCGGCGCGGGTCTCTTCTTGGTGGCTCACGAAGGCCTGCCGCAGCACCTGGACCTCGCCGCGCAGCCGCTCGGCGTCGCCCTTGGCATTGGCGAGCTCGGCCGCCCGCTCGTCCTCGAGTGCGGCCCGGCGCGAGCTCTGCTCGCGCTCGCGAGCCTTCGCGTCGAGCAGCGCCTGGTCGGCCTCGGCGAGCTGCTGCTCGAGCTGCGTGACATCGCGAACGTTGTCGCCGAGGCGTTGCTCTTGAATGGTCGCAAACACGAACAGCACGACCATGAAGACGTCGAGCAAGGGGAGCAGATCGAGCTGGTGCCGACGTGCCACGCCCTTGCTAGTCCTCGACCACGTCGGTCGGCACCTCGGAGGGCGCGGCATCGAGCCCATCGAGCAGGGCCTGGCGTACGTGAAGCTGGGCTCGGTCGAGCAGGCTCTCGCACGCGCCCGCGATCGACGACAGCGCGAGCGCGCCCACGAGGCCCCAGAAGGTGGTGCCGAGCGCACCGGGCAGCCGCGCACGAAAGCCGTCGAGATCGGTGGGGTCGGAGCTGACCAGCGAGAACACGGTGCCCAGGATCCCCAGGTGGATCGCGAACTGTGCGTAGCGCTCGACCCAGGCGATGCGGCCCTGCAGGCGCACCAGCAGCTGGGCCGCCGGCGCGACGCGATCGCCTGCCATGAGCCGCGTGATCTCCTCGAACGCGAGATCGACGACCGGCGCGGACTCGAGCCGGCGGCGGATCGGATGCTCGGGCGCGAGCTGATTGCCCATGCGACGCAGCACCTGCAGACCCCCGGTGAGCACGTCGGCCTGCTTCTGCCCCACGCGGAACCACCACAGCGAGAGACCGATCATGGCGGCCACGATGACGAGCACGCCGATGCTCAGGGGATCGAAGAGGGTCTGTACTGCCATCGGGGGCCGGTCACTCGGCGTGGACGCGAACGTTGGCGAAGCCGGCCTTCACGAGGCACTGGCGGAGGTCCTCGACGGTGCCGTGGCGCCCCTGCACGGCCTCGATCTCGACCACGGCGGTGCTGGCTCGACCGAGGGGGAGCGCGGCGCAGACCTCGGGGCAGGGCGCCGGGGCGGCGTCGGCGTAGCGGCAGCGGTCGCCCTCCACGACGATGGAGAGCCGCGCGGGCTGACCCGCGGCGGAGGCCGGCTCGGCGGGCTCGGCCGGGGCGGCGGGAGGCTCGGACGCGGGCGTGCCCAGCGAGCTCCCTGCACCGAGGCCCGGGAGGCAATCGGACAGGTAGGCGGCAACGAGGGCGACGAGCGCGACCAGGCCGAAGCCGCCGACCAAGACGCGGCTGCGGGGACGGGGCTTGGCAGTGGAATCTCGAGAGGCCACGACGCAGAGCACCATGGCGCATTCACCCAAAGCGCGCAACCAAAGCCCGCCTGTGGCGCCCGGGACGGCGTGCATCACATGTTGCGACGATACTGACCGCCCACGCGATAGAGCGCCTGCGAGAGCTGGCCGAGCGTACACACTCGGCCCGCGTGCATCAGTGCCTCGAACGTGTTGCCGTTCGCGAGGGCGGTGCGCCGCAGCTGCTCGAGAGCGGCGGGCGCAGCCGCGGCGTTGCGGGCCTTGAACGCGTCGCGCGAGGCGATGGCGAGCTCCTTCTCCGCGGGGGTCGAGCGGATCACCTCGGCCGGGATGATGGTGGGGCTGCCGCTGGGATCGAGGTAGGTATTGACCCCGATGATGGGCATGGAGCCGCTGTGCTTCTTGGACTCGTAGTAGAGCGACTCTTCTTGGATCTTGGTGCGCTGGTACATGCGCTCCATGGCACCCAGCACCCCGCCGCGCTCGCTGATGCGGCGGAACTCGGTGAGCACGGCCTGCTCGACCAGCTCGGTGAGCTCCTCGATGATGAACGCGCCTTGCAGCGGGTTCTCGTTGTTGGCCAGCCCCAGCTCCTTGTTGATGATGAGCTGGATGGCCATCGCCCGCCGCACGCTCTCCTCGGTGGGGGTGGTGATGGCCTCGTCGTAGGCGTTGGTGTGGAGCGAGTTGCAGTTGTCGTAGATCGCGTAGAGCGCTTGCAGCGTGGTGCGGATGTCGTTGAACGAGATCTCCTGCGCGTGCAGGCTGCGACCCGAGGTCTGGATGTGATACTTGAGCTTCTGCGAGCGCGCGTTGCCGCCGTAGCGGTTCTTGATGGCCT
This sequence comes from Nannocystaceae bacterium, assembly GCA_041600735.1. Lineage (GTDB taxonomy): Bacteria > Myxococcota_A > Polyangia > Nannocystales > Nannocystaceae > Paraliomyxa. The sequence continues at coordinate 2,415 of JBFIJN010000454.1, forward strand.
TGGCCCAGATCCGCCGCGCGACGCGACCGATCACCGCATACTCGGGATCGAGACCATTGCTGAAGAAGAACGAGAGATTCGGCGCGAAGTCGTCGATGTGGAGCCCGCGCGAGAGGTAGTACTCGACGAAGGTGAAGCCGTTGGCCAGCGTGAACGCGAGCTGCGAGATCGGGTTCGCCCCCGCCTCGGCGATGTGATAGCCGGAGATCGACACCGAGTAGAAATTGCGGACCTGGTGCTCGGTGAAGTAGGCCTGGATGTCGCCCATCATGCGGAGCGCGAACTCGGTGGAGAAGATGCAGGTGTTCTGGGCCTGGTCCTCCTTGAGGATGTCGGCCTGCACGGTGCCGCGGACCCGCGTGAGCGTGTCGGCCTTGATCTTCGCGTAGGTCTCGGCGGGGAGCACGTCCTCGCCCGACACGCCGAGCAGCAGCAGCCCCAGGCCATCGTTGCCCTCGGGCAGGCCGCTGGCCCCATAGAGCTCGTAGCGGGGGCGGGGCTGGCCCTTGGCCGCGTAGAGCTCGTCGATGCGGCGCTCGACGGCCTCGACCTGGCCCTCGGCGCGAATGTGCTTCTCGCACTGCTGGTCGATGGCGGCGTTCATGAAGAACGCGAGCAGCATCGGCGCGGGGCCGTTGATGGTCATCGAGACCGAGGTGCGCGGGTCGGCCAGGTCGAAGCCGGAGTAGAGCTTCTTGGCGTCGTCGACGTTGGCCACCGAGACGCCGGAGTTGCCGACCTTGCCGAGGATGTCGGGGCGGTGATCGGGGTCCTCGCCGTAGAGCGTGACCGAGTCGAAGGCGGTGGAGAGCCGCTTGGCGGGCAGCCCCCGCGACACGTAGTGGAAGCGACGGTTGGTGCGCTCGGGGCCGCCCTCGCCGGCGAACATGCGGGTGGGGTCTTCGCCCTCGCGCTTCAGCGGGAACACGCCGGCGGCAAACGGGAACTCGCCGGGGACGTTCTCGGTGAGGATCCAGCGCAGCACGTCGCCCCAGTCTTCGTAGCGGGGCAGGCACACCTTGGGGATCTTGGTGTGCGAGAGCGACTCGGCGTAGAGGTCTTGCTCGATCACCGCGTTGCGCACGCCAAAGCGGTACTTGTCGGCGCGGTAGCGCTTGCGCTTGGCCGGCCAGTCCTCGAGTGCTTGCTTGCAGGCGTGGTCGAGCTGGGCCTCGAGGGTCTGGTAGCGGGCGACGAGGTCCTGCAGATAGTCGGGCTCACCCTCCACGACCTGGACCGCCTGCACGATGGCATCGGAGCCGCTGTCGACGAGCTCGACGGTGGTGCGGCCCACGTTGGCGCGCAGCAGCTCGATGGTGCCGTGCAGCTGGTAGAGCGTGCGGGCGATCGTGCACTGACGCTGCACGAAGGCGTCGTAGGCCTCGCTGCCCTCGACGATCTCGGCGAGGTAGCGCACCCGCTCGGGGGGGATCACGTGGCGCAGCTCGCTGCTCATCGCGGTCGACGGCAGGCTCGAGCGCAGCGGGGCGCCGGTCTTGTCGGCGATGGCGTCCATCAGCCGGCGGTAGAGGGTGTCGGTGCCGGGGTCGCCAAACTGCGAGGCGATGGTGCCGAACACCGGCATCTCGGCGTCGGGCACCTCCCAGCGCTGCTGGTTGCGCTTGACCTGCTTGCGCACATCGCGCAGTGCATCGAGGGAGCCGCGCTTGTCGAACTTGTTGATCGCGATCACATCGGCGAAGTCGAGCATGTCGATCTTCTCGAGCTGGGTCGCCGCCCCGTACTCGGCCGTCATCACGTAGAGCGAGACGTCGCTGTGCTCGGTGATCTCGGTGTCGGACTGGCCGATGCCCGAGGTCTCGACGATCACGAGGTCGAAGCCCGCCGCCTTGCACACGTCGATCGATTCGCGCACGTAGCGAGACAGCGCCAGGTTGCTCTGGCGGGTGGCGAGCGAGCGCATGTACACGCGGGCGTCGTCGATCGCGTTCATGCGAATGCGATCGCCGAGCAGCGCGCCGCCCGTCTTGCGCTTGCTCGGGTCGACCGAGATGATCGCGATGCTGCGCTCGTGCCCCTCGGCGTCGGCGTCGGCGAGGTAGCGGCGCACGAGCTCGTCGACCAGCGAGGACTTGCCCGAGCCGCCGGTGCCGGTGATGCCGAGCACGGGTACCTTGCGCTCGACCGCGGGCAGCAGCGGCACGAGCTCGGCGTAGCGCGCGGGGTCGTTCTCGGCGGTGGAGATCAGCCGCCCGATGGTCTGGGCGTCGCGCGAGCGCAATTCGACGACCTGATCGGCCGTGGGCGGCAGCGTGGCAAAGTCGCACTGACGCAAGAGGTCGTCGATCATGCCTTGCAGGCCCAGCGCGCGGCCGTCATCGGGTGAGTAGATCCGTGCGATCCCGTGGGCGTGGAGCTCGTCGATCTCCGAGGGCAGGATGGTCCCGCCGCCGCCGCCGAAGATCTTGGTCTGCGCACCGGCCTCCTTCAGGAGGTCGTACATGTACTTGAAGAACTCGACGTGACCGCCCTGGTAGGAGGTGATCGCCACGCCCTGCACGTCTTCTTGGATCGCGCAGCGAACGATCTCGGCGACGGAGCGGTTGTGGCCGAGGTGGATCACCTCGGCGCCCGAGGACTGAAGGATCCGCCGCATCACGTTGATGGCGGCGTCGTGTCCGTCGAACAGCGAGGCCGCCGTCACCAGGCGCACATGGTGCTGCGGGCGGTAGGGAGCGGGCACTGGGGGCTTGTCGGCTGATGTCCCATCCACGGCCCCTCGGGGATACCGCACGGTCGTTGCGGGCGTCTACGTCTCGCGGCATGTCGGGGAACACCGCGGGCTAGAGGAAACATCACGCCGAGCCAGTCTCGCGCCCGCCCCGCGAGTTTGTTGGCTACGCCGAGAGCGAATGCGATAGCGTAGAGGTCTCGTGGCCTACGCAGTACGAAACTTGTGGCGCAGCACCTTGGGCCTCTTGCTGGTGGCGGGATGCAGCCCCCCGCCCGACGAGGTGAACACCTCGGCGTCGCCCACGACCGAGACGGCGAGCTCGACGGGAACCTCGGGGGAGACGCTGCCCGGGACCACGGCGGATGGCACGGCCACCGCGAGCTCGGTCGACGGCACGGGCGGGAGCGGCAGCACCAGCAGCACCGGCCCCGCCACCACGATGCCGCTCGACGACAGCGGCACGACCGCCACCGTAGATCCATCGACCACGAGCGGCTCGACGGGAGACCCAGGCTCCTCTTCGAGCGGAGGCATGATGGAGGACAGCGGGGGGCAGGCGGACTGCCATCCGTTGCTCGCCGAGGTCTACTACGACACGCAGAGCGGCGAGAACATGGAGCAGTGGGTGAAGCTCTACAACCCCTGCGAGAACCAGATCGACATGGGGGAATACAGCCTGGGCTGGGGCGGGGCCAACTACACCATCGGCAGGATGGACCTGGAGGGCACGGTCGGCTCTGATGATTGCTTCATCGTGGGCGGGCCACTCTCGATCTCCGACAACTCGTTCCCCATGCTCGACCTCGCGCTCGACTTCAATCCCGATCTCGAGAAGTCGGGGGGCACCGCCGATGGCGTGGCGCTGTTCCTCGGCGAGGCCGAGGACATCATGGTGGCGACGGTCCCGATCGATGCGGTGATCTACGGCGGCGGCAACGCGAGCAATCTGCTCGACTCGGAGGGCAACACCCCGGCTCCTCACGTGGGCGATGCCCCCGACGGCGACTCCATCCGCCGCACGGCCGCGACCGCCACGTGGATCATCGAGAACACCCCGATGCCGGGTCTGTGCCCGCCGTACTGACGGACCGGCGCGCTCCAGCTAGGCCCCCGCGCTGGGGCCCCACAAGCTAGGCCCGGCTAGGGGCGCTGGACGCCGCGGGTGCTCGCGTGTGCGGCCACGGCCGCCGCGGCGGGTCCGCCCCACAGGATGTTGCCGCGGAAGCCCACGAAGAACATGCCGCTCGAGACCACGCGGTACTCCTCAGGGACCTCCTCGCGGGCGAGCGGGCTGTCGTACTGGCCGCCCAACACGATCGCGCCGAAGCCTCCGAGCCCGAAGCCAACGTCGGCTTGGAAGCCTACGGGGCCGCGCTGCATGCGAAATTTCTCGGCCTGCACGTCGTTGCCCACGCGGGTGCCCAGCTTGAACGCGAGCGCGGAGGTGATCTCGATGCTCGGCGCCCAGCGACCGCGCCCCAGCCAGTAGCGAGCCGCGATCCCGAGGTTGCCCCACAGGTCTCCGCCGTCGCTGAAGATCACGCCGCCCTTGGGGCCGAGCGACATCCGCGTGTAGCGGCTCTTGCCCTCGGTCTCGACCAGCGCGGGCAGCGAGAGCCAGAAGTCGTACTGGGCTCGCGCGCTGCTCCAGCGATCGACGGTGCCGCGGCTGACGTCGCCCTGGCGGGCGCGCAGCGCATAGCCGCCCATGGCCTGGATCTCGAAGCTGTGCCGGCAGCTGGGATCGGCGATGAGGCAGCGCCAGCGCACGGCCTCGCGGGCGGGAGGCGAGGCGGGGTCGACCTCGTGACGCGTGCGAAGCTCGGCGAGATCGGCCTCGGTGTAGAACGGCGGCCCGGAGCGCTCGGCTGCGACGTGGAGCTCGGGCCCAGTCTCAGTCTCGGTGTCGGTCGAGGTCTCGGTCGCGGTCTCGGTCGGGGCCGCCTCGACATCCGTTGGAGCGGGCTCGGGCTCGGCCTCCACATCCGTCGGACGGGGCTCGGGCTCGGCCTCCGTATCGACGGGAGCGGGGTCGGACTCGGGCTGCGCCTCGACTGCGGACGTACCCGGGCGCTGGAGCGGCGGGGCCTCGGCCGGTGCGAGCCGCAGGGCGCCCACGATCATGGTCGCTGCAAATGAAGCGATCACAGCGCACCTCCCAGGGCCGCGCCGAGGATGGCGAGCGCGATGATGGGCCCGGCTGCGATGCCGTGGGCGCGAAAGCCAAAGCTGACGCGCGTGTCTTGATCGAGGAAGTCGCCCGCCGCGTAGAGGG
>JBFIJN010000455.1:0-7357 GCA_041600735.1 Nannocystaceae bacterium
CGCTCGCGGAAATCGAGCTCGTCCTGCACGGGCGAGAGCACCTTCAGCGCGACCTTCTTCTTGATCACGACATGGGTGGCCTCCCAGGCTTCCCCCATGCCGCCCACCCCCAGGCGCCGCTCGAGCCGGTAATGCCCGCCGAACATCATGCCGGGCGCGAGCGCGGCCCCTGCAGGCTCCGCCGCGGCCGAGTCGGGGCTGGCGTGGCCCCCGCCCCCGAGCGTGGCGAGACCGCTCGCTGCGGGGGTCTCACCATGCTCGACGCTCGGACTCGGGTCTGCGTCGTGGGCCGACACGGGGAGCAGGCTAGCATGCGCGGAGGAAGGCTCGGCAAAGCCCTCGGGCCACTGCTCCATCACGCGATCACGGCGGCTCGGGTTGGGTCGCGTACGCATTGCGCGACCCTCGAGTGGCCGGCCGACTACGTCGTGGACCCGGGAGTCCCGACCACCGAAGTCTCCCTCGGAGATCCACGTCATGAAGCTCGCTCACGTGCACTCGCTGGGCGCATGGCACGGCGGCGTCCTGGTGCTCGGGACGGGCGAGCCGGTGACGAGCAAGGCCGACCAGTTGATCGAGGCGCACGCGCTCGACGATACGGGCAAGTCGGCAGGCCGCGGCGGCAAAGGCTGCGGCAGGCAGGCCCAAGGCTTCGCCGGCGGGCCCCGCGAGGTAGGCCGCGAGCTAGCGCGACGGCGTAGCCGAGACCGGCTCCGCCTTGGGCACGATGTCGTAACCCAGCTCGAGGAACGGAAGCCCGAACACTCCGAAGCGATGGCGCGCGACGATGCCGTTGCCTTGCACCCGGAGCTCGAGCTGCTCCTTCATGGTCCGCACGTAGCGAACCCAGATGTGTCCGCGCTCTGCGACCACCGTGAAGTAGAAGCCGGGATCGCCAAAGCGGCGGCCGTCGCTGACGAGCGAGAATCCGCCGCCAGGGTCTGCCCGCGGGCGCAGCACGACGACCGCATTACCGTTGGGGAGCGGGAACACGACCTTGATGCACGGGCCTGCGTGGCCGGGAATGGTCTCCGTACCGTACTGACCGACGAACACTGGCAAGTGGGTCAGCGCCGAGGTCCGCACCCACGCGGTATGACGCACGTCCCCGGCTGCATCGGCGAGCCGCACGATGCGACTGCTCACTCCGCCCTGCAGCTCGCGGTCGGACAGGGGCAAGTTCAGCTGGGCGAGTCGACGCGCGAACAGCCGCGCGATCATCCACCCCAGCAAGCGAAACGGCCCCGACCAGCGGCTTCGAATCCGCAGGTCGAAGGCTGCGGTGTGGGCGTAGAAGTCGTCGATCTTTGGATGCACCGCTGCGGGATCGAAGTCAGGGCCACGCAGAGCGGCGAGGCCGGTGATGAGGCCGCTGTCGCTCCGCGACGGCAGCACCATCAGCCCATTGGTCTCGCCCCACCGCTCGAAGAAGTCGGCCCCGATCCCTCGCACGGACCCGCAGGGCCCCGCGAGCCACGGCACCTCGGTCGGCTCCAGCCGTCGCCCGGTGATTTCGACCCAGCGCTGCGTGACCCAGTCGACCGCATACCCGCGCCGCTCACCGAGCCAGACCACGGAGTCACTCTAGCCGTGCTCCGCACTGCTGTCGCGCGCCGAGCTGCGCTTCGTGTAGCCTGGTGCCGTGGTGGTGCATACCTTCCATCTGGCGAGACCGGGGCTCGTTCGCGTGGCGGCGACGCTGATGCGGCCGCCTACCCCGAGTGACGTTGCTGGCCTGCACCACGCAGAGTGCATGACCCCGATGAAGCTCGGGGCTTCGATCATTTCCCCCGGGCGGTGGCAGGTCCGTCGTCTGGCGATGTTCGCCGCTTGGGAGAGCGAGGCCGCGATCGACGATTTCCTCGCGAGCACGACGCTCGGTCGCACGCTGGCGGCGGGCTGGCACGTGCGCCTGCAGTTCCTCCGCCGCTGGGGCCACCTCGCCGCCTTCGATGGCCTGCCCCAGACCGCCGGCGAGACCGATCCCGACGCGCCGGTCGTCGCGGTGACGCTCGCCCGGGTCCAGTTCCTGCAGGTTCCACGCTTCATCCGCTGGGGAAAGCCCGTCGAGCGCCTCGTCCGCGATCATCCAGGGACGACCCTCGCGCTGGCGGCCTCGCGACCGTGGCGCACGATCTCGACGTTCAGCGTGTGGCGTTCCGCCCGCGAGATGACCGACATGGTCCACGGCCGGAGCTCGATCCCGGCTCCCGACCGACACTCCACCGCGATGGTCGAGCGCAGGCGCAAGGACTTCCACACGGAGTTCGCAACGTATCGGTTTGCCTGCGTGGGCGAGCACGGCGAGTGGGAAGGTCGCACCGCGATCGTTCCTCGAGATCGTGACAGCGGGCACTGATGACAGCCTGGGCACCCAGGCCCGCGACGCGAGCGGCGAGCTCGACCCGCACCCTGCGGATCTCGCGCATGAACACTCGAGCCGAATTGCTGCAACGCTTTGGCCGGCGGCGGCATGGAGGGGGAGAACGATGAAGACGGTCGCGCTACCCCACGCCGTGCTCGAGGACCTGCAGTGGCTGCAACGGTTCGCGGCCGTGATGGCCCGCGATGCCGACGAGGCCGACGATCTCGTGCAGGAGACGCTCGTACGAGCGTGGCAGGACCCGCCGCCCGACACCGACCGACCGCTGCGACCCTGGCTCGGCACGGTGCTCCGCAATCGGCTGCGCATGCGGCAGCGAGGGGAGCGGCGGCGTGATGCACGGGAGCAGCAGGCTCCCGCGCTGGGTAGCGAGGCTCGGGCGCCGGATGCCGAGCACGAGCGGCTGGAGGTGCTGCGGATCCTGCTGGCCGAGCTCCAGCGGTTGTCCCCTCGAGATCAGAAGATCATCGTTCGACGCTTCTTCGAAGGCGAGAGCGCGGCCGAGATCGGCCGGGCCCTCGACATCCCGTCGGCGACCATCCGCTCACGGATCCACCGATCGCTCGCGCAGCTGCGAAGCTCGCTCGACGAGCGGTTCGGCTCCCGCCAGACCTGGTGCGCCGCCGTCCTTGCCATGCCCCCCACCGGGAGCTTGGCCCCCGTCGCGAGCAACGCAGGAAGCAGCAGCACGATGAGCACCATGATGAAGGCACTGTTGATCACCACCCTCGGCGGCACCACCGGGGTCATTGGCTGGATGGCGACCAAGGGCGAGCCCGAGCCCGAGCCCTCGGCCACCCCCACCACCCAGACTCCGCGCGCCGCCGCCGTCGTGGAGCCCACGGCGCGCGAGGCGAACGACCCGCGCGCGCGGTGGGAGGGACGTCGTCGGGACATCCGCCGCAGCTTGCCCCGTGCCGACGAGGGCGCGCGTGCCGGAGCCGTGCCTCCCGCGCCGACCACCGCCGAGCCCGCCCACGATGACCTCCACGACGACGTCATCCGCAGCGACTTCCGCGAGCTGGTGAGTGCCTGCATGGAGGATCTTGGCGCGCAGTCGACCGGCGCGGTGACGCTGTCGATCCACGAGATCGGTGCCCCCGGCGTGGGCACGATCTACGAGTCGGTCGAGGTCGTCGACGCCAGCTTCGATCGCCCCGAGGTGATCGAGTGCCTCACGCAGTCGATGTACGGCTACGTCGGCGAGGCCCCGGCCGAGCCCATCGATCGCTACGTCACGACCACGACCCCGCTCGGCAAGCCCGAGCCGGGCCCCGACAAGGATGCCCAGACGATCGGCTACATCGTCGGCGCCCACCTGGGCGAGGTACGCTTCTGCGAGAGCAAGGCCGAGGGCGAGGTCGCCGGGTCGGTCACGGTCACGATCACGATCGGCGAAGGCGGCCGCACGGACGCGTCGGTGGCCAAGCCGAGCAAGCTGCCGGCCGCCGTCGTCGAGTGCATCGAGAACGCCACCAAGCGGTGGATGTATCCGGCGAAGCTGGCGGGCAAGAGCTTCGATCGAGAGTTCGTGCTGCCGGTGCCGGGCAAGCCCGCGGGCGCGCGAGCGGCAGCGGAGTGACGGCGCGGCAGGCTTCGTGCGCTGCTGCGCGACCCGGAGCCGCTGCGCGACCCGGAGCCGCTGCGCCCCAGCGGCGGCTCCTCGTGGGCTACTTCATCGCGTAGTAGCAGCCCTGCGAGTAGAGCCGCCCCAGGTTCTCCCGCGAGATCCACGGCCACCCCGCCAGCATCTGCGCCGCGAAGCGCTCGTAGAGCTGATCGCCTGGCTCGCCGAGCTCGGCGATCAGCTCCCCCACCATCGCGTGCCCACGCTCCATCGCCGCGCGACAGTCCTTCGCATGGCGGACGAGCTCGTCCTCGCGCAGCGCGGGGAAGGCCGCGTGCAGCCGCGGCCCGATCGGCTGCAAGAAGGCCTCGCCCCACTCCATCGCCAAGGTCAGGCCCGCATCGAGCACCACGGGGTCGAGGCCTTCCACGCACGCGATGTTAGCAGGCGCTCGCCCGACCTAGTAGAACCGCTCGCGTCGCTCGTACCGGGCCGCGCGCTCCTCGTCGTAGGCGACCGCGTCGAATGGGTCTCCCACGATCGAGCGCAGGATCTCCCCTCCCGAGGGCAGCTCCGCCGGGTCCACGAAGCGCGTCGGATCCCACAGCTGCGAGCGCAAGAGCGCCTTGGAGCACTGCGTATAGGCAGCCTCGATGTCGACGAGGATGCCGAGCCGCGGCGGCTTGCCTTCCACCGCGCTCGGGGCCAGCAGCGCCTCGTCGTTCGTGAGCGTGGCGCGACCATTGACGCGAAACGTATCGCCCACTCCGGGAATCACGAACAACAGGCCGACCCGAGGATTGCGCAGGATGTTGCGCAGCGAGTCGGCCACCCGATTGCCGGGTCGCTCGGGGAGCAGCAGCGTGGTGTCGTCGAGGATCCGCACGAAGCCGGCCGGGTCGCCGCGGGGGCTCACATCACAGTTGCCGAGCTCGTCGCTCGTCCCCAAGCACACGAACGGCGAGCGCTCGATGAACTGCCGCGTGAGCGCGTTGAGCCGATCGGTCACGCGCGCGCACACGATCGCCAACGGCTCGCCCAAGAGCGCCTGCAAGGCGGCCTCGTCGTCGATCGTCGCGATGTCGGGTCGGAGCTTCGTCATCGCCCGAGCTTGGATCGAACGCTCGAGTGACGCAAATGTGGATGGCGCTCGAGCGCGTGATCGAGCCGCGGCGACCTCGGGCGCAGCCGCGTCAGCCCCAGCCAGCGCCGCACGTCGTCGAGCGGCTCATCGAGGTGTCGCTCCCACTGCGTGCTCGTGCTCTGTTGGCCATCATGCCCGCGTAGCGCAGCAGCAGCAGCGGCGGCGATGCGCATGCCGTACTCTCACGCTCGAGGAGCCAGCCAATGAAGCGGATGAAGCCGATCGAAGTCGTTCTCACCACGCTCGCGATGGCGCTTGGAGCCGCCTGCGACGCGGCGCCCGAGCACGCTGAGCCACCCGTGACCCCGGCCGCTCCGCTCCAGCCGGTCGCGGCTCCGCCCGCGCTGACGCAACCCGTGCCTGCGCCCGCCGCAGCTCCCACCGCGTCGGCAGACTCGCCGGTGCCGACGCTCGCCCCGAGCCCTCCCGCGACGCCTACGCCGGCGCCGATCGTCATGCCGCCGGTACCACCCGACGTCAACCCTGCGATCGCGGCCATCGAGTGGCTCGGCACGCTGTCCGAGGTCACCGCTGCGCACGTCGACGCCGCGTTCCCGGGACACGAGATCTCCGACAACGGACTCGAGGGCTACACCATCCGCAAGGACGGCAAGAGGGTCGGGTTCGTGGCGGTCGCGGATCATCGACTGGTCGAGGCCAGCCTCGCGGATCGCTCACTCACGGTGGAGGGCATCCGCCGGGACGCGAGCTTCTCCGTGGTCACCGAGCTCCCCGACATCGCCTGTCGCCACGAGCCGGGCGAAGACTGCACGGTCCACTGCCGCTCGCCCTCGGGCTGGCGGTTCGGCACGACGGTCCGCTGCAAGTCGTTCGACTTCTCCGCGCTCACGCTGGCCAAGGCCAAGGCGCTCACGCGTGGTAAGCGGGTCGAGTGGATCGTCTGGTCGGCGGGGAGCGAGTAGTGCCGGCGGATGCCGTGTCGAGGCCGGCCCGTTCACTCCGACTCGGGCCCGTCGGGCACAGTGAGAACAACGATGCTGAAGGGTAAGACCATGCCCGCGCCGACCCTGGACGAGCTGCGCCGCTACACCATTGCCCGCAGCCTGTTCCGTCCCACCACCCTGCCCCACGCGCTGCGGCGCCTGGGCTTCGTGCAGGCCGATCCGCTGCGCGCCCCCGCGCGCGCCCAGGACCTGACCTTGCGCCACCGCGTGAAGGACTACCGCGTCGGCGACCTGGACCGACGCTACCCGCGACTGCCGCTAGAGGAGGACTTCCTCGTCAACTATGGCTACGTGCACCGCGACACCCAAGCGCTGATGCACCCGCGCGAGGCCAAGTTGGTGTGGGACGCCCAGCGCCGGCAGCAGGCCGAGGACGTGCTGGCCTTCGTGCGCGCGCGCGGTGTGGTGCACCCTCGCGAGGTGGATGCACACTTTGCCCATGGCAAGGTCACCAACTGGTTTGGCGGCTCGTCCAACGCCAGCACCGAGCTGCTCGACGGCATGCACTACCGCGGCCTGCTGCGGGTGGCTCGGCGCGACGGTGGCACGCGACTCTACGCCGCGCGAGAAGCCACGCCGGCCCCACCCGATCGCGACGCCGCCTTGGACGCGCTGCTCGACCTGGTCGTGCGCAAGTACGCGCCACTGCCCGCCACCACGCTGGCGCAGCTGACACGCTTCCTGGGTCGCGGCGTGCCGCAGTGGCGGACCCACCGAGCCGACGCCCTGCGCCGCGCTCGCGCTCGTCTGGCCAGCGCCGAGGTCGAGGGCACGAAGTGGTTCTGGCCGGCCAACGAGCACCCCCGCGCGCGCAAGCACCAGGTCGAGGAGCGCGTGTGGCTGCTTGCGCCCTTCGACCCGGTGGTGTGGGACCGGTCGCGCTTCGAGCAGCTCTGGGGCTGGGCCTACCGCTTCGAGGCCTACACGCCCGCGGCCAAGCGCGTGCGCGGACACTATGCGTTGCCGCTGCTGTGGCACGAGCAGGTGATCGGCTGGGCCAATCTGAAGGTGGCCGAAGGCCGGCTGGTGCCCGAGCTCGGCTTCGTGGGCAAGCGCCCGCGCGGCGCCGCCTTCGGCCAGGCACTGGACGAAGAGCTGCAGCGCGTGAGCACCTTTCTCGGGCTGGACTCGCGCTGAGCCCCGGGCGAGTCCCGGGAGTCCTCAGAACGTGAGCACGATCTTGCCCTCGGTGCCCCCCGCCTGATTGAGCGCCCATGCGGCCGCGAGCTCGGTCCAGGCAAAGCGGGCCCCGACTACGCTGCGCAGGCGCCCGGCCTCCATGTGCTGGACGAGGATCC
>JBFIJN010000456.1:0-7343 GCA_041600735.1 Nannocystaceae bacterium
GCGGCGAGCTACGACGATGCCCGGCTGAGGCGCTGGGCCGAGCGGATCCGCGAGACCTGGGACGAGGCCTGGGTGTTCTTCTCGCACGAGCAGGCCTCGCCGGGGTTGGTGGAGCGGATGCTGACGATCGCGAGGAGCCTGACCGACGTAGAGCTTCCCGGCGCTGCGTGAATTGCGCATTCACGATCGGCCATCACCGTCCGAGCTCTACTCGTCGATCGGCTTGGTCCGTGCTCGCTCGCTCGCTTGCCGATCCACGGCGCGAGCGATCAGCGGAGCCTTCTTGCGCAGCCCCTCGAGCGTCAGCTCGTTCTCTCGGTACATCCGATACCACTCACGACGCTGCCGAAGGACGCGCTCGTCGTCGCGCAGGTGGAGGCGGGTTAGCATCGTCTCGGCGCGCTCGCGCAGCGCGGGCGGCAGCGAGTCCGTAGCGACGAGCTGCAACGAAGGTAGCAAGACCTCGAACCACGCGTCATCCACCACGAACGGATCGAGGACTTCGTGGGATCGCAGGCTCTGCTTGCTCGAGTTGATCCACTGCGAGGCAAAGCGATAGTTGCTCCACTCGTAGGCCTTCGTGCGATCCTCATCCCAGCTCACGAAGTGGTCGACGGTGCCCACGGGCTCGTACATTGCACAGTAAGCGCACAGCTGCCCGAAGCCGTCTGCGAGGGCGGCCCTGAACGGCAGCCAGTAGGGATGTGGTCGCTTGGCGTCGGTGTGCTCGAGGAGCCACTGCCCTCCGCGCTGCTCTGCCTCGACGAAGCCCTGGGGTTTGGTCACGGGGCCAAAGTGCATCATGGGCGGGCCTCCTCGCGCTCGACCCAGACCACCCACCGTGGCCAGAACGCGTCGTGCCCGGCCAGCACGCGGCGAAGCTCGGTATCGATGGCTTCGCGGGTATCGAGCCCGGGCGGGAGCGCCGTCGTCTCCCCACGCATCAGCGCTTCCGCGGCCTCGATGGCCTCCTCGGCCTCGATGGAGCGCCCCTGGGCCAGACCAAACACCTCGGACACCAACCAGTTGACCACGTCGCCTTGCTTGGACCAGGCAAGACGCGCGAGGTGCACCTCGTCGGTGGCGGTCAGGCTCAGGTGGTGGACGCCGTCGCGATCTTCGTCGAATTGCGGCTCCACCGATGCGAGCACGAGCGGCGAGTGGGTCACGGCAACGAGCTGCACGGAGACATCATGGGTGCCGGTCAGCGCGTCCATCACGGCGAGCAGCGCGGGTACGATCATTCGCTGCCACTTGGGGTGGAGGTGCGCCTCGATCTCGTCGACGAGGAAGATGATCTCGCGAACCGGTTCGTCGCCGCGCAGCTTGCAGGCCTCGGCGTGCTCCTGCCAGCTCCACACCAGCATGTATGCTAGCGCCACGATGCGTCTCACGCCGGCCGAGGCGTGGACGAGCGGCACGTCGCGGCCGTAGGGCATCCGGATCGTAGGATGCTTGCGTGCGTCGTTGAGCGAGATCTTGTTGGCGAGCTTCCCCGGCTCGAGCGCCTCGCTCCGTGTGGCAGAGAGCGCCTCGAGCACGCGCCGTAGCTGCTCGAAGGTGTCTCCGTTTTCGAGCTGCCAGCTCGCCCAGTCGGTGATGAGGCCGTTGCACAGCTTCACCGGCTCATCGATCGGTAGCCCGTTCCACACCTCTTGCGAGGAGAACAGGTAGGCCTTGGGGCGGCCGGGGTCCTGATCCTTCCAGTAGTTGCGCGCGGGATCCCACACCGAGAACCCACCGTCGATCTGCGCATAGAGGACGAGACCGGGGATCGGAGGTCGCCCCTTCTTGATTGGCCACTTCTCTTGCCCGCGATCGAAGTGGCTGGAGTGCTGGTAGGGCAGGCCGGACTTCGTGACGTACTCGTAGGAGATCGACGGCACGACGGGTGGACCGTGAGGCATGGCCAGCTCACGCGCCCATGTGCGGGTCAGCGCCCACCAAGCTACGTCGAGCAGGAACGTCTTGCCGAGGCCGTTGTCACCGGTCAGCAGGTTGATGCGCGGGGCGAGCTCGAGCGCGAGGTGGGGTGCAGGCCCCACGTGCTCGAGCGTCAGCGACCGCAGCATCGCCCGCCCTTCGACTCGAGCGCTCGGTTGGCCCGGCTCACCGGCTGATTCTTGCCGAATTCTCGTGCGTTCGTCGAGCCCGAGCGGTTCCGCCCCTGCCGCCAGACGACGCCGCGCGGAGGCTCTCCCTGGCCACGGTTCCCTGCTAGCGTGCGGCGAGCCCCGCCATGCCACGCCTGCTCTCCAAGCTCGTGCTCTTGTCCTTCGTCGTCGTGGCCGCCTTGTCGTGCCACCGCAAGTCGCCGCTCGCCGTCACCGATCCCGGGGGCACCGCGCCTCCGGTGGTGGCCTCGGGGGACGTGCTCGGCCTGCTGATCCGCCTGTCCAATGCCGACCCGGCCGCGGGGGATCGCAAGCCGGTCACGCTCGCGGCCGCGACACCGCTCGACCCGGCGCAGACGTCGAAGGTGCTCGATCGCCTGCCCAAGCTCGCCGCCGAGCCCAGTGACACGCGGGAGTTCGCGATGCGCAAGGGCTCGCTGCCGCCGCCGCGCACGGGCGCGACGGTGCTCGGGGCGTTCCCACCCAAGCCCGAGAAGCCGGGCGCCAAGCCGACCCCCAAGGGGCCGCTCAGCGTGGTTCGCTTTGCACCCGAGGGGGCGGTGCCGCTGGCGCCCCACCTGAGCGTGACGTTCTCGCACCCGATGGTGCCCGTGACCTCGCTCGAGGCGCTTGCGGCCGAGGACGTGCCCGTGCGGCTCGATCCGGCGCCGAAGACCGGCCGCAACGCGGGCAAGTGGCGCTGGGTCGGCACCAAGACGCTGATGTTCGAGCCCGTCGATCGCTTTCCGATGGCCACGCGCTACTCGGTGACGGTGCCCAAGGGCACCAAGTCGGCGGTGGGCACCACGCTGGGCGCCGCTCAGACGTGGAGCTTCACCACGCCCACGCCGACGCTCCAGGCTTCGTATCCGGTGAATCAGCCGACGCGACGTCAGCCGCTGCTGTTTGCGTCGTTCGATCAGCGCATCGATCCCGCGGCGGTGGCCGCCACCATCGTGCTGCGCTCGGGCAAGAAGACCGAGGTGCGCGTGCGGCTGGCCAAGCCCGAGGAGATCGAGGCCGACGCCACCGTCACGCAGCTGGTGGCGCAGGCCGAGGACTCGCGCTGGCTGGCGTTCGTGCCCGTGTCCGCGCTGCCCGCCGATAGCCCCGTGACGGTGTTGATCGGCCCGGGCACGCCCTCGGCCGAGGGCCCGCTGACCACCGAGTTCGCGCAGACGTTCTCGTTCACCACCTACGGCGCGATGAAGGTGACCGAGCACCGCTGCGGCTACGAGGGCCAGTGCCCGCCCGGCTCGCCGTTCGAGATCGTGTTCTCCAACCCGGTCGACGCCAAGGCCTTCGATGCGAGCATGATCGCGGTCGAGCCTGCGCTGCCCGGCCTGCGCACCGAGGTCTACGGCCAGTATCTCTATATCTACGGCCAGTCCAAGGGGCGCACCACGTATCAGGTGCAGCTGTCCGAGCGCCTGCCCGATGAGTTCGGTCAGTTCCTCGGCAAGACCAGTGCCCTGAAGTTCAAGGTCACCGAGGCTCCCGAGTCGCTGTTCATGCAGGGCTCGGGGCTCACGGTGCTCGACCCGGCGGCGCGCGGGAAGATCTCGGTGTTCTCGATCAACCACGCCAAGCTCAAGGTTCGCGCGTGGGCGGTCGACCCCAAGGACTGGCGCGAGTACTTGCTCGCGCTCGAGCGCATGGGCCAGGACTCGCGCGATCTCGCGATCCCCGGGCGCAAGATCATCGACGACGTGATCTCCGTGCGAAAGGCCAATGACGAGCTCGTCGAGACCACGATCGATCTCTCTCCGGGCCTGAAGAAGGGCTTCGGCCACGTGGTGGTGGTGGTGGAGCAGACCGCCAAGCCCAAGGAGCCGTGGATGATGCAGCGCGCCACCGCTTGGGTGCAGGTGACCAACCTGGGCCTGCAGGCGCACATCGATGCGCAGCAGATGCTGGTGTGGGCCACGGGGCTCTCCGACGGCAAGCCGCTCGGCGACGTCGACGTGCAGCTCCAGCACGTGGGCGTCAAGGCGCGCACCGACAAGCAGGGGCTCGCCTCGCTGCCGCTGGTCCGCGACAACGCGCAGATGATCGTCGCGCGCAAGGGCGACGACGTGGCGTTCCTGCCCGAGTCGATCTGGTGGTGGAACGCCTCGGGCTCGTGGCACACCATGGCCCAAGACCCGGAGCTTCGCTGGTATGTGTTCGACGATCGCGGGCTCTACCGCCCCGGCGAGGACGTGAAGCTCAAGGGCTGGATCCGCACGATCGACAACGGCAAGGGCGGCGACGTGGGGGCGCTCGGCGGCAAGCTGCGCGACGTCGACTACACGCTCAGCGACAGCCAGGGCAACGAGGTCACCAAGGGCAAGCTCGCGCTCAATGCCTACGGAGGGTTCGATACCTCGCTCGCGCTGCCCGACACGATGAACCTCGGCTACGCCACGCTCACGCTGCGCATGCGCGGCACCAAGATGCAGGGGGCCGAGCACTGGCACAACGTGCGGGTCGAGGAATTTCGCCGACCCGAGTACGAGGTGACCGCGCAGCTCTCCGAGGGCCCCCACCTCGTGGGCGGGCACGCGGAGGCGACCGTGAAGGCGCAGTACTTCGCTGGCGGTGGCCTGGCCGATGCCGAGTCCATGTGGCGCGTGACCTCCTCCCCCGGGCACTACCAGCCGCCGGGGCACGATGGGTTCACGTTCGGCAAGCAGGTCCCGTGGTGGATGTTCTGGAGCTACTGGGGCCCCCGAGATCCCGCCGAGGAGCCGCGCACCGTGGAATTCCAGGCGCACACCGATGCGGCGGGTGAGCATCACCTGCGCATGGACTTCGTGTCGGTGCAGCCGGCGCGGGCCATGTCGGTGACCGCCGAGGCCACGGTGACCGACGTCAACCGACAGGCGTGGGCCGCGAGCACCAGCACGGTCGTGCACCCCTCGGCGCTCTACGTGGGGCTGCGCAGCGATCGCGCGTTCGTGCAGGCCGGCGAGGACATCGACGTCGATGCGATCGTGGTCGGCATCGAGGGTGAGGTGAAGCCCGGCGTGAAGATGACCCTGCGCTCGGCTCGCATCGAGTACGTGCAAGAGCGCGGCGAGATGGTCGAGAAGGAGGTCGATCCGCAGACGTGCGAGAAGCCGAGCGCCGCTGCCCCCGTGCGCTGCTCGATCCCCGCCAAGAAGGGCGGCAGCCACCGGATCGT
This sequence comes from Nannocystaceae bacterium, assembly GCA_041600735.1. Taxonomy (GTDB): domain Bacteria; phylum Myxococcota_A; class Polyangia; order Nannocystales; family Nannocystaceae; genus Paraliomyxa. Next base: position 5,281 of record JBFIJN010000456.1, read on the forward strand.
GGCCGTGGTGGTCGACGGCGAGGGCCGACCCAGCCGCACCGAGATCAACATGTGGGTGGCCGGCGGCGAGCTGCCGGCCCCGCGCGACGTGGCGCAGGAGCAGGTGCTGCTGATCCCCGATCGCACCGAGTACGAGGCCGGGCAGACCGCGAAGATCGCCGTGTCTGCCCCGTGGCCCGACGCCGAGGGCCTGGTCACCGTGCGTCGCTCCGGCTTGGTCGACTCGCGCGTGATCCACCTCGACGGCCTCTCCACGATCGTCGAGATCCCGATCGAGGAGGCGATGACGCCGATGATCACCGTGCAGGTCGATCTCGTGGGTGCGGCGCCCCGACGCGGCGCGAGCGGCAAGATCGATCCCAAGCTGCCCAAGCGACCCGCATATGCGGTGGGTACGGCCACGCTGATGGTGCCGCCGCGGCAGCGCACGCTGAAGCTCACGGTCGCGCCGCTCGAGGCCAAGCTCGAGCCCGGTGCCAGCACCTCGGTGCAGGTGGCGGTGACCGACGCCGCGGGGCGCCCCGTGAAGGACGCCGAGGTCGCGCTCGTGGTGGTCGACGAGGCCGTGCTCGCGCTCACCGGGTACGCGCTGTCGGATCCGCTCAGCACGTTCTACGGCTGGCGCGATCCCGGCGTGCGCGACCACTACCTGCGCCAGCAGGTGCTGCTGGCCGATGCCGCCGCGCTCACGGCAGGCCTCGGTTCCGACACGGGGGGCGCTCCGGGCGGTGGGGGCGACAAGGCCCGCGTGGTGACCCTCTCCCGATCCGAGGGCGAGCCCATGGCCGACGCCGAGGCACCTCCGGCCCCGCCGATGGAAGCCAAGCCGGAGGCGGCAGCGCCCGCCACGGGCAAGGCGAGCGGGGGTGAGGCCGGGCCGAAGATCGCGCTGCGCAGCGACTTCAGTGCGCTCGCCTTGTTCTCGCCGAGCGTGCGCACCGACGACGGTGGCCGCGCGAGCGTGCCGCTGAAGCTGCCCGACAACCTCACGCGCTACCGCATCATGGCCGTGGCGGTGGCCGGCGAGCGTCAGTTTGGGCTGGGCGAGTCCACCGTGACCGCGCGGCTGCCCCTGATGGTGCGACCTTCGCCGCCGCGGTTCCTCAACTTCGGGGACGAGCTCGAGCTGCCGGTCGTGGTGCAGAACCAGACCGACGATCCGATGGTGGTGCACGTGGCCGTGCGCGGGCACAACATCGAGTTCACCGCGGGCCAGGGGCGTCGCATCGAGGTCCCGGCCAACGATCGCGTAGAGGTGCGCTTCCCCAGCAAGGCCGCCTACGCGGGCAAGGCCCGCTTCCAGGTGGGCGCGACCGCGGGCAAGCACGCCGATGCGTCTGCGTTCGATCTGCCGGTGTGGACCCCGGCCACCACCGAGGCCTTCGCGACCTACGGTGAGATCGACGAGGGTGGGATCGTGCAGCCGGTGGCCGCGCCGCCGGGCGTGTTCCCGCAGTTTGGCGGGCTCGAGGTCACGACCTCGTCGACCGCGCTGCAGGCGTTGACCGACGCGGTGCTCTACCTCGTCTCGTACCCGTTCGAGTGCAGCGAGCAGCTCGCGAGCCGCGTGCTCGCCGTGGCCGCGCTGCGCGATGTGCTGGCCGCGTTCGAGGCCGAGGGCCTCCCGTCCACCGCCGAGCTCGTGGCCGCGGTCGATCGCGATCTCGATCGCCTGCGCCGCATGCAGACCGACGACGGCGGGTTCTCGTTCTGGGGGCGCGGCTGGCCCTCGTGGCCGTATCTCACGGTGCACGTGGCCCACGCGCTCGAGCGCGCCCGCGACAAGGGCTTCAAGGTCCCCGGCCCGATGCGCAAGCAGGCGCTCGCCTATCTCGCCGACATCGAGCGGCACTTCGACCGGCACACGCCGCCCGAGGTGCGGCGCGTGATCCGGGCCTACGCGCTCTACGTGCTGCGCCTGGCCGGCCAGCCCAACGCTCGCAAGGCGCAGGCGCTGGTCGACGAGGTCGCGCTGGACGCGCAGCCGCTCGAGGCCTTGGCGTGGGTGCTGCCCACGCTCCACGAAGACGCCACCGCGCGCCCGCTCGCGGTGAAGATCCAGC
>JBFIJN010000457.1:0-7299 GCA_041600735.1 Nannocystaceae bacterium
ACCTAGGCCCGCTGGCGCGCCTCCACGGGGGCCCCCGGACGGACTGGCCCGCGCAAACGACGGGCGATCTCGGCAACATCCCTGATATCATGCAGGGGTGGATTGGTCTCTGCGAACCCGAATCCTGCCGCTCGCCGCGGCGGTATCGCTCTCGATCGGCTGCGCGGGTGGTGAGCCCGGCAGCGGCTTTACCTCGGTGACCTTCGGCCCCGCCGACACCGGCAACCCCGGCACCGACGATCCGACTGGGAACACCAGCGGGGGCACGGTCGACCCGGACACCGGGGTCATGACCAGCGACGCCTCGGGCGACAGCGGCCCCGGCCCCGATCCCGACACCAGCGGCGACAGCGGCCCGGGGTGCGTGCCCGAGGCCGAGATCTGCGACGGGCTCGACAACGACTGCGACGGGGTCGAGGACAACGGCGATCCGGGCGGCGGCGAGAACTGCAACACCGGAATGTCGGGCGAGTGTGCGGCGGGGACCACCGCGTGCGAGGGGGGTGCGGTGGCCTGCAACCCGATCACGGCGGCATCCACCGAGGTCTGCGACGGGCTCGACAACGACTGCAACGGCCAGGCCGACGACGGCAATCCGGGCGGCGGTGGGGCCTGCAACACCGGCATGCCCGGGGCGTGCAGCGCGGGGACCAATGCCTGCACCGGCGGCATGCTGGTGTGCACGGCCAATACGTCGCCTTCGGCCGAGGTGTGCGACGGGGTCGACAACGACTGCAACGGTGCGGTCGACAACGGCAACCCGGGGGGCGGCGGCGCCTGCAACACGGGGCTGATGGGGCCGTGTGGCACCGGTACGCTCAATTGCCAGGGGGGCGCGCTCGCGTGCCAGCAGACCGTGTTTGCCGGCGCCGAGGTCTGTGGCAACGGCGTCGACGAGAACTGCAACGGCGTGGCCGACGACGGCTGTGGCTGCCCGTTCGGCTTGTGCACGTCGCCCGGCATGCCGCAGGTCAACGGCTGCAATCCTTGTGTCAGCCAGGTGTGCGCGGTGGATCCGTTCTGCTGCAACAACTCGTGGGACGGCATCTGCGTCGGCGAGGTCGAGACCGTGTGCGGCCAGGCCGATTGCGTCTCGCCCTCGTGTGCGCACCTGGTGTGCACCACGGGAGTCGCGCTCGCCGCGGGCTGCCACGGCTGCGTGACGCAGATCTGCAACGTGGATCCGTTCTGCTGCAACACCTCCTGGGACGGCATCTGCGTAGGCGAGGTCAACTCGGTCTGCGGCCTCGTCTGCCCCTAGGGGCTCGACCCGGAGCTCCTCGCGGAGCTCCGGGCACGGGACTCGGCCCTCACTGGGCCGAGGGCGGCTCAGCGCGTCAGCGCCTCGAGGATCTCGCGCACCTCGACCACCGAGCGGTTGAACGCCTCGTGGTCGAGCGCATGACCCAGCCGTGAGCGGAGGATGTCGACCAGCTGCGCGGCACGGCGCGCGTGGGTGGCCGCCTGCGGGCGATCGCCGGCGGCCAGCGCGAGCTTGGCGAGGCCGAGCTCCGAGCGCCACAGGTGCGGGGAGTCGATGCGGCCGAACAGCGCGCTGGCGCGGTCGAGCTGCTCGTGGGCCTCGCGCAGCGCCCCTTGCTCGGTGTGGGCCAAGCCCAGCTCGAGCAGCGCCAGGCCCTCGTAGACGCGACGACCGACCGTGGCACACAGCTCGCGGCCCGCGTCGAGCAGCTTCATCGCTTCTTCGGGCTGGGCCTCGGCCGCCCGCAGGATGCGACCCAGATTGACGCGACAGTCGCCCTCGGACGCGAGGTCGTGGATCTCGAGGAAGATCGCCAGCGCCTCGCGAGCACGGGCCTCGGCCTCGCCCGCGTTCCCGCGGTAGTGGTGGCAGATCGCGAGCTGGTGCAGCTCGGCCCCCTCGCGACGCCGCAGCGAGAGGCTGCGCGCCAGGTCGAGCGCGCTCTCGAGGTGCCGAGTGGCCGCTACGAGATCGGCGCTGTCGAGGTGGATCTGGCCCAGCGCCGAGATCGCTCGATACTCGGCCTCGGGGTCGCCACACTCGCGCGCCAGCACGAGCGAGCGCTCGGCGAGCGCGTGCGCACGATCGAATGCACCCTGCTCGGCGTGGACGAGGGCGAGCTCGGCCATCGCCAGCGCGCGCAGGGGCATGAGCTCCGCGTCCGGGTCATCCTCGATGATGGGCTCGAGCAGCAGCGCGGCGCTGTCGAGCTGGCCGTGGGCCGCCGCCGCTCGTGCCGTACGCAGGCGGGCCTGGAGCTCGCGCGGGCGCTCGCCGAGCTCCTCCGCGAGCTCGATCGCCATTTGTCCCACGTCGATGGCCACCTCGAGCAAGCCGCGGCTGCGCTGGCACCCGGCGAGGATCAGCATGATGTCGAGTCGCTGCAGCGCGGCGCCCTCGTCATCATGCTGCTCGGCCGCCTCCAGCGCGCGCTGCAGCACCGCATCGGATTCCTCGAGCCGACCGATGCGTGCATAGAGGAGCCCGGTGAGGCGATCGAGGTCGATCGCGCTGCGCGGGGGCACGGCCTGGCCGAGCAGGGCCTGGGCCTCGGCCGCCTCGAGCGCCCGGCGCAGGCTGAGCTCGGCGTGGTCGTGATCGTAGCGGGCGAGCATGTCCTCGGCCGCGCGTAGCCCCCAGTGCAGCGTGGCCTGGTGATCTTCGATCGCGTGATAGTGGTAGCAGAGCACGCGCGCGATCCGGTCGCTGTTCTCGCTGGCGTGGAGCTTCAGCAGCGCATCTACGACCGTGCGATGCAGACGTCGACGCTTGCGCCGGCTCAGCCCCTCGTAGAGCACGCTGCGCAGGGTGGTGCTCACGAAGCGAAAGTCGGCGCCCGGTGAGTGGCAGTCGTCGCTCAGCAGGTTCAGCTTCACGGCGCGCTCGAGCAGGGACTCGAGCGCATCCTCGTCGGAGGCCTCGAGCGCGGCGAGCAACAGCTCGAAGCCGAGCTCCTCGCCGATCACGCATGCGGTCTCGAGCAGCGCGCGCAGATCCTGGGGCAGCCCCTCGAGCTTGGCCTGCACCACGCTGTTGACGGTGTCGGGCAGCGCGACCTTGTCGAGCGGCCCGCACGAGAACCCCTGGGTGTTGCGCTGGATCCGGCGGGTCTGCACCAGCTGTCCGACGACCTCGGCGAGGTAGTACGGATTGCCGCCCGTGGCATGCTGAAGCCGCCGCAGATCCTGGGGGCGGATGCGAATGCCGGGGAAGCAGGCCTGGAACCACGCCCGCACCTCGCCGATACCAAAGCCCTCGAGGCGGAGCGCGGACAGAGCCCGCTGGCTGCCGAGGCGAGCGAGCCACGCGTCGAGCTCGCCCTCTGGGTCGGGGCCCGCTCCCGTGCGCGCGGTGCCGATCACCGCCACCGGGCTCTCGAGCGCGCGCGGAAGGTAGGCGAGGAACTCGAGGTCGAGCGCCGTGCCCCACTGAAGATCGTCGACGGTGAGCACGAGCGCGCGCCCGCGCGCCCGCTCGGCGAAGCCCTGGGTGAGGCTGGAGAACGCCCGCCACTTGTCCGGTCCGAGCCCCGGCTCCATGCGTGGCCCCGACTGACTGCCCGGGCTGCGGCGCGATGCGCTGCTCGACAGCGGCGCGGTCAGCATCCACTGGAACGTCTCGTACGGCGGAGGCTGGTCGCCCTCGTACGCAAAGAAGCGCCCGCGCAGCACGGTGGCGCCCTGGCTGCGCGCCCAGTCGCCGAACGCCTCGAGCAGCCGGCTCTTGCCCACGCCCGCGTCGCCCTTGATGGTCACGATCCGACCGCGACCGTCGAGGGTCATCCGGTACTCGCGGCGCAGCGTGTCGAGCTCGGGCGCACGACCCACGAACACCTCGGAGAACCCGGGGCCGTCCTTGTTGGCGGGGGGAATGGTGCGCTCGCCCCCGTCGATGTTGACCCCCACATCGGAGGTGGTGACCTCGCTGGCGGCGGGCTGGCTCGACAGTATCAGCGCGGGGGTGGGCTCGGTCCCCCTGGCCGCGGGGCCCAGGAAGGCTCCGCTGGGATCGGCGACGGGCGCGGTCAACGAGGGCGGTCGGGCGAGCGTGATGTGGGGCCGCTCGTGCTCGGAGGCCGAGGCGGCCAGCGGCGCGCCCACCCGGGCGGCCAGCTCCTCCGGCGACGCCGGTCGGTCCTTGGCGTTGCGCGAGAGCGCGGCCTCGATCCCCAAGCTGATCTCGTGCGGCAGGTCGGGCACGAGATCGGCGGGCCGCTCGTAGTCGCCGCTGGTGATCTTCCAGATCGTGGCCGCATTGTTGTCGGCGCGGAACGGCGAGCGGCCGGTGACGAGCTCGTAGAGGATCACCCCCAGCGCATAGATGTCGCTGGCGCCCGAGGAGTGATTGGCCTCGATGAGCTCCGGGGACATGTAGCTGCACGTGCCGAGCATCGTGCCCGGGCTGGTGAGCGCCGAGGCTTCGGTCTCGAGCAAGCGCGCCAGCCCGAAATCGAGGACCTTGACCGTCTCGCGGCCGTCATCGCCGCGCGAGAGGATCACGTTGCCCGGCTTGAGGTCGCGGTGGATCACCCCACGCCGATGGCCGGCCTCGACCGCCGCGCAGATGCCCGAGAAGATCCAGAGCGCGCGCGCCAACGGCATGGGCGCGTAGTCGCGGATCACCGCGGCCAGGGTGGGCCCGGCCAGATATTCCATCACCATGAACGGAGGGCGCCCCTCGGGCTCACCGAAGTCGAAGATCTTCACCACGTTGGGGTGACGGACCTTCGCTGCGGCCTGGGCCTCCTGCTGGAAGCGCTTGCGGTTGAGCTCGGTGTTCTGCGAGGACAGGATCGACTTTATGGCGACCTTGTCTTGCAGCGTCAGACGCTCCGCGATGTAGACGGCCCCCATGCCGCCCACCCCGAGCAATCGCTCGACCCGGTACTTCCCTTCGAGGACCTCGCCGGGCACGAGCTCGAGGGGTTGGCTTTGCATCGTCACCGGTCCCGCCCCATCAAAACACCGGAAGCGAGCCCCTACAATCGCCGTCTTGCGCTACCCCGCGCGATTTCGTCCATCGTGGTGTGCGCGAGCCACTCCGCCACCACTGGACACTCATGTGGGTCGGTCTGCGCACGAAGCCAAAGGCCCGGGCGCGCGAAACGGGCCCGATCGCGAGGCGATGACTCTCGCGATGGATTCCGAGCGACTCGCGGGATCGGACCTCAGCCCGAGACGGTCAGCTGCTCACGCGAAGTGGTCGAGCGACTGCGAAACTCCGCCTTGCGCACGATCTCGAGGATGCAGTTGCCCGTCGCGTCGCGTGGCGAGACGTTGGGCACCTTGAGATCCCCGCCCAGACCGATCAGGAACGACACGGTATAGGTCTTGGTGGGGTTGCACTTCTTGGCTGCCGCCTTGCTCACCCGCTTCATCACCGTGCCGTCTGCGGCAGGCCCCTTGGGCTTGGGCTTGGCGGTCGTCGGCTTGGGGGTCGGCTTGGGGGTCGTCGGCTTGGGCTCGGGGGTGGCACCGTCGTCGCCCGCTCCGTCGTCGCCGGCCGCTCCGTCGTCGCCCGCCGCTCCGTCGTCGCCCGCCGCTCCGTCATCGCCGCCCGCTCCTTCATCGCCGCCCGCTCCGTCATCGCCGGCCGGTACGCCGTCGTCATCACCGGTCGCGGCCTCGGCGACGCCGCTCGTCGCCACGAGCTCGAGGGCCGGATCGGTCCCGCTGCCCGCGGCGGGCTGGCCGCCATCCGCCGCCGGGGTACCGTCGGCCGCAGCGCTGCCGTCCGCGGCCGCGGGCTGGGCCGCCCCATCGTCGGCTGCGGCTACCGTGTCGCCCCTGTCGCCGGCGAACAACATCCATGCGACCAAGCCACCCGCGCTCAGGGCCACCAGCGCGGCCACCAGCGCGAGCACGAGCAGGCGACCGCCTCCGCTCTTCTGCTCGGGCGTATAGATCTCGATCGGCCCGGACTGGACCATGCCCGAGGGGCCCGAGGGCGTGGGCGCGAACCCGTGCGGACCCCCTTGGTAGCCCTGCTGCTGCTGCTGCTGCTGCGGGTAGCCCTGCGGCGGCTGCTGCATCTGCAGCGCCGGTGCACGAATGCCGATTGCCGCGAGGGCCTCACCCTTGGTCACCTCGTTGATGTCGACGACTTGCGTGCCGCCGTCGGCGACCTGCACGAAATCGGCGGCATCGAGCTCGAGCGCATCGCCGCCGCCGGCGTCGAGGATCATCGTCCGATCCGTCAGCGGCTTGCCGCGCGGCGCCTCGAGCATCAGCGTGCGCTTGGGTCGGTCGTCGTCCGAGGAGTCGCCGGGCTGGGCGTGGATCATCGTCCGCTCGGCGAGCTCGTCCGCATCGCTCGCGCCCATCGGCGGGTGGATCATCGTGCGGTCGGCGAGCCCGGGAACGCTCGCGGCCTGCATCGCGGCCGAGGGCGAGTGGATCATCGTGCGATCGACCGGCTCGGGCGGCGACGCGCTCGCGCTCGGTCCCGAGGTCGGCCGAGACAGCGGCGTGTCCACCATCATCGTGCGATCCACCCCGGCTGAGCTGATCGGCGCAGGGGCGGGCTTGGGTGGAGCGGGCGAGACAGGGGAGAAGCCGGCCGGGCGCGAGGTGGCAGGCCGCGATCCGGGCGGTGGCTGCGTGACGATGCTCGATGGGTTCTGCGTGCGCGCCGGAGTCTGGGTGCGCGCGGGCGGCTGGATCATCGTGCGATCGACCGCATCGGGCGGAGGGCTCGGTCGCCCCGGGCGAGAGCCAGCGGACGGCGCGAGCATCGTGCGATCTTCGATCTCGGGCTCCTCGGGCTCCCGCAACGCGACCGCGCGCGGCCGATTCATGCCGTCGGCCACCGTCCGGTCTGCGCCGCCCTGGGCCGCATCCGGGCGGCCGATCCGCGGGGCCGCAGGCTTGCTGAACGCCGCCGCCGACGTGGCCATGGGGCGGTTCGCCGTGGGCGCGGTCGCGAACATGGTCTTGGCCGTGGCGAGGCTCGGATCGATCGGAGGGCTGGGGGGCGCTGGGCTCGAGCCGGGGGAGCGCAGCGCCGGCGCCTGCGGCCGGGCCAGGCCGGCCGCCGCGGGGTTCTGCCCCGATGAACTGGATCGCCCGCGGCCAGGGCCCGCGCTGGGGGGCGGCATCGTCAGGCCGGCCGCCGCGGGATCACGCCGCATGGGCAGCGGCGTGGGCGGAGGCGGCAGCAACGACCCCGAGGGCGTCGGCGTGCCCCCACCGCCGAGACCGCGAGGAATCGGGCCGGATCCGCTCGACCCGGGATGCACCGGATAGACGGACTGCGAGCTCGGAGCGCAGGGCTGGCCGTCGTCGTCGAGCGACAGCAGCAGCTGCTCCACCGCCGCC
>JBFIJN010000458.1:0-7295 GCA_041600735.1 Nannocystaceae bacterium
CGACCGTGGGCGAGCTGCTCGGCGAACATCCAGATGCGGGTGAGGTGCACCGTGTGATCGGCCGACAGCGGCATGCGCCCGGTCGGCACCGGCCAGCAGATCACCAGCGCGAAGGCAGTGACGAGCAAGAGCGGCAGCGCGGGGGCGATCCGGCGCGCCCAGTCGGGGAGTGGCCTGCGCAGCCGCTCGAGCATCAGCCTTCGCGCTCCGCATCGTCGGGCCGATCGCCAGCCGCTTCGCGCCGCGGCGCGCCCAGCAGCATCGTCCACGGCAGCGGCGTGCGCTGGGCCAGCAGCCGCAGCTCGGTGCGCGCCAACCCAGCCAGCGCGCTGCGGTCGAAGTGCTGCACGTGGCCCGGGGTGTTGCCCCACGCCGATAGGTAGCGCCCGCGCGCCATGTTGAGCACGCGCCACGTCGGCTCCCACGGCGTCGACAGCAGCACGTGTCGCCGCGCGACCCGGGCCAGCTCGCGCAGGCCCGCGGCCGGCTCCCGCAGGTGCTCGAGCACCTCGCAGCACACCACGAGATCGAACGCATGGTCGGCGTACGGCAGCGCGTAGATCGAGGCCTCGCGGGTCACGATCTCCGCGGGCAAGCCAGGCATGAGCGGCTCGAGATCCACGTCGCAGATCTCCATGCCCCCCGGCGGCGACCCTTGCTGCCACAGGTGCGCGGCGAGCTTGCCCTCGCCGCAGCCCACCTCGAGCACCGACGTGGGGGCGGCCACGCGATAGAGCTCCGTCACCGCGTCGAGGAATCCGCGCATCAGCCAGCGCGCGATCGGGTTGCGCGTGCCGTACTTGTCGTAGACGTTGCCGACCACGTTGCCCGCGTCTGCGGCCCGCGGCGATGCGTCACGGCTCATGGCGTGCTCTCCGACGCGGGCGCGGCCTCGAGCGCCGTCCCCCATGGCGGCGCCCCGGTGCTCTCGATCCCCTCCACGTGCCCCGCCCCGGCGGCGAGCGCCGCATCCAGCCGTCGCACCCGGGTGAGCACGTCTTCGAGCAGCCGTCGGTTGGTGGCCATGAGATCCCCGAGCAGCGCGATGAGCCCCACGAGGAACGCCAGCACCACCGCGCCCACGCCCACCAGCAGCGACTGCACATGCCCGCTGTACTCGGGGTTCTGCACGTAGAACCACGCGAAGCGCCCACCAAGCGTGAGGCCCACCAGCAGCAGCACGAGCGCCAGGAACCCGAACGTCTGCACGGGCCAGTACATGTTGTACGCGCGCACGATCACCGCGCCGTTGCGACGCAGGTACTCGGGGATCGAGCGGAACAAGCGCGACTTGCGGGTCTGCGGGTTGGTCGTGATCGGCAGGTTCTCGAGCACGAGGCCCGCCTGGCCCGCCTGGATGATCGTCTCGAGCGTGTAGCTGAAGCGGTTGTGCACGAACAGCGTGGTGGCGGCGCGGCGATTGAGCGCCCGGAACCCGCTCGTGGAATCGGCCACCTCGGTGCCCGAGGCCCGCCGCACCACGCGTGAGCCCCAGCGCTGGAGCACGCGCTTCAAGAACGAGAAGTGCTCGATCGTATCCGTGCGACGGTCGCCGACCACCACGTCGGCGCGCCCCGCCAAGATCGGCTCGACCAGCCGCGCGATGTCGGGCCCCGGATACTGGTTGTCGGCGTCGGTGTTGACCACCACGTCGGCCCCCAGCCGCAAGCACGCATCGATGCCGGCCACGTAGGCCGCCGAGAGCCCGCGGTTGCGAGGGAAGCGGATGATGTGGTGCACCCCGAGCGCGCGCGCCACCTCGGCCGTGCCGTCGGTGCTGCCGTCGTCGATCACGAGCACCTCGATCTGATCGATCCCCGCCACGTGGCGGGGCAGATCGGCGAACGTGCGGCCGAGCTGCTCGCGCTCGTCGAGGCACGGGATCTGGATGATCAGCTTCACCCGAAGGCGGTTTGTACCACGGCGGCGCGGAGGAATCGTACGTCGCCAGCCGGACCGCTCTGCCCGCCCCCAGCCCGCCGGATCGCGTCGGGATCCATGGTACCTTCGATGCCTCAGACCCGGCCGTCATGAGCTTCAACGCCAGCATCGTTGACCAGCAGGTCCGTGGGCTCGCCACCCGGCTCCATGCGCGGCTGGAGGAAGTGCTCGACAAGAGGCTCGACGAGGCCATGGCGCGGTCGGTCGCGTTCGTCTTGATCTCCGTCAAGACGATGCTGGACCTCAGCGAAGAGGAAGCACTGGAGTGCTTGACGGAGGGAGGCAATGACTTCGGCGTGGACGCGATCGATGTCTCCGACGTAGTCGAAGGCGAGTTCACGGTCACTCTGTTCCAGGCCAAGTACAAGCACGCCAACCTCGACGGAAGCGCCAACTTTCCCGAGGAGGGGGTCATCAAGGCCGTGGCCGCGGTGCGGGCGCTGTTCAACCCCCACGCTCCCGTCGACCTCAACGAGCGCCTGAGAGCCCGTGTCGAGGAGATTCGCTCTCTCATCATCGACGGCTTCATCCCCAGGGTTCGGTACCTGCTGTGCAACAACGGCCTCGCGTGGCAGCGCCCCGTGGCCCAGCGCGTCATCGATCGCGAGGCCTTCCCGCCCAATCGCGTCCAGTTCGAGCACGTCAACCACGACACCCTCATCCAGATCCTCCAGGCGACCCAGCCCATCAAGGAGATCATCCAGTTCTCGGGCAAGGCCATCGTGGAGGACTTCAACTTCAGCCGAGTCTTCATGGGCAAGGTCGCCGTGGCAGAGATCGCACGGCTCATGGAGACGCATGGAGATCGGTTGCTCGAGCGCAACATTCGCCGCTACCTCGGCCTCCAGGGCAACCGCGTGAACCTCGGAATTCGCCGCACCCTCGAGGACGAGCACGAGCGCCCCAACTTCTTCTTCTACAACAATGGGATCACGCTCATCTGCCGGCAGCTCAGCCACAATGCGCTACAGCCGGCAGACCACAAGGTACGGGTCGAAGGGTTACAGATCATCAACGGCGGCCAGACCTGCAAGACCATCCAGGCCACCGTGAGCGACCTTGGGGCTGGCCTCGGGGGCGGGGGCGGGGCCACCGACCTGGAGGCCGCCTTCGTGTTCGTGAGGCTCTACCAGATCGCGGGTGAGGACTCGCAGTCGTTCGTACACACGATTACGTACGCCACCAACAGCCAGAACCCCGTCGATCTTCGCGACCTGCGCTCCAATGATCCGATCCAGAAGCAGCTCGAGCTCGCGATGGCGGAGCTCGGCTACGAGTATCGTCGACAGCGCAGTGAGTCGGCCGCCAAGCCCAACGACATCTCCAGCGGGACCGCAGCGGCGGCCGTACTGTCGGTGTGGCGGCGGCGGCCTCAACGAGCGCGGTTCATGTCGGGAGAGCACTTTGGCCGGCTCTACGACGAGATCTTCGACGAGAACCTCAACGCTGCGCAGACGGTGGTCGCCGTGCTGCTGTTCCGCCTCGCCGAGAACAAGCGCAAGCGTTCTCCGCCAGGCTCGCCGGGCTTCGTCCGCTACGCTTCGTGCTTTGCGGCCATGCTGATGGGGGAGCAACTGCTCCACGACCTCGGGATCCCGCTCGAGCGACTCGATCATCGTCGGTTCGCCGAGGCCAAGGCACTCATCGACCAACGCGGTGAGTCCTACTTCGAGGTCGCGCTGGAGCGCCTCGCGGTCGCGCTGGGCCGACTGTATGGCGGACAATTCATCAGTCTCCAGCGACTCTCGGCCACGTTTCGGCGCGGCGACCTCCTGGAGTACCTCGACCCCGAGCGCAGCGCGGCGGTCCCCGGGTTCGGTGACCACGATGGTGGTGAGGCACCAGGGTGAGCCGAGCTTCGGCCGTCGATGCCTCCGCGTCGGCATGGCGCGCCTCGTTCCCCGCGGTCGCGCTGGCGGCCGCGGTGACCGTCGTGTTCATCGTGCATGCGCGAGCGTGGGAGTTCCTCTGCGATGACGCGTTCATCTCGTTCCGCTACGCCCGCAACCTCGCCGAGCACGGGGCGCTGGTCTTCAACGTGGGCATGGACCCACCCGAGCGCGTCGAGGGCTACACCAACTTCTTGTGGGTCGTGGTGCTCGCGGGGCTGCAGCTGCTCGGGATCGCACCGCCCCGCGCGGCTCCGCTGGTCACGGGCCTCGGCGCGCTCGCCGGCCTCGTGACCGCAGTGCTCGTGGTCCGCGGGCTGCGTCGGCGCTTCGACCCCAACTCCACGCCCGACCCCCGCTTGCGTGCGCTCGATCTCATCCCCGCGACCCTGCTCGTGGTCGTGCCCGAGCACATGGTCTGGGCCCACGGCGGCCTCGAGACCAGCTGGGCCGCCGCGCTCGTGCTCGGCAGCATCGCGGCCTGGTCCACCGATCGCCTGCGCCTTGCCGCGGGCCTCGCTGCCGCGGCCGCCCTGCTGCGCCCCGACGGCCTCATCCCCATCGCCGCCTTCGGGCTCACCTGGCTCGTGGTGGTGAGCGCCCCCGTGCTCGTGCGCGAGCGCAAGGCCCTGCGCGCCGTACTGGCTCGGATACCGCGTCGACCGCTACTCCAGGCCGCGCTCGTGTTCACCCTTCCGCTCGGGCTGCACCTCGTGTGGAGACACCACTACTACGGCGCATGGCTACCCAACACCTGGGCCATCAAGGTGCACGGGGCGCTGCTGCGCGACAGCTACGGCCAGGCCTACGTGCACGCGTGGCTCGACGCCCTGCCGCTCGTCTACCTCGCCCCGCTCGCGCTGCTGCTGCGCCCGCGCCACGCCCTGCTCGTGGTTCCGATCGCCGTCACCGTCGCCTACGGCTGGTCGGTCGGCGGTGACTTCATGGCCTACGCACGCTTCTACGTGGTCGCCACCGGTCTGCTCGCCGCGCTCGTCGGCTGGCTGCTCGCCGACCTCGGTGCCCTGCTCGCCCGCGTGCTCTCGCCTCGCCTCGCCACCGCGCTCCCGCTCGGGCTCGCCCTGCTGCTCGCCGCCGGCCTCGCGCAGCGCACCCACACCCGCTGGGTCGCCGACATGGCCAAGCCCGCCGGGTGGATCGACGGCAAGTGGGAAGGGGTCGCCGCGATGGATCGCTTCGCACGCGTGGGCTGGGCCGTCGGCGAGTGGATGCACGACAACCTTCCGCCCGACACGCTAGTCTCCGTGGGTGCCGCCGGGGCGGTGCCCTACGGCGCCGATCTACCCGTCGTCGACGCCTACGGCCTCGTCGATCCGCGGCTCGTGCACATGCCCAACCTGCGCCCCTACCAAGGTCGCGGCGCGCGGCCGGGGCACCAGATCATCGCCCCCGCTTCGTACATGAAGGCCCGCGATCCCGATCTCCTGTGCCACGTGGGCTATCGCGGCCCGCGACCCCCTCGCGAGTCCCAGGCCCAGCCCGCGTTTCGTCGCGGCTACGTCTGGGCCTGCATCGAGCCGCCGCCCGTCGCCGATCCGCGCGCCGAAGGTGGCTCGCTCGACGTCGGCGTGTACTGCTGCCGTCGCCCGACCGATCGCATCGTGGGCCCGTTCGGGAGCGAGTCATGAGCGACCTCTCCCGTGGGCTCCTCATCGCGCGTCGCAGCGTCGAGGCCCTCGCGCTCGCGTGGATCGTGCTGCTGCTCGTGGTGTTCGTGTGGCGGGTCGGCTTTCCGCTCGAGCTCGAGTGGATGGAGGGCGGCATGCTCCACCAGGCCCGCCGCATCCAGCTCGGGCAGTCGCCCTATCCGCCGCCCGGCCCCGAGTTCGTGCCGTTCCTCTATACGCCGCTCTACTCGGTGGTGCTGGCGATCCTCGGCACCGTGCTCCCGCTCGGCTATGCGCTCGGTCGCGTGGTCAGCATCCTCGCCTGGATCGCCACCTGCCTGGCGCTGTGGCGAGCCGTGCGGGGCGAGGGCAAGCCACGCGCGCACGCGGCCGTCGCGGTGGGCCTGGCCTGCGCCGGCTACGTCTTCACCTTTCGCTGGCTCGACCTCGCCCGCCCCGACACCCTCTTCATCGCGCTGGTGGTGTGGGGTCTCGTGTTCCTGCGCGAGGGCAAGGATCATCCTCGTCGCGTGCTGTGGGCCGGCATACTGATGGCCCTCGCGTTCTGGACCAAGCAGACCGCCGCCGTGTTCGTGCTCGCCTCGGGCGTGGGTGCGCTGCTCGTCGCCCCGCGACGCCTGTGGATCTACGCCGCGACGATCGCCGTGATCGACGGTGGCGGCGTGCTGCTCGGCAACTCGCTCACCGACGGCTGGCTGTGGACCTACGTCTACGAGCTGCACCAGAGCCACGCCTTCAATCGCGAGCGCTTCACCACCAAGACCTGGGGGATGTTCGCGCATGCGTGGCCGCTGGTGATGCTCGTGGTCTTGGGCCTCTGCGCCCGCGGCCTCGCCCGCCTCGTCCTCGCGCTGCGATCCCTTCGCCGCACCACGTGGCGGGCCACCCTCGCGCCCGCGCTCACTCCCTCCTCGCGCGCGCTCGCCTACTGGACCCTGCTGGCGCTCGCCGGCCTGCTCGTCTCCGCGCTGGGCTACTCCACCCAGTGGGCCGAGCCCAACGCCTTCATCCCTGGCGTGGTGTTGGGCGCGCTCGCCCTCGCCGTCGCGCTCCCCGTGGGCCGTCGCGCCGAGACCCTCGCGCTCACCCTCGTCGCGATGCAGCTCCTCGCCTGCCTCCTCGTCGAGCCGCTCTATCACCCCGTACAACAGCGCGGCCTCGCCGGCTTGCGCCACAGCTACGCATGGCAGGACCCCTGGCGCACGCTCCCCCGCGCCGACGCCTGGCAGCGCGCCCGCGAGCTGCGAACCACCCTCGAGTCCACCTCCGGCGAAGTGCTCGCGCTCCAGCGCCCCTGGTGGTCCGTGCTCGCCGGAGGCCACGGCCACGTCGGCAGCATGGGCATCACCGACGTCTCCCCCGAAGCCCGCACCGCAATCGAGCAATCGATCCGCCAGTCCATCGCCGACCAGCGCTACTCCGCCATCTGGCTAGAGGGCGACCCCCCCCGCTGGCTAGCCCGCGACCTCCGCCGTCGCTACCGCCTCCAACAACGCCTCCAAGGCGAAGCCCGAGTCCGCCCCCTAAGCGGCTACATGTCCGAAGCCGGCATGGTCACCCCCTACGACCGCGACCAATTCCTCTACATCCCCCTCCCCCCAAGACCCACCCGTTAGTCGTCGCCAACGCAACCAACGAAGAGCGCCCGCAACCAAGAAGAAATGCCCCCCTTGGGGGGCACCTGGTTGCGTGCGGGGGCGCCCAACGAAGAGCGCCCGCAACCAAGAAGAAATGCCCCCCTTGGGGGGCACCTGGTTGCGTGCTTGCCTACCACCCCCTGCGGGGCGCCCAACGAAGAGCGCCCGCAACCAAGAAG
>JBFIJN010000459.1:0-7286 GCA_041600735.1 Nannocystaceae bacterium
AGTGCGCAGGCCCCAGGAGTGCGCAGGCCCTGCCCGAAGGGAGTGCGCAGGCGCCCTGCCCGGAGGACGTGAACCCACGGACCCGCCAACCCACGGGCCCTGCCCGAAGGGCGTGTCCAGCCGTCCCGGATCCAGCGGCCGCGGCGCGGGGCGACGGTCCCACTTCCTCCGCTCTCCCCAATCGGTCCTGGCTCCGGCAGGCAGGGGAGCTGCTCTGCGCGGGCAGCACGACCACCGAGATCGAGGGACACTAGGTTGCCACCGCTGGAGTTCCCGGCCCGGATCCCATTCGCGGAGGCAGCTCATGCCCGGTCTCAGCGGTCAGGTCCGGGTTGCTCCGTCCTGGTCCCGCCGACCCTCAATGGCGAGGCCCACCCGAGTGAACCAGGTCCCCTGCGACCGACACGCCGTCTAGCGAGGTCGGCGAGGTCGGCCAGGAGGCGGGCCGCCGAGGGCGGCGAAGTCGGCGACCTCGACGAGGTCCGCTCCGGTCGCCTCCGTCCGCGCCGCCGCCCCGCGGCGCGCCGGATGTTCCACGTGAAACAACCTAAGAGCCGTCCCCGCACTGGGTGAGATGCCCTTCGATCTCAGGCACCGCTCCCTTCGAGGCCTCGGACGCCCGCGCCAACACCTCCAACCCCGCCTCGATCTCCCCCCGCTGGCACAGCACCCAGCCGAGCGTATCGAGGTAGTCGGCATTGCTCGGCTCTGCCTCGAGCGCGCGACGAACCAGGGCCTCGGCACGGTCCAGGTCCTTGCCCGCCTTCGCAAGCGCATAGGCAACGGCATTGGCCAGCGGAAGATCGTCCGGTCGCTCCACCAGCACTCGATCGAACGCAGCGGCCGCCTCGGCGTCCATGCCCCGGTCGAGATAGCCGTACCCGATGTACTCGTCGTAGCGCGGGCGGGTCTCAGACTGCCGGGCCACGAGCACGAGCGCGGCGCTCACCAGCGCGAGGCCGAGCCATCCAAGCAAGCGTACGGGAGCTCGTCGCCCGCACCAGGCAAGGCCGAGACAGGCACCCGCGACCAAGCCGCCTAGGTGCCCGGCCTGGGCGATCACGTCGACGAAGAACCCCAGGGCAACCAACACGGCGAGCCAGATCCCGAGCACCGTCGCCGAGATCGGCCGGAGCTTGGCCGCGACCTCCCCCCGACCGAGCAGGCGGCCAACCAAGAGCGCACCGGCCATACCCATGATCCCCGCCGACGCACCCACCACCATCGGCGCCTCTACCCAGCCCGCCGACGCAAGGCATCCCGCGAGGCTCGACACCGCGAAGAGCAGCCCGGTCCGCCAGTGTCCCCACGTGGTCTCAGTCCACTCCCCAACCGCCCATAGGCTCCAAGTGTTCAGTATCAGATGAAGCCACGAACCATGCAGTAGCCCCGCGGTGATCACGCGCCACCAGGCGCCCTCGATCCAGACCTCCGACAGCCGCAGCGCCCCAAGATCGGTGAGCGTGTCCCCGCAGCCCTCGAGCTGGAGCCAAGAGCCTGCGAGCATGGCCCCGGGACCCTCCACCCGCGTGGCGCACAGTCCCAGCGTGAGCAGGAACGCAGCCACGCACACCGCCATCAGCCCCACCGTCACGGGTGCCGCCGCGAGCCGTCCCCGGAGGCTCGTGCCCCGGTCCTCCTCCAGCCCGGATCGCCCGCTGCCCACCTCCTCGGTCGTCATGCGTCGGCATCGTACGTGGCCCAGCCCTTGCCCCCAAGCGAGCGTCGCTGGGGAGGGCCTGGGGCGTCGTGGGGGCTACGATCCCCGGTCTCGCGTGAGGGAATCCCTGATCCGTCGTCCCAACGGGGCCGAATTTGGCCGACTCGCCCGGCGGCAGCGGCCGCGATCCCTTGCGGTGCGCATCTCCCGATTGCTATGGTCGCGCAGTTTCTCCGTGGCGCGCGCATGCGAGGCGAGCAACACTCGGTCGTCTTGCGTCAGCCGGCCCTCGAGGCGTCGGCACTCGACGAAGTTCCACATGGGCCGCCCATGCGTGTCGGGCCCGTAGCCCCGGGGGAGTGAAGCCATGGCGCGGCAGAACCTCCTCATCATCGACGGCGAAGCTCGAAACCGGAAGGTACTGGAGGTCAGCCTCCGCAAGGCCGGGTTCTCGATCACGCCCGCCGAGTCGGCCGAAGAGGCGCTCGAGTTCCTTCAGCATGCGGAGCCCGATCTCATCATCTCGGACACGCGCCTGCCGAGCCGCGATGGCTTCGACTTCTGCATGGAGGTCAAGGGCAACCCGCGCTGGAAGCTGATCCCCTTCATCTTCCTCACCAGCGAGAAGTCCATCGAGGACAAGGTTCGCGGCCTCGAGCTCGGGGTCGAGGACTACCTGACCAAGCCGATCTACATCAAGGAGATCACCACCCGCGTGCGCATGCTGCTGCAGCGCAAGCAGCACGAGCGGCTCGAGAAGAAGGACGCGGCGCGCACAAAGTTCAGCGGGCAGCTCGTCGACATGGCCGTCGTCGATCTCGTGCAGACGATCGAGATCAGCCGCAAGACGGGCACGATCTCGCTGAGCACCGAGCTCGGCGAGGCCACGGTGTGGTTCCGCGAGGGCGCGATCATCGACGCCGAGATGGGCCGCCTGCAGGCCGAGCCCGCGATCTATCGCCTGCTTGGCCTCAGCGAGGGCCACTTCGACGTCGAATTCAAGCCGGTCAATCGCCACCAGGTGATCAACGAGAGCACGCAGGCGATCCTCATGGAAGGCATGCGCCGCGTCGACGAGTGGGGTCGCTTGATGGAGCAGCTGCCTCCGCTCGACTCCGTGCTCGCACCCGATGCCGAGCAGCTCGCGGATCGCCGCGCCGACCTCAGCGAAGAGCAGCTCGCGATCCTCCACCACTTCGATGGTCGACGCACGATCATCGAGGTGGTCGACGAGAGCGGCCAAGACGACATCGAGGCGCTCACCCAGATCTCCACGTTCTTCTTCGAAGGGCTCCTCACCCCGTACGAAGGCTCGAGCGACGAGGAGCGGGTGGAGCCACCGCGGGCGCCAGCCGTCGGGCTCGGCCTCGAAGAGTGGAACCAGCCCAAGCGTGGTGCGATGCGGCGCGAGCCCACCGGGCCGCGGCCCAGCCCGGTCGAGAGCTCCGCGGGCTCGCTGCCGCCCCCACCCAATTTCCCGGCCCCGTTCCCGCAGCTGCGCGCCGACGAGGACGACCACGACGACACGGTGCTCGAGCCCGGGATCCCCGAGGACTCTGCGCCGCGCCCGGCGTTCGGCTCGCGGCTGGTCCCGCTCGACGATGCCACTCCCGCCGAGCGCCCCGTCACCCACACCCTCCATCGGCGGGTGTCGGCCCTCCAAGATGGAATCGACGCTCCCCCGCGCGGGCGCTTTCCCATGCCGGGCGCCGGGGCGCCGCTGGGTTCGCCGCGAGAGCCCGCGCCAGCTCGCGACCTCAGCGATGCGGCGCAGCTTCGCACTCCGCTGCCCGCGACCACGCACCCCGTGGCCGAGCCGGCGGCGGCCCCCGTCGCCGTCGCCGTTGCGGAGCAGGGGGCGATCGAGCCGGCCGATGCAGAGGCCGGTGCGGTCGAGCCCGTCGACGCCGAAGCGGGCGCGGTCGAGCCCCACGATGCGGAGGCCGGGGCCGTGCAGCCGCTCGATCCAGCCGACGCGATCGTCAAGTCCGCGCCGACCTCGATCCCAAAGTTCTTGCCGCCCCCGCTCGCCAAGGCCGCCGCGGGGTCGAGCCCGGTCGCGTCCATCGTGCGCGAGCCGCTGCCGACGACCCCCTCATCCTCGGTGACGGTCGGGCGCGAGCCGGCGCCGGCCGCCGCGGCGATCCTCGTGCGCGACCCGGAGCCCGCCGTGCCCGCGGCGACGGTCGTGCCCGCGGCGACGGCTCCCGAGCCCGACGTCACCGCGCCGGACCCTGGCGACGAGTCTCGGTACTCCACCTCGATCGATCACGAGCTCGATCCCGGTGACACTGCGGTCGAGTCGCCCACGCTCGACGGCTGGGCGGGTCGCACCGGCACTACGCAGATCATCGCTCCGCAATCGGGTCAGGTGAATCCTCCCACCGGCGTGCTGCGGGCCGCCGCCCACGGAATCTTCGACACCAGCCGTCGCCCGATCCCCGAGCCCGACGAGCCGCCGCGCTACGCGGGTGATCTCTCGCTCGACGAGCTCGCGAGCTACGGCGGCGACGAAGAAGAAGAGGCGGACTTCGGTCTCACCGATCCGCGGCTCGACGATCAGCGGCCCACCTTGGAGATCGAGGTCCCCGCGGCCTTCCTCGCGCTGCGCGAGCAAGCCAAGGCCTCGCAGGGCCCAGGGCGCGTCGATTCCGAGCTCGACACCCCGCAGGAGGCCGAAGACGAGTTCGAGTCGATCGGTGTCAAGGTGACCAAGCCCGTCGAGGAGTCGGGCCTGTGGCGGAGCACCGATCACGGCGATGATGACCTCGACACGTCCCCGCGCCCGTACGGCCTGATGGTGGCGGTGATCGTCGCGCTCGCGATCGTCGCTGCGGCCTACGGACTCACGCGCGACGATCGTGACTCGCCCAAGCAGACCCCGGCTGCGGGCGACTCGAGCGGCGAAGTCCCGGGCCCGCAGCCCGAGCCGAGCGCGGGGCCACTGCCCGAGTCCGCCGCGGTCGATGAGCGGCTCGCGAACGCCGAGCGCCTGTCCAAGCGAGGCCAGCGCCACCACGCGCACCAAGAGGTCGATACCGTGCTCGCGGCGCAGCCGGCGAATGCCCGCGCGCTGCTGCTGCGCTCGTACCTGCTCGTCGAAGAGAACCAGCTCGACGATGCGCTCGCCGCCGCGCGAGCGGTGGTCGATGCCGATCCCGAGCTCGCCGAGGGTCACCTCGCGCTGGCCGTGGTGCATCAGCAGCGCAAGGAGGCGTCGGAGGCCGCGGCCGCGTACCGCCGCTACCTCGAGCTCGCGCCCTCGACCAAGCTCGCCCCGGCGATCGAGCACGAGCTGCGCCAACTCGACGACCAACGCGAAGGCCAGCCCGGCAAACGCGAAGGCAAGCGCGAAGGCAAGCCGCGCTAGCGCAGCGGCCACCCGTGATGTCACCCCGCGCCGATGACCGCGCCGACCGCCCCGCGGCCGCGCCCCGCGTGCTCGCGATCGAGAGCTCCTGCGACGAGACCGCCGCGGCCGTCGTCGAGGGCTGCTTCGTGCGCAGCTCGGTCGTGCGCTCGCAGATCGAGATCCACGGTCGCTTTGGCGGCGTGGTCCCCGAGCTCGCCAGCCGCCACCACTTGGGCGCCGTGGTCCCCGTGGTCGACGAAGCGCTCGCGCGCGCCGGCTGCACGCTCGACGAGCTCGACGCGATCGCGGTGACCGAAGGTCCGGGGCTGGTGGGTGCGCTGCTCGTTGGGGTGCAGATGGCCCGCGGCCTCGGCCTCGCCACCGGCCTGCCCGTGGTCGGCGTGCATCACATGGAGGGTCACCTCATGTCGGCGTTCTTGGGCGACGACACCCGACCCGCGCGCGCGCCATGCCCCCACGTCGCGCTGTTGGTCTCGGGCGGTCACACCGAGCTGGTCGATGTGGCCGGGCTTGGTCGCTACCAGATCCTCGGGGCCACGCGCGACGACGCGGCGGGCGAGGCCTACGACAAGGTCGCGAAGATGCTGGGGCTCGGCTATCCCGGCGGTCCGATCATCGATCGTCTCGCGGCCGAGGGCGATCCGAAGGCGGTGCCGCTGCCGCGCGCGATGGCCGATCGCGACACGCTCGAGTTCTCGTTCTCCGGCCTCAAGACGGCGGTGCGCGTGTTCGTGGATCGCAACGGTGCACCCGCCTCGCGCCAGGCCCTCGTCGACCTGTGCGCTTCGTTCCAAGCGGCGGTGGTCGATGTCCTCGTGATCAAGGCCCGACTCGCGCTGCGTCGCACGGGCCGCGATCGCCTGCACATCGTCGGCGGCGTCGCGGCCAACCAGGGCCTGCGCCGCGCGGCCGAGGCCGCCGCACTCGCGGATGGCTTCGGCTTCGACGCGGTGCCGCTGCGCTACTGCGGCGACAATGCGGCGATGATCGGCGCGGCTGCGGCCGCGCGCCTCGAGGCCGGCCTCGCGCGAGCGGTCGACGTCCACACCAGTCTCGCGCTCGACGACCCCCGGATGCAGGCCCCGTGATCGAAGCACCGAGCGATGTCTTGCGCCGTCACGGGCTGTCGGCGCGCAAGCAGTGGGGGCAGCACTTCCTGCGCGACCCGACCGTGCATGCGGCGATCGTCGACGCCGCCGAGCTCGGTCCCGACGATCGCGTGGTGGAGATCGGCGCAGGCCTCGGCACGCTCACCGCTCACCTGCTGCAGACCGGCGCCGAGGTGTGGGCAATCGAGCGCGATCGCGATCTGTGTGCAGTGCTTCGCGCCGAGCTCGGCGAGCACCCACGCTTCACGCTGCACGAGGCCGACGCGGTGCGCTTCGACTACGCGACGGCGGTGGGCTCCCGCGCGCCCAAGATCGTCGGCAACCTGCCCTATCACCTCACGGGTCCGCTGCTGTTTCGCTTGCTCGAGGCGCATGCCGCGACGGGCTCGTGGACGGTGATGATCCAGAAGGAAGTCGCCGATCGCTTGTGCGCCAAGCCGGGCAACAAGACCTACGGCGGGATCACCGTGGGCCTGTCGCGCGTGCGCGACATCGTGGGCATTGCCCATGTGCCGCCCGGTGCCTTCTTGCCGCCGCCGCGCGTGGACTCGGCGGTGATTCGCCTCGACCCTCGCGCTACGCCGCGCGGCGAGGTGGCCGACGAAGCCGGGTTCCTCTCGCTCGTGCGCACTGCGTTCCAGCGCCGTCGCAAGACGCTGCTCAATGCGCTCGGGGCCCTGGGCTCGCGCGAGCAGGGCTTGTCCTGGTGCGAGCGCGCTGGCGTGGATCCAAAGCTACGACCCGAGCGGCTCGGGCCCGAAGAGTTCGCCGCGCTGCAGCGTGCGCGCGAGGCCGATGGGGTAGGCGCCGCGCGATCGGTCGGTCGCACCAAGAGCGCGCGCTCGCGGACCGCGGAGCCCGACCTCGACGAAGATGCAACCGACGACACCGGCGACGGAGTCGAGGATGCCTGAGCTTCCCGAGGTCGAGTCGGTGCGCCGCAGTGTCGACGACCGCGGCGGAGTCGAGGATGCCTGAGCTTCCCGAGGTCGAGTCGGTGCGCCGCAGTGTCGACGACCGCGACGGAGTCGAGGATGCCTGAGCTTCCCGAGGTCGAGTCGGTGCGCCGCAGCCTCACTCGCGCCCGGCTGCGCGCCGCAGTGCGCTCGGTGTGGCGCAGCCCGCAGCGCCTGCGCACCGGTCA
>JBFIJN010000460.1:0-7269 GCA_041600735.1 Nannocystaceae bacterium
GTGGGACTGAAGATGTCCGTGCGCGACGAGTACAAGGAGAAGCTCCCACGCGAGTACTGGCGCGGCTATCGCGTGCGCAGCCAGAAGATCGAGGCCGGCACCGAGGTCGAGCGCGGCACGACGGTGCGGGTGAAGACGCGCACGCCTCGCAGCTTCTCGATGGGCTACTAGCGCCATGACCGATCTGGTCGCACGGGTGCTCTTGTTCACGGCACTCGCGGGGCTCGCCTTCGCCCCGCTCGAGCACCTGTTCGGCCGTGAGCGCGGACCCCGACGCGATCGCCTCGTCGACCTCGGCTTTGCCACCGTCGGCGGCGTGATCGTGCAGCTCGGCCTGCTCGTGGTCGTGGGCGGACTCCTCGCCGCCCTCGAAGGGCTGAGCCCCGAAGAGCCGCTCCTCATCGGCGTGGGCCCTCGCTCGCTACGCACCGTGCTCGAGGTGGCAGGCGGCCTGGTGGTGTTCGAGCTGATGGGCTACGCGTATCACCGCTTGGCCCACGCGGTGCCGTGGCTGTGGCGGCTGCACGAGGTGCACCACAGCGCCGAGCGCATGGATTGGCTCGCGTCGTTCCGCCAGCACCCGCTCGAGATCCTGCTGGTCACGCTGGCCCAGAACGCGCCCCTGGTGCTGCTGGGGCTGCCGCTCGGCTCGCATGCGCTGGTGCTGCTCCTGCTGCGCCTCAACACCGTGTTCGTGCACGCCGATCTGCCGCTGCCCCGCGGCTGGTGGAGCGAGCTACTCGCCACGCCCGGGTTCCATCACCGCCACCACCAGCGCGACGGGGCCGTGCGCAATTTCTCTGCCCTGTTCCCGTGGATCGATCGCCTGTTCGGCACCTTCGATGCAACGCCCGCCGGCCCGGTGGGGCTGCCCACCGCGACTCCGCGGAGCTTCTGGGGGCTGCTGGTGTGGCCGCTCGTCCCGAGCACGCTCGGTCGAGGAAGATCTCGCGCTGAACCAGCGCCGAGAGGCAGTCCATAACCGCGCTGAAGTCGGCGTCGCAGATCGACTCAGTCGATCACGACCCGCAGGCGCTGTCGGCCCCAGTCGCCGGGCGGCCCCTCGAATACCCCGGGTACGCGCTGGCCGCACTCGGTGCACTGGCCGTCGGCGTCGAGTCGATACGCGCCGAGCTGGAACCACTCGCGCTCGATCACCGTGGCGCCGCACCCCGAGCAGTAGGTGCTCTGCCCGGCCTCATCGTGGACGTTGCCGGTGTACACGTGGTGCAGCCCGTGCCGCAGGGCCTGCTGGCGCGCGCGCTGGAGCGTGGCCGCGGGTGTGCGCGGGATCTCGCGCATCTTGAAGTCGGGGTGGAACGCGGAGAAATGCAGCGGCACTCCGGGCCCGAGCTCGCGCACCATGAAGTCGCACAAGCGGTCGACCTCTTCTTCACTGTCGTTGTGGCCGGGGATCAGCAGGGTGGTGACCTCGAGCCATACCTCGGTCTCGCGCGCGACCCAGCGGAGTGTGTCGAGCACCGGCTCGAGGTGGGCGAAGCACAGCTTGTGATAGAAGCCCTCGGTGAACGCCTTGAGGTCGATGTTCACCGCGTCGAGGCAGGCGAAGAACTCGGGGCGCGCCAGCGGCGTGATGTAGCCCGCCGTCACCGCCACCGTCTTGAGCCCACGGGCGTGGCAGGCGGCCGCCGTGTCGATGGCGTACTCGGCGAAGATCACGGGATCGTTGTAGGTGAAGGCCACGCTGCGCGCCCCGGTGCCGATGGCGGCGTCGGCGATGCGCTCGGGCATTGCGCGATCGGTCAGGCGATCGTCCTCACGGGCCTTGGAGATGTCCCAGTTCTGGCAGAAGCGGCAGCCCAGGTTGCACCCGGCGGTGCCAAACGAGAGCACGCTCGAGCCGGGCAGGAAGTGGTTGAGCGGCTTCTTCTCGATGGGATCCACGCAGAACCCCGAGGCGCGCCCGTAGCTCGCCAGCGCCATGCGCCCGCCCACGTTCTCGCGCACGAAGCAGAACCCCCGCTGACCCGCGCGCATCTTGCATTCGCGCGGGCACAGGTCGCACTGCACGCGGCCATCGTCGAGCCGATGCCACCAGCGCCCCTCGACCACGGTGGGGTCGCTCGGATCGATGGGAGTGGCCGTGCGCACGGGCCCAGGATAGCAGCCCCGCGCGATGTCGCCCGGACGCGTGCGCTCGTCCAGTGGGCCGCTCCGAATCGTGAGCTTGGGCACGGCCTCGATGTCTCGATGTGCATGCGAGGTCGTGGACGGCACACCCCAAACACCGGCAGCCTCTGGCTGGCGTGACCAGCATCCTCGGAATTTCCGCGTTCTACCACGACTCCGCCGCCGCGCTGGTGGTCGACGGCAAGATCGTCGCCGCCGCTCAGGAGGAGCGGTTCACCCGCAAGAAGCACGACCACGACTTCCCGATCAAGGCCATCGAGTACTGTCTGAAGGAAGCTGGGCTGCGCAAGGACCAGCTCGACTACGTTGGCTTCTACGACAAGCCGCTGCTGAAGTTCGAGCGCTTGCTCGAGACCTACCTGGCCTACGCGCCCTCGGGGTTCCAGTCGTTCTTGCGCGCGATGCCGGTGTGGCTGCGGCAAAAGCTGCACTTGCCCAAGGAGATGCGCAAGGCGCTAGGTGGGGCCTACACCAAGGGCTTCGTGTTTCCCGAGCACCACGAGTCGCATGCTGCGAGCGCGTTCTTCCCCTCGCCGTTCGACGAGGCCGCGATCGTCACCCTCGACGGCGTGGGCGAGTGGGCGACGTCGAGCTGGGGCGTGGGGCGGGGCAACCGCCTCGAGCTCACCCACGAGCTGCGCTTCCCGCACTCGCTCGGGCTGCTGTACTCCGCGTTCACCTACTACTGCGGCTTCAAGGTGAACTCGGGCGAGTACAAGCTGATGGGCCTCGCGCCCTACGGCGAGCCCAAGTACGTCGACAAGATCTTCGACAACATCCTCGATCTGAAGGAGGACGGGTCCTTTCACATGGACATGTCCTACTTCAACTATTGCCAGGGCCTGACGATGACCTCGTCGAAGTTCGACGAGCTGTTCGGGCGCCCCGCGCGACCGCCCGAGGGCAAGCTGGACCAGGAGCACATGGACCTGGCCGCTTCGATCCAGAAGGTCACCGAGGACATCGTGCTCAAGATCGGCCGGCACATCCACGCCGAGACCGGGATGAAGAACCTGTGCATGGCCGGGGGCGTGGCGCTCAACTGTGTCGCCAACGGCAGGCTGCTGCGCGAGGGGCCGTTCGAGAACATCTGGATCCAGCCCGCGGCGGGCGATGCCGGCGGGGCGCTCGGCACCGCGATGCTGATCTGGCACCAGCTGCTCGACAACCCGCGCGAGGCCAAGGCACCCGATCTCCAGTACGGCTCGCTGCTGGGGCCGCAGGCCAGCGACGACGAGGCCAAGAGCTACTTCGACGGGCGCGGGGCGGTCTACACCCGCTACGAGTCCGAAGAAGAGCTCGTAGACGCCGTCTCCGAGCTGCTGTCGTCCGAGAACGTGGTCGGCTGGATGCAGGGCCGCATGGAGTTTGGCCCGCGAGCGCTCGGCGGGCGCAGCATCATCGGCGACGCGCGCAGCACCGCGATGCAGTCCATCATGAACCTCAAGATCAAGTTCCGCGAGTCGTTCCGGCCGTTCGCGCCGTCGATCTTGAAGGATCGGGTCGACGAGTACTTCGAGATGCGGCCGAACGAAGACAGCCCCTACATGCTGCTGGTGGCCCCGGTCCGCGAGGACAAGCGCCTCGCCAAGCAAGCGGGTGAGGACGAGCTGTTCGGCATCGAGAAGCTCAAGCTCAATCGCTCGGTGGTGCCGGCCATCACCCACGTGGACTACTCGGCGCGGGTGCAGACGGTCGACGCCGAGCGCCACGGTCGCTACTACAAGCTCATCAAGAAGTTCGAGGAGCGCACGGGCTCGCCGGTGATCATCAACACCAGCTTCAACGTGCGCGGCGAGCCGATCGTGTGCACCCCCGAGCACGCGTACCGCTGCTTCATGGCCACCAACATGGACGTGCTGGTGGTGGAGAACTACGTGCTGCTCAAGAGCCAGCAGCCCGGCGCCAAGGACATCGATCCCGAGGCCTACCTCGCGCAGTTCGCCCTCGACTAGCCCCGATCCACGGACTCTAGGGAATCACGACATGGCAGTCATCGAGATCAACAAGAATCCGTCGCCGAAGGAGCTGGCCTGGTTTGGGCTGATGTTCCTCGCATTCTTCGGCCTCATCGGCGGCGTGGTGTGGTGGCGCTTCGAGGCGCAGATGGCCGCGTACACGCTGTGGGGCGTGGCCGCAGCCATCGTCGCCGCCTACTATGCGATGCCGTCGCTGCGCAAGCCCATCTACCTCGGGTGGCTCTACGCTGCATTTCCCATCGGCTGGGTGATCTCCCACCTGGTGATGGGGATCATCTTCTACCTGGTGTTCACCCCCATCGCGCTCGTGTTCAAGGTCATCGGTCGTGATGCCCTCGCGCGGGGAATCGACAAGAACGCCAAGACCTACTGGGTCGAGCACCGCACCGGGGGCGACCCCAAGCGCTACTTCAAGCAGTTCTAGGCTGCGCGCACACGAGGACGAGTCCATGAGCAACGAAGAGCAACACGACAAGGGCGCGGCGTTTGCCGCGGCGGCGCAGCAGCAGTCTTCGGGCCTGATGTCCGAGTTCATGCAGTTCCTCAAGCACAACAAGAAGTGGTGGCTGCTGCCGATCTTGCTCGTGCTGCTCCTCGTGGGCCTGCTCGTGGTGCTGGGCGGGACCGCGGCCGCACCATTCATCTACACATTGTTCTAGCCCTCCCGCCGCGCGGTAGGCAGGCAGGCGGTCCGCGCCCCCGCACCGGGGGCAGAGGCCGGCCCGCGATCGGTCCCCTCCATGGCCAAGATCACGCTAGAGACCCGCCAGCTCGGCGGTGGCATCGTCATCCTCGCTGGGGTGGCAATGCTGCTGTCGGCCTTCGTCATCAACCCATGGGTGGGTCGCCTCACCCGCGGCGCTGCCGTCGTCGACTACGCCGATGTGCTGCGTAGCTACTTCTGGTGGGCATTGCTGCTCGGCGCGATCGCGATCGCGCTCGGCCGACGCGTCGCGCGGGGCAAGAGCTGGGCCGACGGCGCCTCGGTGTTCTTCTTGCTGAGCGCCATGTTCGTGCTGGGCGATCGCTGGCTGCTGACCAAGCTGGGCCTCACCGTGTGGGAGTACGACCCGGAGCTGCACTACGTGCATCGCCCCGGGGCCGTGCGCACGCTGGCGAGCGTAGGGCGAGCCGAGGATCTGATTCGCATCAATGCGCTCGGCTTCCACGACGACGAGCTCCCGCGCGAGAAGCCGGCGGGGGAGCTGCGCGGGCTGATGCTGGGCGACTCGGTCACGATGGGCTACGGCATCACCTCGGCGGAGACGTTCAGCACCCAGCTCGAGGCGCTGCTCGCCGAGCGCGACCACCGGCACGCCACGCATCAGATCATCAACGCGGGCGTCCACGGGTACTCCACGTTCCAAGAGCGCGTGACGCTCGAGCGCAACCTCGATCTGCGTCCCGACTTCGTGGCCGTGGGTTTCTGCATGAACGACGTGACCGAGCCGTTCGTGGTGAACACCGAGTACGGCGGGACCGGGCTCGACTACCACGGGGTCACGCAGACGCCGAATCCCGTGAGCGGCTGGCTGGCCAACGAGACCGGAGTGGGCCGCTTGTTGCAGAAGCTCTCGCAGGCCGGGAAGTCACTCGACGAGGCCAAGCGGCTCGAGATCTACAACACACACAAGATGGCGCTCGAGTCGCGGACGAACCCGCAGTACCAGGAGGGGTGGAAGATCGTCCTCACCGAGATGGGCAAGCTCTACGACGTGGCCAAGGCCAACGAGCTCCCCGTGGTGCTGATGATCTTTCCGTACACGTATCAGCTGAACGATCCCGCCACGAGGATCCCCCAGGAGATCTTGATCGAGCACGCCAACGAGCACGGCGTGGATTTCATCGACTTCACGCCGGTGTTCGCCGACGCGGTCTACCAGGAGCGTGAGGTGGTGGAGCTGCTCGAGCGCCAAGGCAAGAGCCCCGAGGAGATCATGCGGTTCTTCGCATGGCGGATGGGCGAGTACTTCTTCGACGAAGACCACTTCAAGGCGGCCGGCAACGCGATCGTGGCTCGAGAGCTGATGGGGTGGCTGGAGCGACGCGGGCTCGCGGGCGAGTAGCGTCCCGGCCCGTTCGTCGCAGGTCGGCCCGTCTGCGGTCCGGTGCCCGGCCAACGGGTGGGCCACGCGAGCGAGGGTCGTCGCCCAAGCCCGGGGAATCGTTGACCGCGTCGAGCGGAACCGTTCTCGCAGGGTCCGCGCTCCGTGACGGCCGGAGGCACGCGAGCGACCGATCCGCATGATCCGCATGATCACCTGGTGCGGTACGTGTTCGGCCGTCCCGACGCGATCGCGATCGTGCTGCGCCGCGTGCTTCCGGCTGCGCTGATCGGCGTCCTCGATCTCGAGGCGCTCCGCTTGGTCTCCACCGCGCACGCCAACGCTCGACTGCGGGTCCGCGAGTCGGACCTGTGCTTTACGGTCGACGCGCGGGACGGCGATCGCCGGATCCCCGTCGTCCTGGTGATCGAGCACCAGTCGACCCTGGACCCCCGGATGCCGTGGCGGGCGCTGGTGTACGCGGGCGAGATCTGGGATCGGTACATTCGCGACCACCCAGGTCGTCGACGCAAGCTCCCGTTCATCCTCCCGCTCGTGCTCACGCAGCACCCAGGCCGGAACACCCCAGTCCAGCTGTCCAAGATCCTAGATGTACCGCCGGGCCTGCGCGGTGTGCTGGGGGCGCCGATCGAGGTCGTGCTCTACGCCGATGACTTCTCCGGCTCGGTCCTCGGCGACCGAGCGGCACCGGCCGCTACGCGGGCGCTGGTGGAGGTGAGTCGCGCGCTGCTGCATGCGCACAAGAACCCAGCCGCGCCGAGCCGCCGACGCATCACCGCGCTGGCGCGACAGGTGGACGTGCTCCTCGAGCACGACCGACCCGAGGACGTCGGCGCGCTGTGGATGTACGTGATCACGGCGTTCGAGGCCGACTCCGCGCTGTGTGATATGCTCATGAGGTCCGCAAGCAAGCCGGCCCGGGAGGTATACATGACCATCGCAGAAGAGCTCGTCGCGAAGGGGCAGAGGATCGGGGAGAAGCGGGGCCAGCGGCTCGGCCAGAAGATCGGCCAGGCTCGGGGCCAGAAGATCGGGGAGAAGATCGGCCAGAAGATCGGTCAGGCTCGGGGCAA
>JBFIJN010000461.1:0-7217 GCA_041600735.1 Nannocystaceae bacterium
CTCGCCGTCGTCGCCCATGATCTCGCACAGCACCGCCACCGGGCTGCAGCCGGCCATCACCAGGAGATCGTGCGAGGCCTCGGTGTGCCCGATGCGCTTGAGCACGCCGCCCTCGCGCACGCGCAGCGGATTGACGTGACCCGGGCGCACGAACTCCTCGGCCTGCGCAGAAGCATCGGCCAAGCGACGCATCGTGACCACGCGATCGTGCGCGCTGCTGCCGGTGGTGACATCTTGCTTGGCATCGACGGTCACGGTGAACGCGGTTCGCATGCTCTCGGCGTTCTCCTGCACCATTGCATCGAGGTGCAGCCGCTGGAGCCACGAGGCCGGCATCGGCACCGTGATGATCCCGCTCGCGAGCCGGTTCATCGCCACCACGTGCTCGACCGTGATGTGCTCGGCCGCGACCACGAAGTCGCCCTCGTTCTCGCGATCTTCGTCGTCGACGAGCACGATCATGCGCCCGGCTGCGAGCGCCTCGACCAGCTGGGGGACCGACGCGAAGGACGGCAGGATCTTCTCCATGCCCGAAACGTAGGCGAGCGCTCCGGGCCCGTCAAACGCCGTCACACCGCGGATCGAGGGGCGATCCCACGCGGATGAGGTTCCCGTCGGGGTCGACGTAGGCGAGCTCTCGCAGCCCGTAGGGCGTGTCTGCGGGCGCGTGCAGCCGCCCCTCGACCCCGGCCGCCGACCAAGCGGCGTACACGGTATCGGCATCTTCGACGTAGAGGTAGCACGCGGAGGTCGTGGTCTTGGGATTCAGCCGATCCACGCGCGCGATGTGGATCTCACCGGGGCCGAAGCCGATGAACCCGTAGACGGGCGGCGAGTCGGGCGTGTCGCGGTAGTCGCTCGTGGCGAAGCCGAGCTTGCGATAGCGCGCGAGCGCGGCCTCGAGATCGACCGCGACGAACACGGGCGCGATGCTTGTGGCGCGCAAGAACGGGGCAACATCGCTCGAGGCCATGGCGGCGCTCAACGTAGACGAGGGATCGCGCGGCCGTCAAACCCGCGCACGCTGAGGTAGGCTGCGCGACCCATGGCCGCGCCCATCACCACGCACGTCGGGATCGACTTCGGTACGTCGAACTCGGTGCTCGCGATCGCCGACCCGACGGGCGGGGTGGGCTTCCTCGAATTTCCGCTGCTGGGCGCCGTCACCCCGAGCTACCGCACGCTGTTGTTCTTCGACCCCGACGAGCAGGAGGTGCGGCTGCCGATCCAGTACTACGCGGGGGTGGAGGCGATCGAGGCCTACCTCGAGACGCTGGGCGAGGGCCGGCTGGTGCAGTCGTTCAAGACCCATCTCACCAGCACTGCGCTCGGGCGCACGCAGATCGGTCACCACGCGATCAGCCTCGACGACATGCTCACGCTGTTCTTCTTTCGCCTGCGGCGCCACCTCGAGCGCCAGCGCGGGGCCGCGGTGCATCACGCGATGCTGGGGCGACCCGTGAGCTTCGCCGGCGCGAGCGACGACGAGAGCAGCGCGCTGGCACAAGAGCGGCTCGGCGCGGCCGCGATCGCGGCGGGCTTCGCCGAGGTGCGCTTCGAGCTCGAGCCGATCGCCGCGGCCTATCACTACGAGCGCGGGCTGCGGCGCTCCGAGCTCGCGCTGGTCGCCGACTTCGGCGGCGGCACCACCGACTTCTGCCTGATGCAGCTGGGCCCCCGCCGCCACCAACGCAAGCAGCGACAGGACGACATCGTGGGTACCGGCGGGGTCGGCGTGGCGGGCGACGACTTCGACGCGGCGATCATCGAGCAGCTCGTGTGCCCCTGGCTCGGCCGCGACTCGACCTACGTGGAGATGGGCCGCGAGCTGCCGATCCCGCGCTCGTACTACTACAAGCTCGCGCGCTGGCATCACCTCTCGTTCTTGAAGGGCAAGCGCACGCAGGCCGAGCTGCAGCGCATGCACCGGCTCGCGCGCGAGCCCGATGCGATCGGCGCGCTGATCCACATGATCGAGCACAACCAGGGCTTCCACCTGCACAAGGCGGTGGAGCAGCTGAAGATCGCGCTCTCGTCGAGCGAGGTGGCGTGGTTTCGCTACGCGGACGGGCCCGTGCGCATCGAGGCCCGGGTCGAGCGCGGAGAATTCGAAGGCTGGGTGGCGCAGCACGTGGCCGCCATCGCGACTGCGCTCGACGAGACGCTCGCGCGCGCCGGGGTGAGCGCGGCCAAGGTCGACCGCGTGTTCATGACCGGCGGCACCGCATTCGTGCCCGCGGTGCGGCGGGAGTTCGAGCAGCGCTTCGGCGCGGACAAGCTGCGCGGCGGGGACGAGCTGATGTCGATCGCCTCGGGCCTGGCGCTGCACGCCGCGCGGACCTGGGGGTGAACCACGAGAACAGCCCGCGCTCCCCTTGGGGACGCGCGGGCTGCAAGAGCTCGAGCGCTCGGCCGCGAGGCCTAGTAGCGATACGCCTCGGGCTTGAACGGCCCGGTCTCCGGAATCCCGAGGTACTCCGCCTGCGCCTTGGTCAGCTTGGTGAGCTTGGCGCCCAGCTTCTCCAGGTGCAGCCGCGCGACCTCCTCATCGAGCTTCTTGGGCAGCACGTAGACCTTGCCCTTCTCGTACTTCCCCGCGGTGTCCTGCCACAGCGCGAGCTGGGCCAGCACCTGGTTGGTGAAGCTGCTGCTCATCACGAAGCTCGGGTGGCCCGTGGCGCAGCCCAGGTTCACCAGCCGCCCGCGCGCCAGCATGATGATCGCGTGGCCGTCGGGGAACACGAAGCGGTCCACCTGCGGCTTGATGTTGATCTCCTGGATCGCAGCATCGGACTCCAGGCGGCCGATCTCGATCTCCGAGTCGAAGTGCCCGATGTTGCACACGATGGCCTCGTCCTTCATGGCCGCCATGTGCTCCTTGGTGATCACGCTCATGCACCCGGTGGCCGTGACGAAGATGTCGCCAAACTTGGCGGCCTCGTCCATCGTGGTCACCTGGTAGCCCTCCATCGCGGCCTGGAGCGCGCAGATCGGGTCGACCTCGGTGACGAGCACGCGAGCGCCAAAGCCCTTCATCGACTGGGCACAGCCCTTGCCCACGTCGCCGTAGCCCGCGACCACCACGGTCTTGCCGGCCATCATGATGTCGGTGGCCCGCTTGATGCCGTCGGCCAGGCTCTCGCGGCAGCCGTAGAGGTTGTCGAACTTGCTCTTGGTGACGGAGTCGTTGACGTTGATCGCGGGGATCAGCAGCTCGCCGCGCTCGGCCATCTGGTAGAGGCGATGCACGCCGGTGGTGGTCTCCTCGGACACGCCCTTGCACTCGGCGAGCGCGGCCGCGTAGTCGCG
Organism: Nannocystaceae bacterium; assembly: GCA_041600735.1. Classification (GTDB taxonomy): domain Bacteria; phylum Myxococcota_A; class Polyangia; order Nannocystales; family Nannocystaceae; genus Paraliomyxa. Next base: position 3,310 of record JBFIJN010000461.1, read on the forward strand.
GTGCATCACGATCGTGAGGTCGCCGCCGTCGTCGAGCAACAGGTTGGGCGGCGTGCCGTCGGGCCAGCGCACGGTCTGCTCCACGCACCACCAGTACTCTTCCTCGCTCTCGCCCTTCCACGCGAACACGGGCACGCCCGTCACCGCGATCGCGGCCGCGGCGTGGTCTTGGGTGGAGAAGATGTTGCACGAGGACCAGCGCACGTCGGCACCCAGCGCGGTGAGCGTCTCGATGAGCACCGCGGTCTGGATCGTCATGTGCAGGCAGCCGGCGATCTTGGCCCCGGCGAGCGGCTTGCTCGCGCCGTACTTGGTGCGCAGCGCCATGAGGCCCGGCATCTCCTTCTCGGCGAGCTGGATCTCCTTGCGGCCCCAGTCGGCGAGAGTGAGATCGGCGACCTTGAAGTCCTGGTTCTTGCTAGTGCTGGTATCCATTTTCGTGTTCCTTGTTCCTAGGGGGACTTGGGGCGGTGATTGGCGCGGTAGTGCGGCACCCAGCCGGCACTGTCCTTGAACAGCCGCACGCAGCGGATCTGCTGGCGCTCGGTGAGCATGAAGCGATGGTGGAGGTTGGCCGGCACGACGAGCAGGTCGCCCTGCTCCACCGTCACGCGCATCCAGTGATCGTCGACCGAGCGGAGATCGAAGATGCCCTCGCCCTCGAGCACGTAGCGCACCTCGTCGTCGGTGTGCAGGTGCTCGTCGATGAACTTGGCGCACAGCGCCTCGAGGTTCGGGGTGCTGGGCTGGAGCTCGATGATGTCCTGCTCGACGTAGCCGCGCGCGGCCTTCAGTCGATCGAGCGAGGGCTGATAGGCGACAGGATCGACGGCCAGGTGCTCGTAGAGCGCTCCGGCGGCGGCGAGGTCGTCGAGGGTGCACGGGGCCTGCCCAGGCGTGGGCTCGAGCCATTCCAGCTTCATCGGTTCTCTCCTGGGGACGGGGGCGCGACGATCGGCACGCCCAGGCGGTGGGCCTCGACGGCGGCGCGGAACAGGTAGTCGTAGCACTCGGCCTGGGTCTTGGCGCTCACCCAGGTCTCGCCCCACACGTACACCCCGTGCCCGGCGACGAGCACGGCGTCGACATCGGGGTGGGCTCGCATGGCGGCGGCCATCGAGTCGGTGAGCTCGGCCTCGCGCGGCGTGTTGCGGATGATCGGCACCTGCACGCGTTCGAAGCAGCCCTTGCCGCGCAGGCCCTTCTGCATCTCGAGGCCCTCGCTCACGAACACCCCGGCCTCGCCGCTCGGCGAGAACAGGCGCGCGGCGAGCATCGCCCACAGCGAGTGGCTGTGGATCACCGCCCCCGCGTGGCGCTCGCGAAAGGCGTTGTAGAAGAGCGGCTGGCATTCGCTGACCTTGAGCGAAGGCGACGCGGGCGCCCGCAACACCCGGCAACTCGCGAGATCGTCGGCATCCAGCAGGTACACGTCCTCGGGTGCGATGCGCTCCTTCTGCACCCCCGACGGCGCAATGTGGATCCCCTGACCATCGCGGATCGAGATCCCACCGCCGGTCCCCGAGACCCAGCCCAGCTCATAGAACTGGCGGCACAGCTCGCAAATGAGCTGCGGAATGTCCGACGTGGCCGGCATGCGCCGCCGGAATGTAACCGTTGCCGCGGGTGCTCTCCACGACGGCCGCGTGCGGAAGCTCAGCCACCGCTCGGCTGGTGATGCGGACAGCGCAGCACGGGCAGCGGCGGGTACTTGGGCCACGCCGGGTCGCGATCGTGCACGCTGCAGCGCCAGAACGTGGAACCGCGCGCCGAGGTCACCGCACGCGCGTGCTCGCAGCGCCGGCACAGGCCTGGGTCCACGCTCATCGCGGATCGAAGTCCTCGGTGGGTGCATCGAGGGGCGGCAGGATGATCTTCTCGGCTTGCGCGAGCATGCCGAGCCCGATCGCGAGGCGACCGGCCAGCATCGCGCGCCCGCTGGCCATGCCGCGGCGCAGCTGCCACCCGCCCAGCAGCAGCCCCACCCCCCACGCGAGGCCGGCGAGCGCGGGTACGCCCAGCGAGTAGCACGCGAGGCCCAAGATCGCCGCGCCCAGCCACACCCGCAGCGCGAGCTTGCCCGACTCGAGCGCGGGCCGGCTGGCATCGGCCGCATGCTTGGCGACGCGCAGCTCGAAGCTGCCATCGTGCACCCGCAGCGCGACGGCCTCGTTCGGCACGCCCAGGTACTGCAGCGCCGGGCGCAGGCTGCGGCGCAGCTCGGCCTCGCGCAGCACCGTGCGTCCGCGCGCCACGATCGCGCTATCGAGCGGATCCTCGATCGTCATCCCGCCCGAGAATCCGCTCGTGTACAGATCGAGCTCGACCTGCCCGCGTGACAGCCCCGCCTCGACCGCGGCCTCGACCTGCATCACGTGCTCGTCGCCGCGCCACGGTGCGGCGTCGCCCGCCGGGCGACGGGCGAGCGAGGTGCTCGGGCGCGAGGGATGATCCTTGGCCATGCGCTCTACGCCGAGGCTCGCGCTAGCGATCCTGGCCGAGGCGCGCGACCATGGCTCGCGCGACGGCGGGGCTCACATAGCGCTCGTAGTGCCCGCCGTGGCCCGCGATCTCGCGCACCAGCGAGCTGCTCACGAACATGCGATCGGGGGCGGGGATCAGGAACACGGTCTCGACCTCGGGGTCGAGGTCGCGATTGGCCAGGCCCATCTGGAACTCGGGCTCGAAGTCGCTCACCGCCCGCAGCCCTCGCACGATGATCTTGGCCCCGCGCGTACGGCAGAAGTCGACCACCAGCCCCGAGAACGCGGCGACCTCGAAGTTGGGCACGTGCTCGGCGCTGCGACGAATGAGATCGGAGCGCTCCTCCACCGAGAAGTAGCCGGGCTTGGTGGGGTGCTGACCGATCGCAACGATCACGCGGTCGAACAGCCGAGCGGCGCGCTCGAGGATGTCGAGGTGGCCGACGGTGATCGGATCGAACGAGCCCGGGTAGACCGCGACGGTGGGTGCACGGCCGGCTTTGGGGGCTGCGTCGGACACGCCGCGGAGTATACCCCCAGGGCCGCAGCGCCGCTCATCACCGCCCGGCGCTGCAGCTCACGGCCGCTCTGGTCGTCGTGCGCGCCCGGACTCGGACGAGCCCCCCGCGACCCCGCCAGCTACCCCGCCCGCAGCGCTGCGGCCCGCTCCCGCCGAGCCGCCATCACCGCCTCGTGCAGCGACCACTGCCCTTGCGCACGCACGAGGTTGTGCTCGCCCGCCGCGGGGAAGCGGGCGCGATCCCAGCCGAAGTAGCGCTCGACCAGCGCATCGGCGGCGAAGCGAGTCGCGAGCTCGAGGGTGATCCACTCCACGCCGTGCAGCAGCGCCTCGCGCTCCGCGGGCTCGAGCCGCAGCGAGCAGCCCTCGAGGTAGCCGTGCAGCGAGGCCTCGTAGATCGCGAGGTCGAAGCGCCCGTGGTGATCGTCCTCGCCCTTGGGGTTGCACCACGAGCGCCACGCATCGCCGAGCTCGAGCGCGAGCGGCATCGGGGCCACCGTGTCGAGATCGATGAGGCACAGCGCGTGATCGCAGCCCGGCGGAGCCGTGGACTCGAACAGCACGTTGTTGAGCTTGGGGTCGCCGTGCACGATGCGCGAGCGCAGCCCGTGCAGCGGCGGGAGCTCGGCGGCGCGCGTGGTGATCGAGGCATGCAGGCGCGCGACGGGCTCGAGCAGTCGGTGGTCGCGGTGCTCGGCGACTGCCTCGTCGAGGCGCGCGAGGTGGGCCACCGTGTCGTGCACGCCCGCGCGCAGGCCGACGAAGGTGTGATCGAGATCGTCGAGCGCGGAGTGGAAGCGGGCGAGCAGTCCCGCCGCCGCGTGGGCCTGGGCCGTGCTGCGCACGACATCGAAGCTGACCCCCGGCATGCGCGTCATCAGCCGCCACACGTCGCCCTCGCGCGC
>JBFIJN010000462.1:0-7211 GCA_041600735.1 Nannocystaceae bacterium
AGCTGCGCAAGCTCCTCGCGGATGTCCCGCTCGGCCGCGGCCTGATCGCCGGCTTGCTCGTGGAACGTGGCCCGCAGGTAGTAGAAGCCAGGGGTCGGTCCGACCATGGCGAGCAGCTGGTTGGCGAACGCGACACCCTTGACCCCGCAGGCGGGGCTGCGATCCCAGCCCGTCGCCCCCATGAACACGTGGTAGGCGGTGAGGCCGTCGAGCTCGCGGCGCACGAGCTGCACGACCTCCTCCGAGGGCGCGGCCTCTGGCCACGCGAGCACGGCGTCGAGGATCTGGCCTTCCTTCACGCGGCAGCCGTACGCGGTGACCGAGCGCAGCGCCTCGCGGGCCACCTCGCGCTCGCCCGCGAGGAACGCAGCCGAGAAGCGGCGCCAGCCCGGCGCGGCGAGCACCTCCGCGAACTCCTCGGGCTGGCCCGCGATGCGCTCGCGAATGGCCGCGTCGCTGCTTGGGCGCACCTCGACGTAGCCCTCGTCGAAGTCCTCCTGCACCCAAGCGCCGTCGCGGTAGGCGTAGACCGTGTGGCAGCGCGAGCCGCCGATCTGCACGGTCGCGCCTGCGCGCAGCTCCTGAAGGATGGCCTCGACCTCGAGCGCGGACCAGGACATGCCGACGAGCGTGGCACTGGCCTCGAGGTCGACGCAACGTCCGCTGATGAACCCAAACCCGCTATCGTACGGACTTCATGACCGACGACGGTCCAAGCCGATACCTCGACGAGGGCAGCCCCGTCTGGCGATTCGCGGAGCGGATCCTCGTCGTGTGTCCCCGCTGCGAGGGCCTCGGCGTCGTCACCGGCGATCCTCGAGGCGGCCGCGCGAGCTTCCGCTGCACCGCCTGCGCGCGAAGCTCCGAGTCGGGCTCGGGCTCGGCGCTGTGGGGCTCCCGGGGCGGCGATCAGACGGCCACGGCGAGATGCCCCGCATGCGGGGCTCGCAACCACCGCAAGGTTCACCTGGCACCGGGCGCATCGACCGAGGTCGCGCTGCGATGCGAGTGTGGGACGAGCCACCGCGCGAGCGTCTCGGCGCCGTTCTATGTGTCGGCCAGCCCCGGCGTCGATCCGTTCTTCGGCCTGTCGCTGTGGTTGCAGACCAGTGTGCGAGGCCACCTGCTGTGGGTCTGGAACGAGGCGCACCTCGACGAGGTCGATCGATTCGTGGGCGCGCGCCTCCGTGAGCGCACCGCCGCGGCCGGCAATGCCTCGATGGCGAGCCGTCTGCCGGCCTGGATGAAGCGAGCGAACGCCCGGGAGCCGGTGCGGCGAGGGCTCGAGAAGCTCCGCGCGCGCTTGCTGGGCACGAGCGCGGGCTGAGACGACTGCATGCAGCAGTGTGCAGGCGTCACCCGAGCCGCGACGGCAGGGCGGCGAGCGCATCGATCTCGTGGGTGATCGCGAGATCGGCGGGTGCCGGAGCTCGCCGCGGGTTGAACCAGCACGTATCGATGCCGTAGCGAGCGCCGCCGCAGATGTCGGACGACAGGCTGTCGCCGATGAGCAGCACTTCGTCCTTCGCGGGCTGCCCCATGCGCTCGAAGGTCGCGTCGAAGATCGCCGGGTCTGGCTTGGCCACTCCGAGCTCATCAGAGACGACGATCGGATCGAACAGGTGCCCGATGGTGGAGGCGGCAAAGCGCGGGCGCTGCACGGCCGAGAGCCCGTTGGTGATGATCGCCAGCCGATGCGTCCGTGCGAGCGCGGTGACGAGCACCTCGGCGCCCTCGAGCAGATACGTGCCCTCGGACAGGTGCCCCACGTAGCGATCGCTGGCGACCTCGGGGTCGCCCGCCACGGACAACGCCTCGAACAGCCGCTCGAAACGCAGCACGCGCAGCACGTCGGCCCGCAGCTCACCGCGCTCGAGCTGCTGCCACAGCACTCGGTTGATCGCGTGATAGACCGCGGTGTTGCGCTCGTCATGCGCGATGCCAAAGTCGGTGAACGTCGCCTGAAGCGCGGCCGCCTCGGTGCGCTCGAAGTCGAACAGGGTACCGTCGGCGTCGAAGAGCAGCCAAGAGTAAGCCATGTGCGGGGCACTCTACCGCAGGGAGGGCCCGAATGCGGATGGCATCACCAGCGCCCCGGCTGCCAGTACAATGCGCCCATGCCCCACCTCGCTCCGTGACCGCCCCGCCATGCACACCTCGCAAGCGATCTACCGAGAGCTCTGCGCCGCAATCACCAGCTACGACGGTGATGCCCTGCATCGACGAGTCCTGCTCCCGTGGATCCAGGCGAACCGCAACGAGCGCGAGTGGTTGCTCTCCTTCGCGAGTCGTCGGGGATCCCCCATCCCGCCGGCAGGAGTCGAGGAGCTGTGGCGCCTCTACGCGCTGAGCCGAGTCAACCAGCTCCTGCTCTCGAGCTTCCAGCACGGAAGCGCAGCTGGCCACTTTCGCGGGGCCGACGTATCGCAGGATCAGTACGTGGGCTTCTTCGAGGCAATGGGCCTCGCGGTCCGCCAGGAATCCTCGTTCTCGCCGTTTCATCACGAGATCGTGACCGTCGACTACGCGACCAACGACCTCGATCCACTGGAGGTCGAGTCCAGCTCGTGGCCGTGCCTGATGCTGGGCGACATGCTGTTCTCGCGCGCCGGAGTGCGCGTGCGTGGGGGCAGCCGCGTGGTGAACAAGGGGATCGCCGAGTCCTCGACGCTGTACTGGGCATACCGGAGGAAGAATCGCCCGTACCAGGATCAATCCCATGGTTGGGGCAGCAACTCGCAGTGGCGCACCTCGTTTCGTCGAGACTATCGGTTCGCCGAGGACCTCCACTACAATGTCGATGCTCGGCGAGACTTGGCGATCGTCGAGCCCAGTGCCGAAGACGAGCTGACCCTAGCGGAGCAGCTCGAGTTGCTCACCCACCGCTGCTTCATCACCACGAGCAAGCCGCACGACGACCTCTATCCCTACGACTACCGGCTGACTACTGCGTGCAGCAGAACGTGACCGGCTGCGCCGGCGAGGCCACCCCCATCGGCTGCCCCCCTTCGGGTGGGCACGCGCCACCCTCGGTGCCATACACGATCATCCGCCCCGAGCGCGGCGCATAGCCGCCACCGTCGTCGACGTTGTAGCAGGTACCGGCCATCGGATCGTCGATGCTCGCCCGCAGGTTCGAGCACGAAGAATTGTAGTGCACCTCGACGATCGCCTGACAGTCGGCACCGCTCGAGTCGCCACACTCGCAGGCCGAGCACCCGCGCGCGTCGTCGTAGCCGTCGTAGAACACGTTGCGCAGGGCATACGCGCCGGGTGGGCAGGGCAGGTCGCCCTCGGACCAGATGCACACACCGGGGGCGAGGGGATTGCCGGGCGTGGGCAGGCAGCTACCGCCGTCGCCACATGCCCCGGCATCGGGGGCGCCGCCGCAGGCCCGCAGGTGATTGGTCCAGCTCGGGTCGGAGAGCGTCGCGTCTCCTCCGCTGGGCGAGCACGCGCCGGTGCCGGGCAGCTGGACCACGGGGTCGACATCCATGCCGTCGATGGCGATGCCGAACTCACCAAACACGGTGCACTCGTCGTGGGCACCGAGCTCGAATTGGAGCGAGGGCGCGCCCGAGCACGTGAGGTTGGTGTACATGCGCAGCAGCGGGCCGTCGCACTCGACCCCGCTGGGCTCGCCACAAGCGCACGAGGTGCACTCCGCGGGCGCAGCCTGCAGGCCGCTGCGAGCCTCGGTCTCGAGGTAGGGGTAGTCGCCGCCGCAGGCCGGCAAGGCTGGATCGGGGCCGATGAAGCGCGCGACGGGGCCCTGCCAGCCGCCGGGGATCGAGGCGGCGCACGAGAACCCGGCGGGGCACTCCGCGTCGACCCCCGTGCCGTCGATGCCGCTCGAGCCGTCGGGATCGCCCGTGGTCGGACCCCCCATGGTGCCGCCCTCGGCGGAGCCGGAGCCCTCGGCCGGGCCGCTGCCTTGGTCCGGTGCGTCCTCGAAGCAGGCGCTGGCGCTCCCCACCAAGGCGAACACCACCAGTCCACGCGCGAGGTCGAAAGCCATGACCTTCACGATGGCTCGCCGAGCTTTGCCGGGTCAAGCCCATCGTGACGGCGCGGCCGCGCCGAGGCTATCGTCGCAGACGTGGAGCTCGACGCGCTCACCCGGCTCGATCGTGGATTTCGCGGCCGCTACCTCGACTACGAGCAGCTCACGGCACAGGTGCAGGCATGGGCCGACGCCTTTCCCGCGCTGGTGCGACTGCGCTCGCTCGGGCGCACGCCGCAGGGGCGCGAGCTATGGCTGCTGCAGATCGGGATCGAGCCGGATCGAGCGAGACCGGCCGCGTGGGTCGACGCGAACATGCACGCCTCGGAGCTCGCGGGCTCGAGCGTGGCGCTCGCGATCGCCGAGGACGTGCTGCGGCTGCACCTTCAGCCCGACGCCCAACGACCGCACCTGCCCCCGCACCTCGGCGAGGCGGTGCGCTCGGTACACCTGCTGGTGCTGCCGCGCATGTCGCCCGATGGCGCGGAGGAGGTGCTGCGCACGGGACGGTTCGTGCGCTCGGTGCCCCGCGATGCACGACCTCCGCGAGCCGCGTTCTGGCGCTGCCACGATCTCGACGGTGACGGGCTCAGCCTGTTGATGCGCCGGCTCGATCCCACCGGTGAATTCGTGGAGCACCCCGAGCGCCCCGGGCTGATGGTGCGACGCGAGCTCGACGACGCGGGACCGTTCTACAAGCTGTGGCCGGAGGGCAGCATCGAGGGCTTCGACGGGCACACCGTCCCCACGCCCACGCTCACCACCGACAACAGCCCGGATCTCAACCGCAACTTTCCCTACGACTGGGCGCCCGAGCACGTGCAGGCGGGGAGCGGTCCGTTTGCGCTGAGCGAGCCCGAGTCGCGCGCGGTGGTGGACTTCGTGGCGGCCCATCCCACGATCTTCGCCTGGCTCGATCTCCACACCTACGGCGGAGTGTTCATTCGCCCGCTCGGCGCCGCACCCGACAACAAGATGGACCCCGGCGATCTCGCGGTGTGGCACGAGATCGAGGCCTTCGTCGAGCCGATCACCGGCTATCCCATGGTGAGTGGCTACACCGATTTCACCTACGAGCCCGACACGCCGCTGCATGGTGATCTCACCGAGTTCGCCTATCACTCGCGCGGGGCCCTCGCGTACGTCTGCGAGCTGTGGGATCTGTTCCGCCACCTCGACATGCCCCGCCCGCCGCGCTTCGTGGATCACTATGCGCGCTTCGATCGCGCCGCGCTGCTGCGCCTGTGGCAGTGGGACGCCGAGCACAATCACCAGCGGGTGTTTCGCCCGTGGGTCGCCCTCGAGCACGCGCAGCTCGGGTCGGTCGAGGTCGGCGGGATGGACATCCGCATCGGCGTGCGCAACCCGCCGCCGGAGCTGCTGCCGGAGATCTGTGAGCGTCACGCGGCGGCGTTCCTGCGCGTGGCCGCGATGGCCCCGCAGCTGTGGGCCTCGGCGCTCGAGCGGACCGCGCTCGGCGGCGATCTGTGGCAGCTCGAGCTCCACGTCGAGAACCGCGGCTACCTGGCGACCTACGTGGTGCCCTCCTCGCGTGCCTACGACTGGAACCATCCGCTCGAGGCCCGTGTGTGTGTAGACGAGACGGCCGCGCTGGTCGACGAGCGCGAGGGGGTGCGCGAATTGGGCCACCTCGAGGGCTGGGGCCGCGGGCGCAACACTTCGTTCGGATCGCCCGGGTTTCCGCGCGGGAGCGGAAGTGTGAGCACTCGACGACTACGCTGGGTGGTGCGGGGGCACGGGGCGGTCACCGTGCGCGTCGGCAGCTGCCGCGTGGGATGGCTCGAGCGCAGCGTGGTGCTGCCCGCGGGCGAGCAGAGCACGTAGCGGCCGCTAGAAGCGGCCTTGCACGCGCAGGCCGAAGCTGCCCCCGCCGCCGCCCACCATGACCGTCGCGCGGGGGGAGCTCGCCTCGTGGCGCCGGCGGCCGATCACGATCAGCGGGATGCCCACCGCGAGCGCGGCCGTGGCCGCCACCGCGCCCGCGATTGCCAGCCGATTGCCGAGCCGCCCGCGCGCCAGCACCTCGCGACGCGCGGCGAGGTCGTCGTGCTCCAAGAGCGCGAGGAGATCGTCCTCGGCTCGGTTGCCGATCCCCAAGCCTGCCGCCATGAGCCCGTAGCCCAGGATCCCCGCGACCACGACGCCCACGCCAGCCGAGACCATGCGATCGCCGGGAGCCCGCTCGCCGCGTGGCGCGGGCTCGCGCGTAGCCGGCTCGGTCCGCACGGGCTCCGTCCGCACGGGCTCGGTCTGCACGGGCTCGGTCTGCACGGGATCGGTCTCCACCGGCTGCGCCTCTCCCGGCTGCGCCCGTGCCGTGCCGCTCACCAGCGCCAGGGCGAGCCCGATCGCGAGCGCACGAGTCATGGCTCCACCTCCACCATGCGAAGCAGGCTCACCTCCGCGGGCGGCCCCAGCAACAGCTCGGTGAGCCCGTCGCGATCGGTATCGAGCGCGAGCAACGATCCCACCGCGCCCGAGACGGGCAGCGCGAGCGCATCGGGATAGCGCCCCGCTCGCAGCTGCAGCAGCCACAGCGGCGGATCGTGATCGGCGACGACCACCAAGTCGCGGTCGCCATCGCGATCGAGATCGGCCACCGCCACGATGCGCGCCGGGCCCGGCACCACGGGGCGCGTGGCGGCCACCAAGCCCCCTTCGCCGTCGCTCACCAGCACCGTCACCCCGCCGTCCTCGTCGGGCACCACCACGTCTGCATCGCCATCGCCATCGACGTCGAGGGTGAAGACCTCGGTCGCGCGTCCCTCGAGCACGATCGGCTCGCCGCGAGACAAGCCGCCCGCGCCGTCGCCCCACCAGGGCTCGAGGCGCATCCCGTCGACGTCGGCCACCACGAGATCGAGGGCATCATCAGCATCGAGCGCCACGGGAGCGCCGAGCCACTGGGCGCGGGCGCCCGCGAGCGCGACCCCCTCGCCGAGGGTGCGGGTCTGGGGATCGAGCGCGGCTTGCCACAGCCCGCGACCATCGACCCAGGCCACCCACGCCGGCCCCTCCCCGTTCGCGCCGGCCACCTCGAGATCGATGGGCGCCTCAGCGAGCATCACCACGCCGTCGAAGCTCCAGGCCCCGCTCCCGTCGCCGTACCCCAGGTGCAGCGTGAGCGCCTCCGCATCCACGATCACGAGATCCTGCGCTTGGTCATCATCGAGACCGGCCACCCGCA
>JBFIJN010000463.1:0-7206 GCA_041600735.1 Nannocystaceae bacterium
ATCAGCACCGTCTCGTACCGAACCCGCAAGGCCGAGGAGCGACTGTGCGCGATGCTGGGCCTCGAGCTGCAGGGGGCGCGATGACCTCGATCGATTTTCGTCCGCCGCTCGACGAGCCGCCGGTCCACGATCCGCGACTGCTGCCGTTCGTCGATGCGGCGCGAGCCGAGCCTCCGCCGCTCGTGGGCGTCGATGCGCAGGCGATCTACGCGGAGTGGCAGCAGCGGCGCTCGAGCCGTCGCCGGGCCATCGCCGTCGGGCTCGGGCTCGCGGCGGTGCTGCTGCTGGCGGTGGGCCTACGCGAGGGCTCCTCGGGCCCGGCCGAGCCGGCCGCAGATTCCGTGGTCGTGAACGAAGGCCCCCTGCCCACTCCGCCGCTCGACTCGATCGCCGCGCCCGCGACCGAGCCCGAGATCGCGTCGCCCGACGAGCCCGCGCTCGATCCGACCCCGGTGCTGCTGGCGTCGATCCACGTGTCCTCGCTCGACGCCACTCCTCGCGTGGCAGAGGTGCTGGGCCCCACGCGGCTGCGTCTCGCCGACGGTCGTTGGTCGGTCGAGAGCGAGAGCGACGAGCCCGTCGTGCTCGAGCTCCCCGATGGCCCGCTCGAGCTGCGCGGCGGCTCGGTGCTCCTGCGCGTGGCCGGTGATGTCGTCGAGGTGCAGGTGCTGCGCGAGCAGGTGCTGCGCGTCGATGCCGAGGGGCACTGGACTGCGCTGCGCGCTCCGAGCCCCGAGCCCGCGCCGACCCCCACCGACTCGAGCCCCGCCGCGCTCGCGCGCGAGGCCGAAGCGCTGATGGCCGCCGGCGATCGAGCGGGGGCGATCCGCATGCTTCGCCGGCTGGTCACTCGCCACGGGCGCTCGCCCGCGGCCCAGGCCGGTCTCATCGACCTCGGGCGCCTGCTCAAGGCCGCGGGGCAGCTCGATGAGGCGCGCTGCGCCTACGGCATGTTCCTCGAGCGCTGGCCTGGGCATGCGCTAGCCGGCGATGTCACGCGCGCCCGCGCGGGCTTGGGTGAGGGTCGCGGCTGCGACGGCCTGCGACCGCGCGGCTGAGCGCCGAGCCGCGTCGGCTCAGCGCACCACGAACACCCCGCGAAGGTCCTCGGTGCGCGTCAGCGCGACGCTGCCCTGCGGTCCGTCGCCCCATGAGGTCGCCCTCCACTGATAGAACATCCCCGCGGTCAGGGCAGCCCCGTCGTAGCTCACCTCTACGAGGTCGCCGCCGGTGATCCGCGGGAGCTGGTCGTCGCGCCACACCTCGGTGCCGCGCGCGTCGTAGACCACGATCTCGTAGCGATCCTCGCTCGAGTCGTCGACCCAGCGGAACACCGGAGTGCCCTCGACCTCCTCGGGTCCATCGCGGCCCGGCCCCAGCACCTCGAGCGCCGCGGTGACCTTGAAGCTCGAGCCGAGCTCGACGGCCTGCCCCCCCGCCACCTCGATCTCGAGGATCTGGGTGCCGGAGATCGACGCATCGGGATCGCGGACCAGCTGGTCGTTCTCGAACGCTGCGAGCACGCGATAGACCCCGGCGGGCACGCCCGCGATCGAGAACGGGCCGGTGATGCTCGGCGCCTCGGGAGGCGCTGGAGCCCGCAGTCCGAGCGGCACCGGACCGCGCTCGAAGCCCTCGGCGAACACGCTGCTCGGCACCAACACCACGCTCGTCGTCCGCGCTCCGCCGGCATCGACGAGCGTGACCGAGCCCTCGACCGTCGCCATCGCCTCGATCCGATCGGTGATCACGGCGAGCCGCACGTCCGCGATGTCGTCGGCCGCAACGGTCAATGCCACGGGCTCGAGCTCCACGCCCTGCCGATACCCCCTCACCGTCGCGTTGCCGGGAGGGACGTTGAACAGGGTGAAGTCACCCTCGACGTCGGCCACGCCCACCACGGCCGGCTCGACGCCCTCGGCCACGACGAGCGTCCCCGCCGCGGCCTCGCTCTCCACGCGACCGGTGATGGTGACCCCCGCGGGTCGCTCGGCGCCGAGCGGAATCAAGGCGACGACGGTGGTCGGGTCCTCGATCGTCCACGGCGCGCCCGCAGCTTCGTCGGGGGACTGGGCCTCGCTGACATCGATCGGGAACGAGGGCCGCAGCGTCCCCGGAAACGCCAGGTAGTCGCGCGCCGAGACGGCCAGCATCCACTGCTGCGCCGGGGCCGGCTCACCTGCGGTGTCCCTCGCTACGCTCAGCGACAGCACGTACTCACCATCGGCTCCGCTGCGCGTCACTGCGGTCATCGGCGCCCCGCGCTCGTCCATCGCGGTCACGTGCGCCCCTTCGATCGGGTGCTCGTCGAGCGCGTCGACCACGCGACCGCGGATCTCGAACGGAGCCGCACACACGTGCTCACCCGCGGGATCCATGAGGGGCTCGCACACCAGGCCCTCGTTGCAAGCGGTCTCGAGCTCGGGTGAGCACATCGTACCGGGCGGACGGGATGACGCGGTCGATGCGTCGAGATCCCGATATTCGCACGCCAGCAGCCCCACGAGCGCAGCAAGGCCTCCGATGCAGCGGCAGCGAGACACGCTGCGAGGATTACTCGCTCGAGATCCCCATCGAGCATTGGAATTTATGCTGCAGATGCGGTCCAATGGACCAATGACAACCGCGCTTCGCTTCATGGTGGCCACTGCGCTCACCCTCGCCGTCGGCCTCGGCTGCGAAGGCAAGACCGAGCCCGGAGGCAACGACACGGAGGCGGACACCGAGACGGGCATCCCGCCCCTCGACTCGAGCGGCGGGGCCTCATCGAACTCGCAAGGCACGTCGGTGGGCTCCGGCGAGGGGACCACGGTCGACCCGAGCGCGGACTCGAGCGGAACGGCCACCACCAACAATACCACGGGCAACAACCCGGGTGGTCCGATCGACTGCGGCGGCACCATCTACGCCTGCGGCGACACGATGGACAACGACGGCGATGGCTTCATCGACCTGTTCGACCCGGAGTGCACCGGCCCCTGCGACGACGACGAGAGCTCGTTCCAGACCGGCATCCCCGGCGACAACATGGACTGCAAGCAGGATTGCTTCTTCGACGGCAACAGCGGGCAGGGCGACGACGGCTGCGTCTGGGATCTGCGCTGCGACCCCGCCAACCCGGGCGCCGACATCGGCTGCGCGTACACGGGCGGCAACAACTGCGCCAATCAGCCGCCCAACCAAGACGAAGGGTGCATCGAGTTCTGCGAGCCCTTCGTGCCGCCCGGCTGCGACTGCTTCGGCTGCTGCACCGTGCAGACCCCCGAGGGCCCCGTCGACATCTTCCTCAACTCCGACCCCGACTGCGCGCTCGACAACCTCGACGCCTGCCAGCCGTGCACCAGCCAGATCGACGATTGCGGCACCCCGTGCCTACCCGAGGAGTGCCACGTGTGCTTCGGCGAGACCGAGCCCCCCGAGGGCTGCGACGGCAACATGTGCCCGACGGGCGATCCCTGCGACGCAGACCAGCCCGCTTCGTGCCCGAACGACTACTTCTGCTATCTCGGCTGCTGCTACCCGCCCCCGCCCGGCTAGGAGCGGCTAGCCCGCGGAGCCACGGTGGCGCGAAACACCGTGGCCGAGCTCTCCGCTCGCAGCGCGCGACACGGGTGCGATGCAGCGGTGAAGGCACTCTCGCCGCACCCGAGCGCCACGCTAGACCCGTCGTCGCCCACGACGTGCACGCGCCCGTCCACGCTGAGCAGTAGCTCGGGGCCGACGCCGGGCGCCGACCACTGCTGACCCGCCGACAGCTCGACGCGCGACAGCGTGAACTCGGGCGATGGCGTGTCGTAGACCGCCTCGTGCGCATCGATCGGTCGCGCGCGCCGGATCGGTACCGGGCCCGCGGCGAAGTCGAGCACCCGCAGCAGCTCGGGCACGTCGACGTGCTTGGCCGTCAGACCCCCGCGCAGCACGTTGTCGGAGGCGCCCATGATCTCCACCGCCGTGCCCTCGAGGTAGCAGTGCAGGTTGCCCGCCGCGAGGAACAACGCCTCGCCGTGCGTGAGCTCCACGAGGTTGAGCAGCAGCGCCACCACGACCCCGATGTCGCCCGGGTGACGTCGTCCGAGCTGACGCAACCATGCGCGCTCGCGCTGCCACGGATCGTCGACGGCGTGCGAGCGCTCGACCGCCGCGAGCACGGTCTGCACGAGCGGCGCCGGCGTGGTCATCGACATCAACGCGTGCACCGTGGCCACCAAGCCCTCGCGCTCGCTGCGAGCCCACAGCGGATCGGTCAGCGCGCGCAGCGAGGGCACCGCCAGCGCCTCGATGAACGCACGCGTCTCGTCGGCCGCACGAAATCCGCACAGGGCCACGAAGCGGCCCAGCGCACACACGAGCTCGGGCTTGGCGTGCGGGTCGGCATAGTTTCGCTGGGGCGCATCGAGCTGGATGCCGGCCGCTTCCTCCTCCTCGAAGCCCGCCCGAGCCCGCGCGAGATCGGGGTGGGCCTGCAGCGACAGGGGCTCGGCGGCGGCGAGCACCTTGAGCAGGAACGGCAGGCGTGGCCCGAAGCGCTGGACCACGGAGTCTCCCAGCATCGCCCGAGGATCGTCGTGAATCGCCCGCGGCAAGCTACGACCGTCGCCCTGCAGCTGCGAGGGTCCGCGTGGGTGCGCACCCATCCACAGCTCGGCCTCTGGCGCGGCGCTCGGACTGGGGCGACCCTGCAGCGTCGCCAAGGCGCGGTGCGAGCCCCAGGCATAGGGTTGGATCGTGTTGTCGAGGCGCCACATGGTCTTCGCAGTCGCGACCGGGTCGATCGTAACGCCGATTCGATGGGATCCGTGTGGATCGCCGCGGCGGGCTGGCGCAGCGGCGCTGGCTCCGGCATCCTGCGCCGGCGCGTGGAACCCGAAGGGGGGTCGCTGCGTATAAGGAGGCTCGCATGCGACCGGCGGCGCGCCGGTCCGTCACTCCTCTGGAGCGCCGCTGTAAGTGAGCGGCCGCGCGCTGCGTTCCCGTGGCCACCCCTCGGCGCCGCGCCCTCCCCGATCGCCCGCCTCCCTCTCCCCCTCGATTCCGCCGTGCCCCTACCCCTGCTCGCTCACCTGTGGCTGGCGACCGCCAGCCCTGCCCCCGCCGAGCTCCTGCCCGGCGAGGTCGATGCCGTCGAGCTGCCCTGGTCCCGCTTGCAAGAGCTGCGCGAGGCCGTGCGCGAGGATCCGATCGCCGCCGCCCCGGGGCCGTGGGTTGCCGAACGCGAGATCGAGCTGCGCGCGGTCGAGGGCGGCCTGATGCTGAGCGGCCGCTGGACGATCGTGGCCGAGCAAGCGGGCTGGGTCGCGCGTGAGCTGCTCGGGCCGGGGATCGAGCTGCACAGCGCCACCCTCGACGGCCACGTGGCTCCCGCGGTTACGCTGCCGGGAAGCACCCTGTTGGTCGCGTGGATCGAGCGCGGCCGCCCGGTGGAGCTTCGCGTTCGCGCGTTCATCCCCACGGGCCTCGAGGATCGCATCGAGCTCGGGCTGCTGCCTGCCACACGCGGGCGCCTGCGCGTGGCCGTCCCCGGGCGCGTGCCCGTGCCCGTCGCCAGTAGTCGAGCCTCCGGCGCCGAAGCGCCGCCGCTGCTCCACGACGAGGTCGTGTGGTCCGGCGCGCCGCACCTAGGGCTCGAGCTGCGCGACCCCTCGAGCACGCAGCCGGCTCGCGAGACCCTCGCGGTCGCCTACGCCGGCGTGGGTCTGACGGTGGGCGATGCCGAGGTACGAGGCCGCGCGCACGTGCAGTGGGAGCTGCGACGCGGCGCGCTCGAGCGCGTGCGCATCGACGTGGCCGGTCTCGGCGATGACCTCACGGTGGAGGGCCGCGACCTCTCCACGTGGTCGCGGTCGGGCGATGCGCTCGAGGTCGAGCTCAAGGCTCCAGCAACCGGGCGGGTGGATCTCGAGCTGCGCTGGACGCAGGCCGTCCCCGCGGGCGACGAAGCCCAGCTGCCGCTCCCGCGCATCGAGCCCCAGGCCTGGCGCAGCGAGTCCAGCCTGCAGCTTGCCCGCGATGGCGAGCTCGAGGTGATCCCCGCGATCGAAGAGGGCACGGCCATCGCCGCGGCCGCGCTGCCGACGTGGGGCCAGGGCCTGGTCGAGGGCACGCCCTCGGCGGCCTATCAGCGAGCGGGCAGCTCCACCCGCGGGCACCTCGACCTGCTCCGCTTCGTCCCGGTCCCCGGACCACCGTCGGTCATCGATGTCGCCACGTACACGATCGCGACCACGGACGAGGGCCGCGTGCTGATGAAGGCGCACTACGATCTCCGCAACGATCGTGGGGCGCACCTCACCGTGCGCCCGCCCCCCGGCCTGCGCATCATCGGCGCGCGCGTGGGGCTCGACACGGCGCTGCCGAGCCGCGATGAGGATGGCGCCTGGAGGATCCCGCTGCGGCGCTCGCTCGAGACCGTCGACGGGCTGCTCTCGTTCCCCGTCGAGGTCATCCTGCTCGGCGAGCAGGAGCCCTGGCAGCGTCGCGAGCGTCGCGAGCTGCCGCTGCCCACGCTCGACGCTCCCATCGCCGCGGCGCGAGCAACCCTCTACTTGCCCCCGCGGTATCGCTCGCGAATCGAGCAAGGCGAGCGCAACGTGGTCGACGAGTTCGCCCAAGGCGAGGGGCTCACCTATGGCCGCGGCGTGGGCAACGACGAGGCCACGCTGGCCGATGCCTTGTTCGAGCAAGCCGTGCAGGGCTACCTCGAGAACGACTTCGAAGCGGCGCAGGCCAAGCTCGAGGAGATCCAGTCGCTCGGGGTCAGCAACGCCAACATGGCGCGGCTCCAGTCCAACATCGACGTGATCGAGGGCAAGCAAGAGGCCAAGGGCAAGGGCGACGTGACCCTGCAGCGCCGCGTGAAGGAGCAGGCCCGAGCCCGCGCGAGCGAGGACTTCCGCCAGCAAGAAGCGCTCATCGCCGAGGCCGAGAGCGCCGCGCACGCGGGCGACTATGCGCAAGCCGAGGCGCAGTACCAGGCGGCCCTCGAGCTCGGGGGCAAGCTCGCCAAGCTCGAGCAAGCCGAGTCGGTCGAGCAAGAGGCTCGCAACGCCGTCGTCGAGGACCAGCTCTCCACGGTCTCGAAGAAGAGCAAGAAGGTCGCCAGCAAGAACGCGATCAAGAGCCCGCGCTTCGGGTCCTCGTTCGGCAGCTCCAGCTCCAGCGTGAGCACGGGCGGAGACGGGGGCGAGAGCTTCCGCGAGATCGATGAAA
>JBFIJN010000464.1:0-7205 GCA_041600735.1 Nannocystaceae bacterium
GAGCGCGATCTCTGGCTCGAGCGGCGACGACTCGGCGGCGACCACCACCGGGGTGATCGAGTCGTGCGGCACGCTCTCGATCGTGGACGAGTTCGACGCCGACGGCATCGATCCGATGTGGAGCGTGACCGCGCCGCTCGGCACCACCGTCGAGCAGCAAGGGGGTCAGCTGGAGATCTCGGTCTCGTGGGGCCCGGGCTGGCGGGCGGGCAACATCCGGATGGACCTCCCTCCGCTCTCCGGGGGTTGGGCGCGCGTGGCGATCACCGATCCCACGGATCTGGAGCTCGACATGACCGGCGGCATTACCCTCACCAATGGCGTCTGCGATCTGCAGATCTATATCGACGAAGGTTGGATCCGGACGTTTAGGTGGAACAACGACACTCAGATGGGCAATCAGCTGGCCGTCCACGATCTGCCCGCACTGCCCGTGTGGCTACAGCTGCGTCAGGACGACGTGGGGCTGCACTTCGAATGGTCGGAGGACCAGATGACGTGGCAAGAGCTCACCATGGGCGCGTTCCCGGAGTGTGGCGACATCACGGGGCCGCTCTCGGTGCTGGTCGTTGGTGGGGCGCAATTCATGCAACCCGATGAGACGGGGCTGCGGCGCTTCGAACGGTTCGAGGTCTGCGTACCCTGAGCGCAGCGAGCTCAGGCGGAACGTAGTGAGCTCAGGCGGCGCGTAGCGAGCGACGGGCGGCGAGCGAGGGAAGGCCCATGTGCAGCGGGCGTGGCTCGGTCGTGGGGAGCGCGGCTGCGATCGCGAGCCCGGGCATGGTCAGGCACAGCCGGTCGTTCTGAAGCAGCTTGGCGATGCGTAGCTGCGCGATTAGCGCGGATGCCTCGCTGGTCTCGAGGTGGAGCAACCGCCCCAGCAGGTCGAGCGTGGGGTGCAGGTCGAGCTCCGCGAGGTCGAAGAGCGCGCGAAGGACTTCCAGA
Organism: Nannocystaceae bacterium; assembly: GCA_041600735.1. GTDB lineage: Bacteria > Myxococcota_A > Polyangia > Nannocystales > Nannocystaceae > Paraliomyxa. The sequence goes on from JBFIJN010000464.1 coordinate 946, forward strand.
GCGGCGAAATCAGGGGTTCGGGTCATTGCTTGGCTACATTCGACCAGTACTGCTGTGGTGTCCAGTTTTCTGCAAAAGTGTTCAGGCGGTGCGGTTGGCCAGCAAGGTACGCGTGCACAGGTACCTAGGTTCGTCAGGGAAGCCCGGATCGGGCGCCTCGCTCGATCTTCACCGGGTCGCTACGCGAGAACCAGGCTGCGCAGGCGATTGATGGCGGCCGCGAGCTCGTGGCGACGTACGGCGGCGAGCTCGGGGAGCGGGTCGATGGCGTAGAGCCCGTGCTCGGCCATGGCGGCCAGCGCCGCTTCGGCGAGCTCGCGCACGGAGGCACCGCGGCGACCGTGCGCATGCAGCCACACCAGCAGCGCGCCGATGCCCCGCGCTTGGCTGTCGTCGACGAGCTGCTCGAGCGCACCCAGATCGATGGTCTGCTCGCCGAGCTGCAGCTCCCGCAAGCCCCGCGCGCGAACCTTCGTGCGACCACTGCGTTGGCCTCGACGCGGCTCGAACGAGCGCAGCTGGGGGTAGCGGGGCGTGGGCACGATCTCGCCGCGCGGGGGCAGCACGGCGCGCCCGGTGGGCTGAGCGGCCGCCACCGCCTTGGCGCGGGCGGTGACCTCGAGCGCGCGGTAGTCCTCCATCAAGATCACGGTGTCGGCCACCTCGAGGTAGTCGCCGCTGCCGCCCACGACGAGCACGGTGGAGACGCCGGCCTCTGCGTGGAGCTGACGCACGCGATCGATGAGCGGGGTGATGGTCTCGCGAGCCACGAGCGCCTGCATGCGAGCGTCGCGGATCAAGAGGTTGGTGGCGCAGCCGTCCTCGTCGAGCAACAGCGCCGTGGCGCCGAGCTCGAGCGACTCGATGATCGCGGCGGCCAGGCTGGTCGAGCCCGAGGCATCGGGGGAAGTGAAGGCCGCGGTGTCGCGCGCTCCGGGCAGGTCGCGGATGAACGGGCGCAGGTCCACGCCCACCACGCTGCGGCCGTCCTCGCTGCGCAGCTTCACCGCGTCGGGGGCCGTCACCACCCACTCGCGGCCGTCGCCGGGCACGTGGGGATCGATGCCGCGGCAGATCGCCTCGAGCAGCGTGGTCTTGCCGTGGAAGCCCCCGCCCGTGATGAGCGTGACGCCCACGGGCAGCCCGAGGCCGGTGAGCTCGCCGTGGTGCTGGGTGGGCACGGTGACGCGCAGCGACTCCGGGCTCGCGAACGGCACGGCCCCGCGCAGCGGCGCCGACGAGACCCCGGAGGCCCGCGGGAGCATCGATCCATCGCGCACGAACGCCACCAGTCCGAGCTCGGCGAGGCGGGCCTGCAGGTGGGCATGATCTTCGGTGAGGAGGATCCAGCGCTCGGCCTGGGCCTGGTCGAGGTGCGGCCAGGCTACCCGCCGCGCGGCCGCGGGGAGCTCCTCGGCGAGCAGGCGGGCGGCTTGGCGGCCAAGGATGCGGCGACCCTGGGCGGGCAGGCTCACGCGAAAGCGCAGCTCGAGGTCGTCGCCCACGAACGCACAGCCCGAGCGCGGCAGGATCTCGGCGCCGCCCGCATCGACCCGGATCGAGCGCTCGAGCGGGGAGACCAGGCTCGCGAAGCGGCGCAAGAGGAAGTCGGCCAGCGCCGTGCGACGCGTGGCGCTGGCGTAGAGCTCGGGCGGGAGCTGGTGGACCGCGGGAGACAGGCGGATGCGCAGCCGCGACGGCGTGGCGAATGGATCGCCTTGCACGTGATCGACCGCGAGCGTGAGCGCGTCGTCTCCCCAGGCGCCGGTGATCTGCTTGTAGCTCGGGTAGCCGCGGCCCTCGAGCTGCGCGAGCGTGCGGGCGAGCTGCTCGAGCGGTGCCACGGGGCCAGGATACGACCCTCTATCGCGGGTACAAGCGCAGGATCTCGCGACCTTCGTGGAGGTCGTGCACCGACCGATACTCGCGCGACAGGTCCAGGCGCAAGTACGTCTTGTTTCGATCGTGGCAGCCAAACGAGGTCGACACACAGATCTGCTCGTCGCCGACCTTCTCGTAGCCTTCGCGGACCACGTCGTGGCCGTAGGCCACGAACCCTCGTGTTGCCCCCTCGTGCGCCACGCGCAGCAGGTTCCGCGCGTGCTCGGGCTCGGCCCCGCGGGCCCACAGCAGCGCGCCGAGCGTGCCCTGCTCGTACATGTCATTGACGCCCATGTCTTGGTAGCCGTCGTAGCGCACGCGCTCGAATGCCTCGAGGCTGGGCTCGGTGGCCCGCGGAGCGCCGTGCGTGAACACGGCGCCGCACGCGGCCACCGCGATCAGCGGGAAGCTACGAAACAACGCGTGCGCACGCTCGATGTCGAGGCCGAGCGCCGCGTCGAGCACGGCGGCCTCGTCGGCGTGGAACTTGCTCACCACCGGACCGCCGATGTGGGCATGCTCGTGATTGCCGAGCAGTGCGACGGTGTTCGCCTGTTCGATCCAAGCCGCATAGTCGAGCACCAAGTCGACGGATCGATCGCGATAGTAGCTGCCGAGATAGTCGGGCCAGCGCGCGGGGTCGGCAAATATGGGACCGGGCCCGTGCACGAGATCTCCGCAGAGCAACAGCACCGGGTCGTTGCCGGCCTCGGCCTCGCGCTCGTAGATGCGCTTGAGCGCCTCGTAGTCGCCGAAGTTGCCCTGGAGATCGGTGGAGACGATCAACGTGCCGCGTTCAGGAAGGCGGGCGACCTTGCGCCCCCACCATGGGCTCTTGGGCATGGCTCGCCAACGTATCACCGCGGTCGAACCCGGTCACCCCCGCAGTGACGATGGGTCGACGGCGCCACGGCGCCGGCGCCGGACCGCGGAGAGCTGCCCGGATCAGACGTCCGGGAGGCCTTCGATGTCGATCGGCTTGGTCTTTCCGCCCGCCTTGGCCTGTCGCATGATCTGCGACTTCGCGACCTCGGTCTGGAGCTTGGCCAGCTCGGCCAACAGCGCTTGGTTGGTGTCGTTGAGCGTGCGCAGCAGCGTGTTCGCGATGCCCTTGCCCTCGGCGATGGCGGCGTAGAGGTCATCGAAAACGCGCGCGAGCTTGGGCTCGACGCTGTTGGACTCGGGGCGCACCTGGGTGCGGTGGCTGGGCTTGACGGCCGCCACCGCGGCCTCCACGTCGCCGCGCCCGATCCACTGGAGCACGCGACCGATGACCCCGGCCGGATCCTCGAGCACCTGATCGTAGGTCTGCAGGCGGGCGGGGTAGCGGCGCAACGAGATGTCGCGAACGAGCGCGAAATTCTCCATCCACCACTCGTAGGCGGCCGGGAAATTGAATGGCTCGGGAACGTCGACGCCCTTGGCCCGCTCCTCCTCGCGCGTGGCCGCCTCGATGGAGTAGAGCCGCTCGATCGAGGCCTCGTACTCTCGCCACTCGCGAACATTGGCGACCAGGTGCCCGATGTACGCGCGCTCGGAGCGAATGACTCCGGGTACGAACACCTTCACGGCATAGCCGTCGACGTGCTCGGGCAGGAAGTACTTGCCCGTCTGCGGGTGCGGGTTGGTGCGGTAGTACACGCCGTTGCGCAGCAGGCTCTCGTAGAAGCCATCGGGGTTCGCGTCGCGCAGCGGGCCGCTGCCCCAATTGCGCGGGAATGCCTTGCCGAGGATCGGGATGCCTGCGGCCTGCATGACCTGCATCCACATCGAGGTGCCGCTGCGCTTGGTGCCAGAAACGAAGATCATCATGCCTCCCATGAACTCACGGCCGCGTCGAAGCGAGTCGACGCGGCCGCAGAGTCGACCGTCGAGAACGGATGTGGGGCTACGCCGGGGCGCAGGCGGTCTCGATGGCGGTGCCCTCTTTCTCGCACACCGGGTCCGGGCCCGTGAACTCCTCGCAGGTGAGCGCGGAGAGGCACGCGAGGTAGTCCTCGAACGCGGCCACGCAGTCGGGCCCGTAGGTCTTCTCGTAGGCTGCGAGGATCTCGGCGCAGTACTCGGTCGCCGCGGCGCCGGCCTTCTCGTCCATGTAGCACTCGGTGATCTGATCACCGTAGGTCAAGCAGATCCGTGGCTCGGTACCGCCGGTGGTCTCGCCGGGCCCCTCGGTGGTGTCGGCCGGACCCTCGGTGGTGTCGGCCGGACCCTCGGTGGTGTCGCCGGTCATCGCCGTCGTCATCGCCGTGGTCTGCTCGGTGGTGGCGGCGGCAGTGGGGTCCGTCTCACCGGTGTCCGCATTCGTGGTCGCGGCCGTGGTCGCGGCATCCGTCTCGCCGTCATCGCCGGTGATGACGCAGCCAAGCCCAATCGGCGCGGCCGACAGCAAGAAAAGAAGATTCTGAACCCTCGTGTCCCTCGTATCCATGATCTTTATGCTCCGTCTAGGCTCTAGTTAAGCCTGCGCAGGAAGAAATGTCTCTGGCCGCAGGCTAGCGGACGTTCCTGGGTAGGGGCAAGTGACGCTCGCGTGTCAGCGCGCTTTGCCTCGAGCGAACGCGCTCTCACCGGCCGCGACGTGAGGCGAACCCTGGTAGCAAAACATACGAGTCGCTGGGCACAGCCGCTCAAGCCTCAGAATTCGCAAGCTCACAGGTCGCGTTTCCGAGGTAGTAGCTGAACGGCCGGTGACGACGGCATTGGGTGGTGCCGGGTGGTGCGGTGCTCGTGCGCGCCGCCTTGCGCAGCGCTTGCTTGGCCCGTGAGGCGCGAGGCGTGAACGTGCGGATGGTGCCCGTGCGTCGAAGCGGCGCGCGTGTTCCTGAGTGGCCGCGAGGTCTACGGAGCTCACTCCGTGAGGATGCGCGCGGTCTCGATCGACAAGCCCTCGCGCGGGCTTCGCAGCCATGGGCGCGCTTTGGATCCGCCGCACCATCGCCGGCGAGTGCGGCCATGGGTTACCAACATTGCAATGTCATCCTACCTTCACCATGGGCGGCTAGCGTGGCGATTGTGAGCCAGGCTCCGATCCAAAGCACCGCGCACGACGTACGGAGGATCCCCATGACTCGTTGGTCCGTGCCGCGTGCCCTTCGAACGATGATCGGTCTCGTGCCGGCTTGGCTGCTCCTCGTTGCGGGGTGCGGGCCGAGCACGGGGACCTACGAGCTCCGGGCGTGGGGCGAGGCCTTCGTCGAGGAGCGGATACCCGCCGCCGAGGTCGTGGATGGCTGGGAGATCGAGCTCGATGAATTCGTGGTGGCGCTCGGCGAGATCACCGTGCAAGCCGACGACCGCGTCGACCTGGAGGGCTGGTACGTGCTCGACCTGACCGAGCCGAGCGGCGGTGCGGGCCACCTGCTGACCGACGTCGAGGTGACGGGCCGCATGACGTCGGTGGAGTATCGGCTGAGCCGGGTGCGTGGCGAGATCGTGGGAGGCAATGCGTCGCCCGCACAGATCGACGCGCTGACCCAGGGTGGCTACGGGCTGAGCGTGCGTGGTCACGCCCGGCGCGGGGAGGAGGAGCTCGCGTTCGCGTGGGACTTCCCGCTCGACATTGGGCACGCGTGCGAGCTCGGCCAGGAGCTCGCGAGCCCGCAGCCCGAGACGGCGACGCTCACCCTTCATGCCGATCACCTGTTCCTCGACGACCTCGCCCACGAGCCGCGCGTCGCCTTCGATGCGATCGCCCAGGCCGATGTCGACGGGAATGGCGATGGTGTAGTGGTCGGCCGTGAGCTCTCGAGCGTCGATCTCACGGTCCTCGAGCGCTACCAGAGCGGGAGCGTGCAGATCCCCGATCTATGGAACTTCATGGGTACGCTGGCGGGCACGCTCGGTCACATCGATGGCGAGGGCGACTGCACCCCGGTGTTCGTGCCCCGCGAGTATCGCGAGCTCGCGGCGCCCCCCGCCCAGCATGGCGCAGGTGAAGAGGTGTACGCGGCCCGCTGCGCGAGCTGCCACGGCTCGACCGGGCTGGGTGATGGCCCGGCTGCGGCGGCGGGATGGCCCGCACCGACCAACCTCACGCGACTCGCTCCGGCTGCGCTCAGCCCGGACTACCTGCGCTACCGCATCCGCGAAGGCGGCGGCTTCTTCCCCTACAACTCCACGATGCCGGCGCTGGACGACGTGCTGTCCGCGGAAGAAGAGCAAGCGCTCATCAGCCGGATCCTGGGCTGGAACCACGGCTCCGGCTCCTAGCCCGATGCGTGCGCCGGAGCGGCCCTCGCGGGCCGCTCCGATCGCGGGCTCACTGCGGGAGCCGTCCCCCGGTCGCGAGCTCGAGCTCGCTGCGGGCCACCCAGTAGTCGTGGAGCGCCTCGACGTAGTGTCGGCGCTCCTCGAGCTGATCGGCGCGCGTCTCGAGC
>JBFIJN010000465.1:0-7190 GCA_041600735.1 Nannocystaceae bacterium
CGAGGTCACGCCCGAGCCCGAGCCACCGCCCCCGCCGCGTAGGGCCGCGCGCGATCCATGGGGGCATGCGCTCACCTGGCCGGGCGTGGCGTTGACGGGAGTGGGCGTGGGTCTGCTCAGCGAGGCCCACCGTCGTCGGGCCGCCGGCGACCGTGCATCGACCGAGCAGGCCTATCGCGACACCCTCGAGGGTGCGCCCGCGCTCAGCCGCGCCGGCATTGCGGTGCTGGCCGGGGGTGGTGCGCTGCTCGTCGCGGGCTTGGTCCGCTTTGCGGTCGTGGCCAAGCGCGATCGGAAGGAGCGAGCCGCCTCCGCGCTGCGGCTCGAGGGCGCCGGCTTGGTGTGGAAGTTCGAGCTTGCCCCGCAGCGAGGGCGGGCTCTACGGTGATCGACATGCGGCAGCGGTGGGCGCTGGGTCTCGCGTGCGGCGGGCTCGCGTGCGGCGGGCTCCTGGCCGCGTGCGTCGACATGCACGCCTATGTCTGCCGCGCCGACGCCCAGTGCAACGCGGGCGCGCAGGGCTGGTGCGAAGACGCGGGCTACTGCAGCTATCCCGATCCCGAGTGCCCCTCGGGTCGTCGCTACGGTCAGCTTGCCGCGGGCCTGTCGGGCGTGTGCACCGGAGGCCCTGGCCCCCGGGAGGCGAGCAGCGGCGATCCGTCGACGAGTGAGAGCTCGAGCACCAGCCACGGGTCTTCGTCGAGCAGCGGCGGCGACGACGGTACGAGCGAGGACACGGCGCCGCCCCAGCCCGTGTGTGGCAACGGGGTGGTCGAGGGCGAGGAGGAGTGCGACGAGCTCGACGAGGTCGACGGTGACGGCTGCAACACCGACTGCGTGCGCAGCGGCTCGCCGCGCTGGAGCGCGGTGGTGGCCAGCGAGGCGGGCAACGATCGCCTGTTTGGGCTCACCCAGCTCGTCTCCGGCGACGTGGTGGCGGTGGGCTACATCCAAGCCGAGTCTCGCGACGTGCTCATCACGCGCTTCACGATCGAGGGGCGCGAGGTGCAGCGCGTGGTCTACGACGTCGACGGCGGCCTCGACGAGGCCGAGGCGGTGGCGCAGGGCGGCACGGGGCGGCTCTACATCTGTGGTCGAGCGACGGTGGCCGGCGAGACGCGAGCGTGGGTGGGCCGCTGGGAGGCGCTGCTCGATGGCCCTCCTGCGTACGAGCAGCAGCTCCCCGCCACCCTCGGTGGCCCCTGCTACGACGTCGCGTACATCAACAGCTCCAACATCGTGACCGTGGGCGGCAATGGCAGCACCGCGTGGGCGTACACCTTCGTCGATGGCAACGTGGCGGGCGGTCAGGAGGCCACGGTCACGCCGGGAGGCGCGACCAACCTCAAGTCGGTCGTGCGCGCGCCCGACTCGAGCGTGTTCGTGGCCGGGCAAGCCTCCGGCGCGGGCGTGGCGTATGCACCGCCGTCGCTCGTGGATCTAGGGCTGCCGCGGATCCAGACGGCAGGCGTGGTGGAGCTGCAGACCATGCGCGTCACGGGCGACGCGATCGTGGTGGGCGGGCTGCTGCGCGAGCTCCCCACGCTCGATGATCTGTGGGTGGCGGCGTACGAGCTCGACGGCAGCGAGCGCTGGGTCTACGCCCCCGCGCGCCCGGCCATCGACGAGATCGAGGACATCGCGCTCGATCCCGCGGGCAACGTCTACGCGATCGGTCACGTGGTCTCCGAGGCCCCCGATCGCTGGGTGGGCAAGCTCGATCCCGCGGGCGCGCTGGTGTGGGAGCGCAACGACTACGCGAACAGCGAGGGCGACGACCGCGGGCGCTCGATCGAGGTGCTGCCCAACGGCGACCTCGTCGTGGTGGCCGAGATCGTCGGCGAGGGCGGCGATCTCGACGGCTGGATCGCCCGGCTCGCCCCATAGACCGTCATGCGCTCACCCGATCACGCGCCCGCATTTCCCGAGGGCTTCTCGTGGGGCGCGGCCACCTCGTCGCACCAGGTCGAGGGCGACAACCGCAACAGCGACTGGTGGCAGTGGGAGCAGCGTCCCGGGGCGATCCACGACGGCACGCGCTCGGGGGATGCCGCCGGGTGGTGGAGCGGGCAGGCCGAGGCGGACCTTCGACGCGCGGCGCAGCTCGGCCACAGTGCGCATCGGCTGAGCGTGGAGTGGAGCCGCATCGAGCCCAGCCCGGGGCGCTACGACGAGGCTGCGCTCGCGCGCTACGCCGCGATCCTCGAGTGCGCCCAGGGCCTGGGGCTGCGCACCATGGTGACGCTCCACCACTTCACGCTGCCGCGCTGGGCCGCGGCGGGCGGAAGCTGGCTCGACCCTGGCCTCGGGGCTCGCTTCGCCGCGCTGGCGACCCGCTGCGCGCAGGCGTGGGGGCCTCGCGTCGATCTGTGGGCCACGATCAACGAGCCCAACGTGCTCGCGGTGATGGGCTACGGCACCGGTCAGTGGCCGCCCGGGCGCACGCGCCTCGATGAGGCCCTGCGCGTGATGAGCCAGCTGCTGCGGGCCCACGCCATGGCCTACGAGGCGCTGCATCGCACGGACGCGCGCGCGCGCGTGGGCCTCGTGCTCAACGTGCCGTGCATCGATGCCGATCGCCCCACGCATCCGCTCGACCGCGCGATCACGCGGGCGCAGGACTGGACGTTCACCGGGGCCTGGCTGTGGGCGCTCGAGCACGGCCGCATTCCTCCGCCGCTCTCGCTGCGCCCGCGGCTCGTGCCGGGTCTCGCCGGCAGCTTCGACTGGCTGGGCGTGAACTACTACGGGCGCATGGCGGTGCGCTTCGACGCGCGCGGGGCCGCGCGCGGGTTTGGCCGCCATGTGCAGGAGCCCTCGGTGCGCAGCGCGTTCGGGGCCGACTGGGGCCAGATCCACCCCGCCGGCCTCGCGCAGGCGCTGCGGCGGACGGCTCGCCTCGGCGCGCCGGTCTACGTCACCGAGAACGGGATCTGCGACCCCGACGATCGCCTGCGGCCGCGCTACCTCGTCGATCACATCCGCGCCGTGCGAGGCGTGCTCGCCGAGGGCGTCGACGTGCGCGGCTACTTCCACTGGTCGCTCGTCGACAACTTCGAGTGGGCCGAGGGCTGGTCGGCCCCGTTCGGATTGCTCGCGCTCGATCGCGAGACGCAGGAGCGCCGCGTGCGACGTAGCGCGACGATCTACGCCGCGATCTGCCGCAGCCACGGGGCCGCGCTCGACGACGTGCTCGACGACGTGCGCGACGACCCCGGCTAGCGACCGCTCACTCGCACACGTTGGGCGTGCCCTCGCCGGGCGCACACCCGCTGAGCTCCGGGAAGTTGCACACGCCGTCGGGGCAGTAGTTGACCACCTCGCCCGTGCGCAGGAACGTGTCGATCTGCATGCGCGCCTCGGTGAGCGCGCGCAGCTTGCCGTGCGGGTCTTCGCAGGCCGACTGCGGCAGGTTGCACACCGGATCGGCGGGCAGCCCGAAATCGTACTCGACCAGCGCCGAGCCCACGTGTCCGCTGAGCACCGTGGACAGGCCCCAGATCTCGCGGATGCCGCTGTCGAGGTGACCCACGCCGGCCGAGCGCGCCATGTGGTGGGCCCCCAGCGTGGTCACCTGGTGATCGCCGAGCGCCGCGGTCATCAGCACGTCGTGCGAGGGCGTGCCCGGCAGCGGATCGTCGACGATGCGGTGGGTGTAGCCGGTGGGCTCCACTCGGTCCCACATGAGCTGGAGGGTGGCCAGCAGATAGGCGATGTCGGCCGGATCGGAGTACGTGCCGCGCAGCAGCGCGAAGAAATCGTCGAAGTCCACGCTGCGCGTCAGCAGCGTATTGTAGGGCTGCCCCAGCACGTCGAGCACGCCGCGCTCCACCTCGGTGGTGGTGCCCATGTACACGCCGCCGAGGATCCCGCCCTGGCTGATGCCGTAGTAGTAGCGCTGGTCGGGATCGATGAGACCGACGAGCAGCGGATCCTGAGCGAGCCCCACCGCGGCCATGCGCATGGCCAGCAGCTGGTTGAGCGATCCCTGGTGCAGGCGGTCGGTCATGGTGGCGAGGCCGAGCGGCGAGCGACTGGTCACGGCGGCCGCGATCGCGAGGTAGTCGTCGGTGGCCATGCCGATCCAGCTGATCCCGAAGGCCACGTAGTTGTAGGTGCTGGCGACCGCGCGCATGTGGCCGCCCTCGATCTGCGAGCCGGCACCCAGCAGGCCGTGGCCGTGCTGGAGCAGCGCGGCGGGCTCGTCCTGGGCGCTGCGCGGCACGATCATCCAGAAGTGCACGTCCATGGTGCCGCTCGCGACCGGCAAGCCGTCGGGGCCGTGCACCAGGCGCCCGCTCACGGGGTTGTCGCTGTCGAGATAGAGGGGGACCTGCATGGTGCCCTCGAGGCGATAGAGGAACTCGTCGGTGTTCCACTCGGTGTCGATCACATCGATCGTGTAGGGCGGGCTGTCCTCGCCGAGCGTCGCGAACGCATCGTCGCGCATGTGCAGCAGCCAGCCGGTGGTGTTCTCGTCGCTCGCGGTGTGAAAGTCCCACGCGAGCTGCAGCCCGCTGCGCGGCACGCCAGCCTGGTGCAGGCGGTAGAAGATGTCGCCGTAGAGCACGCGCCGCGCGTCCACCGAGGGCTCGTCGGGCAGCGGGGTCTCGTCGCGCAGCGCAGCGAACGCGGGCGAGGGGGGCAGCGGCGCGCCGGCTTCGTCGACCACGTCGCGGATCGCCACGATGTAGCGGCGCCCCGGCGCGAGGCGGGAGGCCGGGCGGATGAAGAGCGAGCGACGCGCGGCATCGTCGGCGCTGTGATCGAGCTCGGAGAAGTGGGCGATGTGCTCACCGGTCTCGGCATCGATGATCACGGTGGCCGAGTCGGCGGCGAGCGAGGCGTCGAAATCGGCGTGACCGGGGAGCCCGGTCGCGGTGGCACCCGGCATGATCGTGGTGATCGCACCGCTGGGCGAGAACCCATCTCCCCAGCTCCAGGGCTCGGGATCGGGGTTGGCGCTGTACACCGACACCGGCAGCTCCACGCGCCGACCCGTGACCATGCTGGGCTCCGGGCTCGTGTACACGTTGGAGGGGAACGGAAACGCGCAGTAGTCGGGGGCCAGCGGATCGCAGTCGAGCAGCGGCCACTCGAGGTCCTCCGGATCGACGGGCTCGCCGTCGTCGGTGCCCTCGCCGGTCGTGGTGCCGGTGCCGGTGCCGGTGCCGTCGACCGCCGTGCTGCCGCTGCTGGCGGTGCCGGTGGAGCCGGAGCTGCCGCCGTCTTGGCTGGGCAGGTCGTCACCGCACGCGACGGTGACGAGGAGCGAGGACGAGGCGAGCAAGCGAAGCGCAATCCGCATGGGTCCCGTTGAACCGTGGTGCGCCTGCGCTGGCAAGGCCCAACGGCCGACTGACGCCTCCCGGGCGGACGAGGATTCGCACGGCGCGACGAAGCTCGCGAGCTTCGCCGCTCACGTGTCGCGCCGCAGCGGCACCACCCGGCCGCCCTGCGGCTGGGGGTCGAGCGGCGGCAGCTCGAGCACGTGGCGCTCGATGATCGGCAGCGCACGTCGCAGCACGCCCTCCACGCGCAGCGGCGAGAACGGGCGCGTGAACACCAGCGCCACGCAGTAGAGCCCGCCAAACGCCTTGGTGGCCAGCCCGGGCGCGTCGCCCTGGGGCAGGCGGGCGGGGGCCTCGAGCCCCGCATCGAGCGCGACGAGGGCCTGGGTGGTCGCCACGAGGCGAGCGGCGCCGCCGGGCTGCGAGCGCTCGGCGCTCTGCAGCGCCCGACGAGCGAGCTCGAGCGAGGCCGAGCCGGTGTTCTCGTGGATCGCAGGATCCGCGGGCGCGGGCGTGAACGCGGCCGAGGTCCACGCGAGGCCCTGCGCGCGCAACGAGGCCAGCGCGGTCGCCAGCGCGCGCGCGGCCGGGCGATCGCGCAGGCCGAGGCTGGGATCGGAGCAGCCCCAGATCACGGGCGATTGCCGGTCGACCACCAGCGCCACCGAGGCGCCGGTGGCATCGCGCAGGTCGGCGAGGGTCTGCACCAGCCCCTGGGGGCTCGGCGGGCGCGACCACGCGTCGTCGACGACCTCGATCGCGTGCTCGACGGTGCCCGCGAAGGCCCCGGCGAGCTCTGCGAGGCGAAGCGCGGCATCCGGCGCGGAGGGCGGGGCAGCGAAGCGCACGACCAAGCGGCAGCCGGGACGCAGCTCGTGCTCGAGCACGAGCGCGTGGCGCTCGGGCTGGCCTCCGAGCCGCACGTGGGCATCTTCGGCCCCGAGCTCGCGACACACGAGCTCGAGCAAGCGCTGGAGGTCCTCCACGCGGGGGAGTCTACCAGGGCTGGAGCCGCGGGCAGGGCTCGAGCCGCGGGCTCACCCGATGGGCTGGCAGACCTCGACCGGCCCGGTCTCGTTGTTCTCCTCGCGGCACTCGTTGAAGGCGCCGGCCCCGTTGCCCGCGTCGTCCACGACCACGCTGATCTGGAACGGCGCGCCGCCGGGATTGGGGATCGCGACCTGGATGGTCTCGGAGCCGCCGGCCGGGATCGGCCCTTGGGTCTGCACGGTCAGCAGCAGGCCGTTGTCGCTGTCGTAGAACGACACGTTCACGCCCGGTCCAACGCCCAGGCACCCCTGGTTGAGCACCTTCACCGAGACCTCGAGGTCGGGGCAGGGCAGGGTGGGGATCGTGAGGTCGGCCGCGACCAGGTCGGGCGCGCACAGCTGCTCGAGGTCGCCCTGGCCGTTGCGTCGGTAGCTGTTGAAGCTCAGCCAGTTGGCGGGCTCGACCGCGGGGATCGAGCCATCCACGCCCACGTTGGTCACGTGATAGGTGTGCTGATTCCAGATCGGGCGCGTGCCCACCCAGTTGTCGAGGCGGTCTTCGAACACCTCCACGCCGGCGTCGCCGATGGCGCCCTGGCCCGACTCGTTGTTGGTGCTGATCACGATCTCGGCTTTGAAGTCACCGTCGACGTCCGCGATGATCGGGTACTCGCTGCGCGTGCGCGAGGAGTTGATGTCGATGAAGAGGATCTCGTCGTCGTTCATGACCCCATCGCAGCCGGGACCACCGATCGCGCAATCGGGCTCGGTGCCCGGGTAGATGCGCAGGTACCACTCGTCGCCGTAGATCACCTCGGAGCGGCCGTCGCCGTCGAAGTCGAACACCGACGAGCCCGTGCGCTGCGACGAGCCGTCCTTGGTCTCCGCCTCCCACAGCTGCGTCATGCCG
>JBFIJN010000466.1:0-7189 GCA_041600735.1 Nannocystaceae bacterium
AGGTTGAAGAAGCGCCAGTCGATGTCGGGCGCCATGCCGGGGAACAGGGTCTTCAGCCAGCGATCATCGTAGGTGCCGGCGAGCTCGCGACGCTGCGGCCACGCGATGTCGAGCGCGCCCAGGCCGGCCGGATCGGGCTTGTCGCTGGGGAGCTCGACCAGCGCGTGCGAGAGCTCCACGTTGGGCAGCAGCTGCACGCGCTGCCCCATGTAGTCCGACTCGCCGTGCCCGCGCCCCAGCGGATTGCGCTTCCACTTGGGCCCGCCGAACGCGCGGCTCCAGTCGAGCGGTAGCTCGCTGAAGCGCTGCGGCTCGCTCGGGCTGCGGCCCGGCTTCCAGTAGCGATCGCCGTGCACGATCAGCGCCTTGTCGAGCGGTCCGACCTGCGCGCGCACGGGCACCATGGGGCGCGGCACCCCGCCGGGGCTGAAGCACGAGCCGTGCACGAGGAACTCTCCGCGGCTCTTGGGCACCCCGGCCTCGAGCATGGCCTGCTGCCCCATGCGCTCGACCACGAATTTCCACAGCGCGACCTCCGACAAGAGCGGTGCGGCGGGCTCGGGGGTGAGCGGTACGAACGCGAGCACCGACACGCCGAGCTGGAAGCGGCGATCGTGCTCGAAGCTGCGCGTGAGCACGCTGAGCTTGCTGGGTTTGACGACCTTCACGGTGGCACGAGACCCAGCGCTACATGAACATGGTGAGGCCGTACATGTAGAGGCCCAGCGCCGCGAACTTCAGCTTGAGGCCGGCCTGCTCGAGCGTGAGCGGCTCGTTGGCCACCTTGACCCCGACCGCGCTCACCGACAGCCCCGTCGCGTCGATCTTGACCCCGGTGAGGCCGATGCCCAGCCCCAGGATCGACACCGAGGCCCCCGTCACGGCGAAGCTGAAGCCGGTCGCGGTCTTGTTGACGCCCTTGGTGCTGTTGAAGAACCCATGCACCTCGGTGGTATCGGCGGGGTCGACCATCGTCATGCCCCCGGGCGCGGCCACGGTCATGCCGGCGGGCGCGGTGATGTTGACCCCTGCGATCGCGGTGAGGTTGTAGCTGCCCTGGACGGTGCTGGTGAGGCCGCCGTTGTGGGCCATCGTGGTCATGCCGTTGACGGTCGAGGTGAGCCCGCCCGTGACCGTGCTCGTCACGCCGCCGGTGACGGTCTTGTTGACCCCCGCGTGGATCGTGCTCGTCACGCCGCCGTTGACCGTCTGCGCCACCGCACCGGTGACGGTGTGGGTCACGCCGCCCTGCACGGCGACGGTCTGGTTGGCCTGCACCGTGACCTCCTGGTTGGCCTTCACGGTGAGGGTTTGGTTGCCGTCGATCGACTCGACCTGGTTGCCGCCGATCGTCTGGGTCTGATCGACCGCGATCGCCATGGTTTGGTTGTTGCCCACGGTGAGGTCGTGGTCGTTGCCCACCGCCTCGTTCATGTTCTTCTGCGCGTGGACGTAGATCTCCTCGGCCCCCGCGGCGTCGTCGAAGCGCAGCTCGTTGAAGCCGCCGCCGCCGGGCGTGCTCTCGGACTTGATCGAGCTCTTGGTCTTGTCGCCGGGCAGCGCATAGGGCGGGGCGTGGGTGCCGTTGTAGAGACAGCCGGTCACGATCGGTCGGTCGGGGTCGCCGTCGACGAACGTCACCGTGACCTCCATGCCCACGCGCGGCAGGAACAGCGCGCCCCAGCCGTTGCCGGCCCACTGCTGCACCACCCGCACGAAGCACGAGCTGCCGGCATCGAACGCGCCGCCGCGATCCCAGTGGAACTGCACCTTGATGCGCCCGTGCTCGTCGGTGAAGATCTCCTCGCCCGGCGGGCCCACGACGGTGGCCGTCTGCACGCCGGCCAGGCGCGGGCGCGCGCGCTTGCGCTCGGGTCGCCACGGGACCTTCGCCGGGATGCACTCGAAGCGGTTGCGGTAGGGGCTCGCGGCCGAGCCCCCAGCCAAGCTGCCGTATAGGTGCTCGACGCCGACCAGCACGTACTCGCCCACGAGGTCGTCTTGAGGGTGATCGAGCAGCTCGAACGCGAGCCCCGGGGTCATCTGGGTGGCCGTGCTCTCGCCCGAGCAGCGCACCGCGTCGCGCTGGTGCACGGCGCGGCGCAGCTCGAGCTGGCGCTGCACCTGCGAGAAGTCGAGCGCGCCCGAGCGATAGCCGTGGAGCGTGGCCGGCTCGAGGTGATCGTAGTCCTCACGCTCGGGGCCGAGCGTGGCGCCGTTGGGCGAGGCCAGCGCGGCGCTGGCCGGGTCCTCGCCGTCTTGCAGCGGTCGCGGCACGTGCCAGTCGAACACGGTGGTGCGGGCCACGGTGGGGCGCAACCGCGAGACCCGCTCGAAGCGCTGCGCGTCCTCGTGGATCCCCGGATCTCCGTCGGTGGTCTTGAGCGGGAGCATGCCCTCGGCGTTGCCGGCCGAGCGCAGCTCACCAAAGATCGTGGCGCCGTCGCCGAGCACCATCGTCTCCACGCCGCCTTCGCTGGCGAAGCGGTAGGTGATGCCGTTCTCCTCCATCAAGCGATGGGCGAAGTCGAAGTCGGTCTCGCGGTACTGGACCGTGTATTCCTGCGGGGGGTAGCTGGCCGCGAGCCCCGCGCGGTCGATGCTGCGCCCGTAGCCCGCGAGGCCCTCGCCGAGCACGAGCTCGAGGATCTCGGGGATCGGGAGATCTTGGAAGATGCGGCTGTTGCGACGGTGCGCGAGGGCGACCAGCGCGGGCACCACGGTGATCGTGGCGTGGAGCGCATGATCGTGGGTGTTGCCCTCCTCCACGCGCTCGACGATTCCCGCGAGCTCTTGGTGCAGCGCATCGCGCTCGATCAGCACCGCGACCGACTTGCCGAGCAGCGCCGCGGGCTCGGCGTTGAGGTCATCGGTGCGCAGCTGAACGGTGAGGGTGTAGGGCTCTCCCAGACGCTCGACGGTGTGCAGGCCATCCACGTGCCATTGACCATCGACGTCGGGACCGGGCTGGAACTGGACCTTGGCGGGCTTCATGCGGGTCTCGACCGTCGCTCCAGCGTCACGAGCCCACGGGGCCCGACGCGATGCGGCTCGGCCAGCTTCTTGCGTAGAACGGTCGGTGGCTTCGTGTCAACGAGTTCCAGGCTCCGACGCATGCATTGGTTTTTGCCGGGGTAGCCCATGCAATCGTGGTCACGCGTTCCATGGCGTGGCGGCCACGCGCCGGTAGGTGCGGTGGGGGATTGCGACGATGACACGTGGCCCGCGTCGCGGCGCCGGGTCGGGTCGGCGAAGCATCGCCGCCGCGTCGAGCAACGCACGGAGCGTGGGGCGTAGCACCAACGCGGCAGGGATGCGGCGCGGTGCAGCGCTCGTCGTGGTGCGCTCGGTCGGCTCGCCCGGCACGTGCGGCAGCCCGCGCAAGAGCGGCGGCGGGGACGGGGTCGCGTGCGCGCCGAGCTCGAGCACGAGCGCCATCGTTGGCGTGTGCACGAGGGGAACCCGCTCGGGGACACCGGGGCTCCGCGCCTCGACGCGCGACACGGCGGTGATCACCGCGGTCCGCTCGGCGGGCGAGCGGTCGTCGGCTTGGGTGACTAGTGTGCGCTCGGGCTCGGGCTCGGGCTCGGGCTCGGGCTCGGGCTCGGGCTCGGGCTCCGGCGCGAGCGCGAGCTCGGGATCGAGATCCAGCTCCGCCTCGAGCTCGATCGAGCCCGCCGCTCGCCGCTGCGCCTCTTCGAGCAGGCGGAACTCCGCGGTGTCGATCTCGTCGTCGATCCACGAGTCGTCGAACCTCACCGGCTCGAGCGCCCGCTCGGGGCGCGGCGCGATCACGGTGCGGTCGCTGACCGGCAGCTGCCCCATCGCGACGATCTGCGTGTGACCGGTGATCACGGGGATGGTTGGGCCGGGAGCGATGACGGTGCGGTCGGGCGCTTCGTAGCGGGTGATGACCGGCGGCACCCGCTCCGCGTGGGCGACGAACGCTCGCATGAACCCCGCGTGCGAAGAGCGGCTCAGGCGTTCGAACAGCAGGTGCTCGATGCGGCGCCGCGTGTCGAGGTCGAGGTCGACGAAGCGAAAGCCGAGCACGTACTCGCCCTCTTGTCGGCGCCGTCGCGCTGGGGTGGCGTCGAACTGGAGTCGCTGTCCGTCGATGAAGGCCTCGATCGTGACGAGCTTGCGGTCGCGAGGCGCCCGCGTGCTCTGCAGCGCGATGCCGTCGAGTCCTAGGTCGAGGCAGCGGCCCTCGAACTGGTCGAGCTCGGTGTGGACCAGCGCTCGACCCTCGATCACGACCCGCAGCGAGCTTCGTCGGTCCTTGACGATGGTCATGCGTGTCGAGCGATCGTAACAGCTTTTCGCGCGCGCTCGCTCGATTCGGCGTTGGGGCCGCCGGGGCCGCTCGACGGGTGCATGGCGGGAACTTCTCTCGCGCTCGGGCGTACCACCTCGAGGACGAATCCCATGCCCCGGCATCAACAAAGCCCCGGGGGTTCGGGCGTATTCGTGGCGTCCTCGCGCCGCGACGATCGCTCGGGCCTCCTCGACATTCGTGCGCTCTCCTCGGTCATCGACGCTCAGCGTCACGGTGGCGCCTCGGCCAGCAGCGTTGCGATGCCCACGTTCGCCTCCACTTGGGCGCTGCACGACGTGCCCGCCACGCTGCCGCCGCCGCCCGCTACTGCGGCGCCACGCATGGTCGCGGCGCTCCCCGATCATCGTCCGCTATACGCGATGATCGGTGCGCTCAGCCTCGCCGTGCTCAGCCTCGGGGTGTTCGTGGCACTGCGTCCGTCACCGACCGTGGTGGTCGAGCGCACGGCGGCGGCTGTGCCCGCGGCCGTGGTCGACGAGCCCGAGTCCGAGCCCGAGCCCGAGCCGAGCGAGCCCGCGCCGGCCGGGCTCGAAGGCAAGCCCCACGCGATCACGCCCGAAGCTGCGCTCCCCGAAGCCGCCGAGCTCGAGCCCGCGCCTACGAGCGTGGCTCGGACCTCCCGCAAGCCCCACGCCAAACCGGTCACCAAGCCGGCGGCCGAGCCCGTCACCAAGCCCAACTCCAGCGCGATCCTCCCGGTCGAGTGCGTCATCGACCCGAGCCGCTGTAGCAACGGCAAGCTCCGCACCAAGCCCACCGTCGAGGATCCACCGTCGAAGGCGGGCCTGCCCGCGGCACCAAGCTCGCTTCAGATCCGCGAGGCGATGAGCTCGGTGAGGCCGCAGGCGAAGGCATGCGCGGCCAAGCACAGCGGCCGTGTCGGGGATAAGGTGAGCGTGAAGCTCTCGGTGCAGGGATCGACGGGCAAGGTGACCTCGGCCACCGCGCTCGACGATCACGCGGGTACTCCGCTCGGCCGCTGCGTGGCCGATGCGCTCGCCAAGGCCACGCTGCCGCGCTTTGCCAAGCCGCAGGCGGGAGTGGTGTACTCGGTGACCATGTGACGCACATCGTGACGCACATCGTGACGCGCATCGCGGTCGGTCGAGATGTGATCGGCTCGATGTTGCCGTTCTCGCAGTGGCGCGGGATTGCATCCGAGAGGCCGCGGCGGCGCTGAGCGAGTGCGCCGGTGTGAGATGGCAGAGCACGTGCGGCGCGGAGTTGCTCGCCGTACTGCGCAGACTGTTGCCTAGCAGCCCGTAGCGCGAGCTGTGGCGTAGCGCATCAATCTGCGGACAATGTGCATCCGGATCGCGAGGGCCGGGACTACCTCGGTATAGACTGCACCTCCGCCCGACGACCGAATCGAAGGAGCCGTCATGCCAAGCCCCCTGTTGATCGTCCCTCTCGCTGCCCTGCTCGCTGCCGGGGCCAACAAAGCCAAAGTCGAGCCTGCGCCGGCGCCTGCACCCGCGGCAAGCCCCGAGGCCACCCCCGCGCCCACCGGCGATCAGGCCATCCAAGACAACGGGTGGGACGAGCCCGCGCCGACCGTCGCGGTCACGCCCAACCCTGGCACCCCCCCTGGCCCCACCATGGAAGAACAGGAACGGCTGTGGCGGCTCAAGCAGCACAACCGCTTCAAGGGCCTCATGGTGTCGGGCTTCACCACGCTCGGTGCGGTCTACGGCTCGTGCGTGCTCGTCGGTGCGATCGCGATCGATCTCGCCGACAACGCCGATCGCACGCGGCGTCGCCAGTACGGGTTCCGCATGATGATTCCCGTCGCCGGTCCGTTTGCCGCCGCGCCCGTCTCCCGCTCCGCCACGCTCGGGGTGCTCACGGTCGCCGCTGGCCTCGGCCAAGTGCTGGGGCTCTCGATGGGCATCGCCGGTGCGGTCAAGCTCAAGGAATTCCCCAACCCGAACAAGCCACAGTTCGCGTTCGCGGTCGCGCCCACGCACGACGGGGCGCAGATGGGGCTCTCGCTGCGCTTCTAGCGGGCCCGCACCACGCTCGCCAAGCGCTCCACCCCGAGCTCGAGCTCCGCTTCCTCGTAGAAGGCGAAGCTCAGGCGCACGAAGCCGCGAAGGTCCCGGTCCACCGCGCAGCGCGAGCCCGGGGTAAAGCGAACGCCGGCCGCTTCACCCGGCTCGACGAGCGAGGTGGCGTCTACCCCCGTGGGTAGCGGTACCCACACGAAGTAGCCCCCGCGCGGCTCGGCCACTGCACACTCCGGCAAGTGGCGGCGAAGCGCGGCCCACAGCACGTGCGCGCGTGTGCTCAGCGTGGCCCGCAGGCGCTCGATGTGCTCATCTTGTGCGCCGCTGTCGATCACGCCCTGCACGATCGATGCGATCACCGGGTTCAGCCCGCCGCCGCTGCGCAGCGCGCCGTGCTGGGAGAATCGCTCCACCAATGGCGCGGCCGCGTGCACCCACCCGAGTCGCAGGCCCGGCGCGAGGATCTTGGAGAACGAGCCCAGCGAGAGCACGCGCCCGCGGCCCTCGTCGTACGCCATCATGCACGGCGGCGGGGCGTCGCCGAAGTGCAGCATCACGTAGGGCTCGTCGGCCACCACCAAGAACTCGAAGCGCTCGGCCAGCGCCACGAGCTTGCGCGCG
Source organism: Nannocystaceae bacterium (assembly GCA_041600735.1). Classification (GTDB taxonomy): domain Bacteria; phylum Myxococcota_A; class Polyangia; order Nannocystales; family Nannocystaceae; genus Paraliomyxa. The sequence continues at coordinate 6,967 of JBFIJN010000466.1, forward strand.
CGCTCGGGCGCGAGGCACACCCCGGTGGGGTTGTGGAACGACGGCATGCAGTACACGAAGGCTGGGCGCAGGCCCTCGGCGAGCCGTCGCTCGAGCTCGTCGACACAGAGGCCCTCTTCGTCCACCGGCACGCCGTGCACCGCGAGGCCCTGCGATTCGAAGATGCCGCGCGCCAGGAAGTAGGTGGGGTCGGAGCACACGATGGCCTGGCCCGCGCGAGCGA
>JBFIJN010000467.1:0-7156 GCA_041600735.1 Nannocystaceae bacterium
GACAGCAGCGAGAGCAGCGTGTACTCGATCTCGAGCTCACGCGACACGCGGTCGGCGATCGCCACCGCCATCAGCGAGGTGCAGCCGAGCTTGAACACGTCGTCCTCGGAGCGCAGCGCCTCGGCGTGCTCGGGGAGGAACTGGGCGACGATCCCGATGATGGTCTGCCGGATGGTGGTCTGCTCGGTCATGGTCTGCTCGGTCATGGTCTGCTCGATCGGCATCTGAGGACTCTCTAGGCGGCGCGCAGCAGCGTCGCGCCGAGTTGCTTGGGGCCCGAGCCCACCATCACGAAGCGATCCCCGGGCGCGATCTCTTCGTGGCGCTGGTAGTCGGCCAGCCCGATCAGCGCATCGCTGGCCAGACAGTGGCCGAGCCGCGCCAGGTTCTCTTCGTAGAGGCGCTCCACCGCGAAGCCATGCCCGGCGAGGAACGTGCGCAGCACCGCACGCGAGAAATTGCTGGGGAACACCCGCGTCAGTCGCTCGGGCACGCGCCCGCCTGGCCACAGGCCCGCGAACAAGCGCCCGTGCGCGCCGATCTTCTGCTCGAGGCTGCGCACTACCGCCAGCGGGCCCGTCACCGCCTCGGCGCCGCGCGGCGCGGGCTCGCGACAGGCGGCGTGCGCCTCGAGATCGAAGCCGCCCTCGCTGTCCCTCGCGCTCGCCACGATGCAGCTCGAGGCCGCATCGCTCATGATGCCGATGCCGCCCGCGGCGATCCGATCGCCCAGCGCGGCGACGCGCGTGACATCGGCGGAGACCACCAGGATCGCGCCGTGCAGCTCGGCCCGCACCAGGCTCGAGGCCAGCGAGAGCGCGATCTGGAGGTTGGAGCACTCGCCCATGCTGCACAGGAGCGGCACCGCCCCGTCGATCCCACGCTCGCGCAGCCACGCCTCGACGCGAGCGTTGCGTCCGCGCACCTCACCCATCGAGTCGCTCGCGAAGATCACCGCCGAGATCTCCTCGGGGTCGAGGTCGCCCTCGGCGAGGGTCGCATCGGCCGACTCGGCCGCGAGCGCGAGCGCGTCTCGTTCGCTCTCGAGGTAGAAGCACAGCCCGCCCGAGGGTCCACACAGCCGCTCGCGCAGCTCGGGGTCGGTGGCGACCTCGGCCAGCGTCTCCACCCGTCGCGGCTGCCCGAGCGCATAGCACGGGGCGTACAAGCGAGGAGTCGTCATGGGCTCACCGCGGCCTCGAGCAAGCCCACGAAGCGCTCGATCATCCGCTCGATCGTGGGGCGCGTGAACAGGTCGAGGTCGTACTCGAGCCAGCCGTGCATGCGCGCGGGCTCGTCGTAGATCGCAAGCGAGAGATCGAAGCGCGCGCAGCCCTTGTCGACGTCGCGGGTCGTCACCGCCAGCTCGCCAAAACCACCCTCGGGCGCGGGGATGTTCTCGTAGATGAACAAGAGGTCGAAGATCGGCCGGCCCAGCGCGCGCGCGAGCTCCTCGTAGGGCACGCCGTCGTGGGTCTGGGCGGCCAGCACGTGGCTGCGCACCTCGGCGAGCAGCTCCACGAAGCTCGAGTGCTGGCCGGGTCGAGCATGCAGCGGGACGATGTTGAGCAGCAGCCCCACGATGCGCTCGAGCTCGGGCCGAAAGCGACCGCTGGTCAGCGTGCCCATCACCGCGTCGGTACTGCCCGACTCGTGGCGACACAGCTGCAGCGCGACCGCGGCCATCCCCATGAACGGGGTGGCTCGGTTCTGACGGCAGAGCTCGGCCATGCGCTCGCGCGTGCGACGAGAGATCTCGAACTCCACGCGCTCGCCGCGAAAGCCCCGCTGGGGCGGGCGCGTGAGCTCGGGGGCGAGCGGCGTGACGTCGAGCCCCGCGAGCTGCTCGGTCCAGTGCGCCAGCCTTCGCCGGTACTCGGTCGATTGCAGCCAGCGTCGCTGCCAGTCGGCCGCGTCGAGCATGTGATGCAGCGGAGCGCTGGCCAGCGGCTTGCCGCAGTAGCGCTGGCCGACCTCCTCGAGCATCAGCGAGAACGACATCGCATCGAACACGAGGTTCTGCGCGGTGAACAAGAGCGCATGATGCTCGGCCGCGATCGGGACCAGGCTGAAGATGAGCCACGGACCCGAGTCGCCGTTGCCGGTCTCGTAGGCCTGTGCGCGAGCCATCGCGTCGAGGGCCGCGGGCACGTCACCCTCGTCGGCCGCCAGCGCCTGCACCCGCCACAGCACGGGCGGCTCGGCGCGGCCCTGCTGCTGGCGCGCCTCGGCGCCGGCCCCCGCCACGCGCGAGCCGAGCACGCGATGCCGCGCCACGAACGCTTCGACCGCCGCGCGCAGCCGCTCGACCTCGAGGGCGCCGCGCAGCTCGATCACCTGGCAGACCACGTTGACCGGCAGCTGCGGGTGCTCGGTGAGCAGCTCCCACATGCGCTGCTGGCCGCTCGAGAGCGGGCCGCCGTCGCGCTCGCCCAGGCTCTCGAAGCGCAGCAGCGCTTGCTCCTCGGCGGCCAGGCGCGCGGCGAGCAGCGCTCGCCGCTGGGGGGAAAGAGCCGCGATGCGGCGGCTCGAGGCCTCGAGCTCAGTGCTCACGATGTCATCCTCCGCAGCTCGTCGATGTACCCGAGGCTCTCGAGTACGCGTTGGTCTTCGATGCCAAAGTCGATGAGGCACGCGATCTCGGTCACCCCGATGCCCCGCATGCGCTCGACCACCCAGGCGCAGCTCTCGGGCGTGCCCATCAGCGAGCCCTTCTCGAAGTACTTGCGAAAGCCGAACTCCAGCAGCGCAGCCTCTTCGGCGTCGCTCACGTGGTCGAGGCTCTCGCCGGGGGCGAGGCTCTTCTTCTGCGAGTCGACGACGGTGAGGAACTTGCGCAGGTAGCGGGTGAACGGCTCCTTGACCTCGGCCCGCACCGCCTCGAGCTCGCGCCCCATGTACGTGTGCAGCAAGATCGTCACGTTCATCTCGTCGCGGTCGAAGCCGTTGTCCTCGAGCGCCTCGAAGTAGAGGGCGAGGCGGCCCTCGAGCTCCTCGGTGGTCATGTCGATGAGCCCGGTGAGGACGTTGCAGCCCAGCTCGCCCGCGCGGATGAAGGTCTGCTCGCTCTTGGTGCAGGTGAGCCACAGCGGGAGCTCGCTCTGCACCGGCTTGGGGTGCAGCTCGACCTCCCGACGCGCGCCCACGCCGTCCTCGATGACCATGGCCTGGCCCGACCACAGGTCGCGGATCGTGCTCACGGCCTCGAACGTGGTCTGCCGGCGCCCCTCCCAGCCCTGGGGGTTGAACGCGAAGTCGAGCGGGCTGAAGCCGGTGGCCAGCGCGATGCCCACCCGCCCCAGCGAGAGGTTGTCGACCACCGACCACTCCTCGGCGATGCGCAGCGGGTGGTGCAAGGGAGCGATCACCGAGCCGGCGCGGATCTTGAGGCGGCGGGTGTGCTGAGCCAGCGCCGCGCCGAGCACCGAGGGGTTGGGGTAGAGCCCACCGAAGCGATGGAAGTGCCGCTCGGGGGTCCAGATCGCGGTGAAGCCGTGCTCGTCGGCGAAGCGAGCCGCGTCCATCACGAGGCGGTACTTCTTGCTCTCGTCGCCCGAGAAGAAGATGAGACTGAAGTCCACGGATCGACCTTTCACTTCACTGGCGGTGGGCGGGGTGGGTATGGGCCGCGAGCGCTTGCGCGACCTCGGCGTCGGAGAGGCGCTCGAGCTCGTCGAGGATCCGCCGCAGCCGCTCGGGATCCTCGAACGGGATGCGGGCCTCCAGATCATCGGCGGCGTCCGCCTGGCCGTCACCGGCGATCAGCCGTGCGAGCGCAGTGGCGGTGGCCTCGTTGAGGAAGTCCGCCAGCGAGACATCGACACCCCGGGTCGTGCGCACGTTGGCCAGCAGCTGCACGATGAGCAGCGAGTCGGCGCCGAGCTCGAAGATGTCTTGGTCGGGGTCGAGCTGCTCGAGCCCCAGGGCCTTGGAGATCAGCGCCTGCACGTAGTGGATGGGGCTCGCGTCGCTGGCGGCGGCCGCGGCGGACGGCGAGGCCTCGGCACCGGCCTCGGCGGTGCCCGCCAGCGGATCGAGTCAGCGCTCGAGCCGTCGCGGGAGATCCCAGGTGGAGACTGCATAGTAGCCACCGTGCGGGAGCGCGAGGACCTGCTCGATGATCTTCATGCCGTCGGCGACCAGCACGGTCTTGTCGTCCATCATCGCGCCGATGCCCGAGAGCGCGCGCTTCTCGTCCTGGTGGTGCTGCCACACGTCCCACCCGAGCGCGAACCATGGCGTGAGCGCCTCGTGATCCCGACTGCGCTCCGCGGCGACATCCATGAAGTGGTTGGCCGCGCCGTAGGGCAGCAGCCGCAGCCCGCCGAGGATCCCCGCGAGCGAGGAGAAGCACAGCACGAAGTCGAGCGAGCGCGCCGCGAGCAGCCGCTCGAGGACGAGCTGGCCGCGGGCCTTCGCGTGGAAGTGCCACTCGGCGACCTCGGGTGTGATCTCGGCGACGATGCGATCCCAGCCTTCACCCGGGCGCCCGGCGAGGTGGAAGACGCCATCGAGACCGCCGAGGTTGGCGTCGACGCGCTCGAGGACGCGAGCGACCGCGGCCTCGTCGGCGATGTCGGCGGGCTCGACCACGAAGTCCACGCCCTCCTGCTCGAGTCGGCGGTGGCGGGCGAGCTGGAGGCGGGTCGGCTCGCGCAGCTCGGCGTCGTCGTCCCACTGCTCGCGGGGCGGGAGCGGCTCGTGCACGAGCAGCACCAGGCGGGCCGCGTAGCGGTGAGCGAGGTGCTCGGCCAGGGCGCAGCCGATCTCACCCAGGCCGCCCGTGATCAAGTAGCGACCGCCTTGGCGCAGGCGCGTGGCCTTGGCATCGACGTCGCCGATCTCCACGCGATCGTACTCGGGCACCCAGCGGCGAGGGCCGCGTACGGCCACCTCGACATGCTCGCCCGCGGGCACGCGCAGCGCCTGCACGATCCGCCGCATGCCCGCCGCGTGGCTCGAGGCCTCGACGTCGATCAAGCGCGCGCGCAGGTGCGGGTACTCCTGGCGCAGCACCTTCACCGCGACCGCTGCGGTCGCCCGGCTGGGATCGATGCGCTCGTGCCCGACGATCGAGTGGATGCCCGAGGAGAGCACCGCGAGATCGCGGCGCACGGGCGAGGTGGCGAGGCTCTGCGCCAAGGCCACGAGGCTATACAGACCCGCGCGCTGGGCCGATTCGAAGCGAGCGGCGTCGGCCTCGTAGGGCGCGGATTCCTCGAGCAGGAGCGCATGCGCGATTCGCGCATAGTCACGCCCGGCCTCGTGCAAGCTGGCGAACAGCTGCTGGAGATCCTCGCGCGAGTCGGGGCGCAGCGTGTAGCTCCGCTCGTCGATCGCCGCGAAGCGCTCGCCGGGCGTGACCGTGACCACCTCGTCCTCGGCCGCGAGCGCAGCAACGAGCCGAGACCCCACCGCATCACCCGCCGTGAACACGATCCACCCACGAGCGGCTTGCGTCGTGGCTTCGCTCGCAGGCGGCCCGACCCGCTCGCCCAGCTCTCGCCAGCGCCGCTGGTACACCCACTGCTCGGGCGGCAGCCGCTCGGGCTCCTCATCGGGCGCGAGCGCCCGCCGATCGGAGGGCTCCACGAAGTACGAGCGATGCTCGAAGGGATAGGTCGGCAGCGGCTGTCGGCGGCGAGACTCGCCCGCGTAGTACCGGGCCCAGTCGACTGGCTGACCCAGCGCCCACAGGCGCCCGAGCGCGAGCAGCAGGTTCTCGTAGCCCGCATCGGCGGCGCGCGAGCGACCGAGCGAGGTGAGCACCGCGATCGAGGGCTCGCGCGCCTCGTGACGGCGCACGAAGCTCGCCAGCGTCTGGCCGGGACCCACCTCGATGTAGATGCACTCTTGCCAGGCCAGCAGCGTGGAGATCCCCGGCTCGAACGCCACGGTCTGCCGCAAGTGCTGCGCCCAGTACGAGGGATCGGTCGCCTGCGCGTCGGTGATCCAGGTCCCGGTGAGGTTGGAGACGAACGGCCGCCGCGGGGCGAACAGCTCGATGCTCCCCAGCAGCGACTCGAGCCCCACGACCGCCGGATCCATCATCGAGGAGTGGAACGCATGCGAGGTCGGGATCCGGCGCGAGCTCCAGCCCGCGCGCTCGAGGCTGGCCAGCACCGGCGCCAGCGCCTCGCGAGGCCCGGCGATCGTGCACGAGCCTTGCTCGTTGATCGCCGCGAGCGCGACCTCGTCGGTGAGGTGCGGCCGGATCTGCGCGGCGCTGGCCAGCACCGCCGCCATCTCGCCCGTGGGTAGCTCGGCCACGAGCTGCCCGCGTCGGCACACCACGCGCAGCGCATCCTCGAGCGACATCACCCCGGCCAGGCACGCCGCCACGTACTCGCCCACGCTGTGGCCGATCATCGCGCTCGGGGTGATGCCCCAGCTCTCCCACAGCTTGGCCAGCGCATACTCCACGATGAACAGCGCGGGCTGAGCCCACTGCGTGGGCTTGAGATCGACGGGCTTGCGCTCGAGCCCGCGCTCCTTGGGGTAGAGCACGTCGGCCATGTCGACGCCGAGCGTGGACATCGTGAGCCGACCGCAGCGCTCGACCACCTCGCGGTAGACGGGCTCGCTCGTGTAGCAGCGAGCGCCCATCCCCGGGTGCTGTGCGCCTTGGCCCGGGAACATCAGCACGATCGGGCGCTCGGCGGGCGCGCCCTCGCCCCGGACCGTGCGCGTGGGATCGCCTGCCGCGAGCCCATGCGCCGCGGCAGCGCCGTCGCGGGCCACCGTCACGCTGCGAAAGTTGAACGTGCGACGACCGCTCGCGAGCGTGTAGGCGGCATCGGCGAGCTCCTCGGCGCTCGCCGACTCGACCGCGCTTGCCAGCGCGCTCGTGGCCACGGCGAGCGCCTCGGGGCTCTTGGCCGAGACCGGCAGCAGCTGGAGCTCGCGGGTCGACGCCGCCGGCGAGGATCGTGGCGCCTCCTCCAGCACCACGTGACAGTTGGTCCCGCCCATGCCGAACGAAGACACCGCCGCGCGCAGCGGCCCCTCGCCCTCCCACGGCTCAACTGCGGTCTCGACCTCGAACGGGCTGCCCTCGACCGCACACTCGGGATTCCACGCGGTGAAGTTGGGCGTGGGCACGCGCTCGCGGTGGTGCAGCATCAGCGCGACCTTGATGAGGCCGACGACCCCCGCC
>JBFIJN010000468.1:0-7122 GCA_041600735.1 Nannocystaceae bacterium
GGCCATCCATGCGTGCCAGCGCGCCCAGTGCTCGCGATCCTCGGGCTCGAGCGGCGCGGGCACGTGCAGCAGGCTCTTGGCGATGTAGCGCAGGTTCAGGTCCCAGCGCCACAGCGGCCAGCGTGCCGACTCGTAGCGCAGCTCGTCGAGCAGGCGCCGGCGCAGCCGCCCGCTCATGGCCGCTTGCGCTCCAGCGTGACCACGCGGACGTCTTCGTCCACCACCATCGGCCCGGCGAGCAGCGCCGCGATCATCACCTTGGCGTAGCCGTCGTAGAGCGGCGCTCCGCGAGCCTCGAGCGCGGGACGGATGCGGGCGTGCAGCGCAGGCAGGTTGTAGCCCGGCACCCGCGGAAACAGGTGATGATCGAGGTGGTAGTTGAGCCCATTCCACGCGTAGGTGATGAGACGATGGGTGCGCACGGTGGTCGCGGTGCGATAGCGAGTCCCCCGCCAGTCGTTGGCGTAGTGATCCGCGAGCGACTTGAGCCCGTTCCACGGGCTGGTGAGCAACACCGGCACCACCCACACCAGCAACGCCGCGCGCACCAACCCCGCATCGGCCAGCCACCACCACACGATCACGTGCACGGCCACGTAACCGAGCAGCACCAGCGCATGGCGCCGCAGCGCCGGCCGATCGTAGTACTGCACGGGGTAGAGCAGGTTGAAGTAGATCACGCTGAGCGGCAGGCCGAGCGCCGCGATCGCGTAGTGCAGCGCGGTCGGCCAGAACGAGCGCCTTCCTACGTTGTAGGCATCGGGGTCGCGCTCGGTGCGATTGTAGCGATGATGCGCGAGGTGATCGTGGCGCAGCGGCCCGTGGGCGATGCCCACGACGAGCCCGAGCAGCGTACCGGCCACGGTGTTGTGCCAGCGCCGCGGCAGGAGGTTGCCGTGCCAGGTCTCGTGGGCCAGCTGCACCAGCCCATTGATCACGAAGCCCATGAGCAGCCACAGCGGCAGCCACAGCCACGCGGGAGCCGCCAGCACGGCGCCGCCCAGCCCCACCCACGCGCCGATCAACACCCCGAGCTTGAGCGCCACATACCTCGGGCGCTGCTTCAGCAGGCCTTCGAGCTCGCGCGCCGAGATTCCGAGATCGTGCATGGGCATCACAGGTAGCGGCGGACCCGACGATGGTACGCCTGCAGCTCGGGGCCCAGCTTGGCCGCCAAGAAGCGCTCCTCGCTGAGCACGAGGCCGTGGATGCCCGCCGCGATCGCGAGGAGCCCCACCAGCACGGCCACGCACGGCGCCCACAGGCTCACGCCCACGAGGTAGAGCAGCGAGAACACGTAGATCGGGTTGCGAGAGCAGCGGTGCAGGCCGGTCACCACCAAGGTCGGGGTCTCCCCCTCGTCGAGGCCCACGCGAAACGCGGCCCCCATCCCCGCCTGCGCCGCGAGCATTCCGACCAAGCCGAGCCCGCCGACCAGCCAGCCCACGAGCGGGGGCAGCGAGAGCAGCGGCACGCCCACGATGCTCTCGCGAAAGCCCGGCGAGAACGCCGAGGCCACGAACGCCGCCGCCCATGCCACCGTCGCTAGCCCCACCCAGCGCGTGCGCCGGCCGTGCTCGCCCGCGGCCCCTCGTGCGTAGAGCACCAGCGGGCTCCCGCCGAACCGCACGCGATAGACGAGCGACGCCACGCCCTGCCCCGCCACCAGGTGCAGCGACGCGAACGCCAGGTACGGCCAGGGATCGTCGACCAACGCGCTCATGGGCCCCGCTCCACGCATCGTGCACCCTGCGCGACCAACCAGTCACCGAGCTCGTCGCGAAACCGCAGCAGCGTGTCCTGCGACCACAGCCCGGCGAACGCGCTCACGTTGACCACGAGCCGGCCTCCCAGCGTGAAGGCGCTCGCACCCCAGGTCGGCGTGTGACCGAGCGCGCTCGTGACCGTGAACGGGGCCGCCGCAAAGTAGTCGTCGAGCGCGCCCACGTAGGTGGCCACCAGCGTGTTGGTGCGTCGCGCTGCGAGCAGCCCCGGGCGCGCGCCGCCGCGAAGCTGCGCGCGCGAGGCCACCCGCGCGACGAGCAGCGTCTCCAGTAGCGCCGGCCAGATCGCGCCCCGTGCCACGAGCCTCGCCAGCTCGCCGCGCACGTAGTCGAGCACCTCGCTCCCCGCGCTCGCGCCCCGTAGCCGCGCGAGCTCGAGCTCGAGCGGGACCGTGATGCACGTGTTCGCCGGCGGGCCCGCGAAGGCGAAGTGATGGGAGAGATCGATCGGCACGCGCATCCGCAGCCGCCCGCTCGTCGCCGGGGCCCAGCGCGCGGCCGTGACCGCCAGCCCCGCGTAGAACAACCCCGCATGCACGCGAGCGCCCCCCTCGACCTCGAAGGCCGCGCTCGCGAGCAACGGATCGCCGACCTCGTCGCCATCGCGCGGCAGCGCCACGGCTCGGGTCGCGAGCATGCGCGTGCGCGGGTGCAGCAGCGTCACGCTCGCCCGCGGGTGCCTCGCGGCCGCCCGCAGCACGTTGGCCTCGCTCATGCGCGGCAGCCCGCTCGCGCGCACCGTCGCGGGGTTGCCGAACATGAGCCGCAGCAGCCCTCCGAGCGCCCGCGCGTCGCCGTGCGCGTGGTGCAGCTGGAACGAAAGCAGCGTGCCGCCGTCGAGCAAGGGGTGCACGCCCACGAGGAAGCCGAGGTCGCGCTCGAGCTCGATGCGCCGCGCGATCACCCGCTCGACGATCTCCGCCCGCGAGCGCGCCTGCGTGCTCACCTCCAGCGATGCGCCCAGCTCGGCGTCGCTGCGGTGCCTGGCCTGCCAGCCACCTCGCGACTCACACCAGACATCGCCGAGCCGCGGCGCGGCGCGATGCAAGCCCACGAGCTGCGCACGCAAACCCTCGATCGAGGGTGTACCCTCCATCCGCACCGCGATCGTCACCCAGATGCACGCGACCTCGCCGTCGAGCCGCGCCAGCAGGGTGTCTACGAAGTGCGCGCGCATGCCTCCAGCCACTCGCGGGCAAGCTCGCGCACGTGCGACCCGGCCAGCGTCATCTCGGCCGCTGCTTCGCGAGCGCGATCCAGGTGCAGCCGCTGCAGCACGATCTCGCAGCTTCGCCGAGCATGCGGCCGCACTCCAACCGGAACGTGACCGTCGGCCTCCAGGCTCGCCCACGTCGCGGCCACCAGCGCGGGCTGCATGGGCAGGTGCACCAGCTCCACGCGCGCCGGCGGCATCGCGCTGGCCACCGCGCCCAGGCCCACCACGGCGCGTCGGCGCAGCGCGAGGCTCGGGTTGTCCTCGATCGGCTCGAGCTTCACGCTCGCGCGCTCGCCCGAGCAGTCGACCGGCACCACCGTCGCGGTCGGGAGCACCCCGCGCAGCAGCTTGGCGAGCCAGTCGGCCCAGCGCCCCCGCGGCACCGCCAGCGCCGGGCCCGGCCCCGACTCCGATCCAGCCGGGTGCAGCGCGGTGCTCATCGTGAGCGCATGCATGGGCGCGGCGTCCTCGGCGAGCTCCACCAGCCGCTCGCCGAGCGCATAGTCGAACACCCACCCGGTCGGTCGCGCGCGCATGTACCTCGCCGCGTACAGCTGCGCACGCGGATGTCGGGTCGTGGTGTTCTGATGGATGAACGCGGCGCACTGCGACCAGCGCTCGAGCAGCGCCCGCCACATCGCGGTGGGATCGACCCCAAACCCTCGCCGTGCCCGCGGGCGGATCAGCGAGAGCCCCGACTCCACGTACTCGCCCTTGGGGTCCTTGCGCCAGAACCCGGTGTGCCCGTCGAGCTGGCCGAGCTCGTCCTCGTGGCCCAGCGAGAGCAGCACCCCCTCGGCCCACAGCGCCTCGATCTCGTGCGCCCGATAGAGACCCGCGTACGAGTACGTCTCGCCGTAGCAGGCTCGCACCAGCTCCACCAATCGCGGGCCATCGCCGGCCCCGAGCCAGCGTACGCCGGGGAGCCCGAGATCTTCGTGCAGGCCGGGAGCCGCCGCCTGTGGAGTGAGGGGAGTCATCGCCACGGGCCCGCCCACGATAGCCCAAAACGAGCGTCGTGCCCCTCCCTGGCCGCGCCGCGGCTTTCCGTACCAAGATCTCCGGCCTGCCATGGCCGAGTCGCTCTACGCCCACGCGGCCTTCTATCGGATGCTCCACCACGATCGCCGCGCCGATCTGCCGTTCTATCTCGACGCCACCCAGGATCGAGCGCGCGTGCTCGAGTACGGTGTGGGTACGGGTCGCGTGGCGCTGCCGATGGCGCGCCGCGGCCAGCAGGTGGTGGGCGTCGACACGAGCCCGCAGATGCTCGCGAGCCTGGCCGCCGACCTCCGCGCCGAGCCCCCCGAGGTGCGCACACGTGTGCGGCTGGTGGAGGGCGATGCCCGCGAGGTCGAGCTGCACGAGCGCTTCGCCGCCATCACGTGCCCCTTCAACGGCTTCGCGCACCACCACGACCTCGAGCAGCTCGGCGCGTTCTTGCAGCGCGTGCAGGCGCACCTGCAGCCCGGCGGCGTGTTCGTGTTCGATGTGCTGCTGCCCGATCCCAACCTGTTGCGCGGAGCGTGCAGCGAGATCCCGTGGTTTCGTGATCCCATCGATGGCGTCGTGTGCCGAGCGACCGAGCGCATCGAGTACGAGCCGCTGACGCAGCTGCTGACCGTTGGCATCACCACGCGCGCGATGGAAGGTGAGCGCGAGCCGCTCGAGCTGGTGCTGCGGCTGCGGCAGCTGTTCCCCGCCGAGACGGTGCTGCTGCTGCGGCACCATGGCTTCGAGGTGGTGGAGCGCCGCGAGCTCGGGGATGTGCTCGGCTACACGTGTCGACGGGGGTGAGCTGCGCAATCCCCGCTGGTCGCGGTGAAAAAAAAGTACGCTGAACATGCAACAGCGCTTCGCCGTGGTCGACAACGCATGTGCAATGACCCCCCCACTCGTCTCCGAGCTCGACCCGAGCGAGCTCGATCGTGCCTTCGCCGGTGATCCGGCCGCCCTCACCCGCCTCTACCTCCGCTACCAGCCCATCGTCCTCCACGCCGCCAAGAGCGTCCTCTGCCGCTGGCGCGCCACCGACGCGGCGCCCGAGCTCGCCGCCGAGGTGTGGCTGCGGCTGCTCGAGCGGGGCTTGTTCCGCGCATTCGATCCGGAGCGCGGCGGGTTCGACGGGTTCATGCGCATGGTCGCGTGGCAGCAGGCGCTGCGCATCGCCGCGGGCTGGTTCCGACGACGCGAGCGCGAGCCGATCATGGCGCGGGCGGAGCTGCCCGAGGTCTCCTGCGCCTCCGAAGTGGACCGCTTCGACCAGCGACAGTTCCTCTCGCGCATGCTGCTCACCGTCTCGCCGCCGCTCGACGACTTCGATCGCGTGCTGCTGCAGGAGCTGTACGTCAATCAGCGATCCGCCTGCCAGCTGGCCTCGAGGCTCGGTCGTAGCCCGTCCTCCGTGCACAAGCGCAACCAGCGACTGCGGGCGCGCCTCGTACGAGCGGCCAACCAGATCGACCGCGAGCCGCTGGGCCGCGCCGCCTAACGCAATGCCCGCGTGGTGCCCAGTCGAAGGGGGCCCACGCGGCCACTGGCTCGCGTTGCTCCTCAGTCGCCGAAGTAGCGGAACAACGCCCACACGACGACCAGCCCGACGCCGAGGAGCATCACCGCGGGGTTGTTGCTGATGAGGATGAACAGAGGAAAGCCTCGGCGAGCGTGAGCCACGGCGGGCCATGCCGTCCACAGCGCGAGGGCGAGAGGAAGAGCAGTCAGGACGTGTCGGGGGAGCGTGCGCATCGGGACCTCTTGGGGCTCTTGGGGGAAGGTTGCGATCCCATGGTGACCCCGGAAGCGAGGAACCGTCGCGGTCCATCCATGCCAAGTTGCAGGCCTCGCGACGATCGCCGCTTGCTGCCCCCGAGGATGGACTACGGCACGCTGCGGTGCGGTGGCCCGAAAGTGTCACGCGCCCGCGGCCGTGCGCCGCGTCGAATCTGCGCAACTCCCACGGTTGCTCGGACTAGTTCCAGACCACGTGGGCGAGGAACGCGATCGAGCCCAGCATCGACCGCACCGACGGGTGCCGGTCCTGGCGACGGAGCGCGAGCCCCTGCTCGATGCTCGCGTGGACCCACCGCGGCACGCGGGTGCGCTTGGGCGGCGGCAGGATGTGACCGGCCAGCACCGCTTCGGCGATGGCCCGCGCCGTGTCCCCGGCAAACGGCCGGTAGCCGTAGAGGCCCTCGTAGAGCGCGACGCAGAATGCGAACTGATCGCTGCGAGCATCGGCGGCGTGGCCCAAGAACAGCTCGGACGCCATGTACGCCGGCGTGCCCGCCACGGTGCGGGTCGGCCCGCTCACGTGCCCAACCCCCGGCTGCGTGGCCGCCGGATCCGGAGCCATCGTCTGCAAGAGATTGCCCTCGACGGTGATGTCGGGCCCCACGTTGGTGACCAGGGCATCACCCGTGGTCAACACGCTCTCCACGACGCGAGGAATCGCCAGCAACGAGCCGCCCAGCTCGTCCACGGTGGTCTCGACCTCGGTGAGCCGGCTGGGCCGGTGGTAGATCCCGCTCGGATCGGTGAGCTCCACGTCGTTGCTCTCCACGTGGGCGACCGAGCGCATGGGCCCCGTGCCCGCCGCGGCGAGCCCGAAGTCGACCACGCGCACCCGACCATCACGCCCCATGAGCACGTTGGTCGGCTTGAAATCCCGATGCACCAGCCCGGCCTCGTGCGCCGCCGCCAGACCACGCCCGGCCTGGAAGTACGCCGAGAGCACCTCGCGCCACGGGCGGGGCGTCTCCGCCAGCCAGCCGCGCAGCGAAAGGCCTTCGATCAGCTCCATCGCGATGTAGACCCCGCCGTTGTGCTCGCCCACGTCGAACACGGCGGCCACGTTGGGGTGCGCGAGCCGGGCCATCGCCTGCGCTTCCTCGCGCAGCTGCTGCCCCGCGCGCTCCGCATCCACGCCGAGCCGATCGGGCCGCAAGAGCTTCACCGCCACGCGTCGCCCGAGCACCGGGTCGTGGGCCGCGAACACCATCCCGACCCCGCCCGCACCGAGCGGGCCCTCGACCCGATAACGGCCGATGAAGGACGGCGTGCCCTCGGACCCAGTCTCAGCCATGACCCCGCGATGCTAGCCCGGAACGGGGGCAGGGGAAAACC
>JBFIJN010000469.1:0-7121 GCA_041600735.1 Nannocystaceae bacterium
TCGACGTTGGCCTGCAGGCCCTCGACACTGGTCCCGCCGCCGCCCAGCGCATGCAGCTCGTCGAGCTTGTCCTGCGCGCGCTCGAACTCGTTGGCGTTCCAGGCGTCGACGGCCTCGGCAAATGCTCGATCGGCCCGCGCCGCGGCGTGGGCATCCTCGAGCCCGAACGCGACCTCCTGGCCGCGATCGAAGTCCTCGACGACCGCGTCCTGCCCCGCGCGCAGCTTGCTGATCCAGCGCGGTGGCAGGTGCAGGGTCACCCGGGTCACGTTGACCGGGGCGTCCACCACGGGCAGCGGCAGCTCGCGCCGCTCGCGTCGAGCCCAGCCCGCCTCGCTCTCGCCGAGCAGCGCCACCGTGACCGGTACGGTCGCCGACCCGCTGACCGTCTCGAGCGATCGCTTGAGTGGAATCCGCAGCGCCTCGCCGTCGCGCGCGGGCGTGACCCGGCGCCCCGCGACCTCGACCCCGACCACCCGCATCCCCGGGGGTGGCGTGAGCACGAGGTGCGAGGCCCGCTCGTTGCGAACCTCGTAGCGGGCACGAGCGACGAGACGCCCCTGCTCGCTCGCGGCGAGCTGCAGGTCGGCCACGTCGACGACCATCGGGGGGCCCGGCACGGGCTCGAGCCGCAGCAGCTCGAGCGCATCGCCGCCGCCGTCGCTCGACCGCGCGCGCACGAACGCAGCCGTGGGCGCGCCCTCGACCAAGCCCTCGGCCCACGCGGGCACCTGGGCGCTGGCCAGCGGCCGCCAGCTCGAGCCGAGCACGGGGCGCACGTCGACCTCGCCATCGCGGGCCACCTGCACGGCCGAGGGGCTGCGAAACACGTCGAGGGGCACGAGCACGGGCAGCGGCACCTTGGCCTCGGCGCCGCCTGGCGTAGCGATCGACCAGCGAAGCTCGAGATCGACGAGACCCGCGGTCTCGCTCACGAGCTCCACCTGCACCTGATCACCCGACCGCTCCCAGCGCGAGACCAGCGGGCCCTCCACGATGAGGTCCTCGCCCACGGCGCTCACCGATAGTGACAGTGAGGAGCGCGTCCCCTGGCGGATCTCCCAGCGCACGCGCGCGCGCCCGCGAACCTCGGCATCGCCGACCGTGACGCCGAGACCCACGCTGGCGACCACCAGCGGCCCTCGATCGGCGGGCTCGCTCGGCTTGCTCGCGAGGCGCAGCGCGGCGGCTCCGGTCGAGAGCGCACCGTCCTTGGCGCGCGCCACCACCGGTCGCTCGTCGCCGCCGAGCACCACCTCGGGTGCGAACCCCTCGAGCTTCACCGTGCCCTGCGGCGCGCCGAGCAGCGCCACCGCGAGTCCGGTGCTCGCATCACCGGGCACGAACGCATCGAGCTCGAGCGTGGCCGATCCGTCGAGGCGCTCGACGACCGTGGACCCGAGCGAGCCCGACCAGACCACGGCGGGCCGGCCGTTCCAGTGCACGCGACGCACGTGCGCCTCGGGCCCGAGCAACCCGTTGGCGAACCACTCGGGTCGCTCGCTGCGCAGGAACCATCGCGCGCGCACCTCGACCCCGCCCTCGACCCGCCGCAGCGTGACCTCGCGGCGCAGCACCATCGCCCCGGGCTCGAGCTCGGGCAGCGGCTGCAGCGCACGCCACAGCCTCCAGGGCACCTCGACCTGGCCGGGCGCGGGCTCCCCTACCCCGGGATTCAGGCCATCGTCGGCGGGCGCCGCCAAGCGCAGCGCCAGGAGCAGGCTGGGGAACGGGAGCGGCATCGCAAGGGAGGAGACTGGACGAGGCGCGGAGACTGGACGAGGCCCCGAAGGCGGGCCGAGGCTGAACGATCGGACGGACGCCCGCGGCTCACGTTGCCCGATCTCGCCCCGGAGTGGGCCCAAAACGGCGGCGAGGGGTCCGCGCTTACGCTGCTGCGGGCCTACGCCACGGACCTACGCGGCGCGCCTGGTCTCAGCGCACCGGCAGCCAGAAGCGCGAGAGCGGCAGCCAGATCCGCTCGGCCCGCCCCTTCACGTTGCCGCGCGGGACGAACGGCAGCGGTCGCTCGGCCTCGGGATCGATGAAGTTCTCGGGATCCATCGCCTTGCCCGCTGCGCGTTGTGCGAGGGCCCGCGCGGTCTCCCGCGTGGGGCACAGGCCCTTGCTGCAGCGCAGCCTCAGCACCGTCTGCGACTCGCTCACCGGGAACACGAAGGTCACCGCCGCGGCGTCGGCCTTGCCGTAGGCGCCGGGGAGCGTGGCGTCGTCGGCCTCGAGCCCGCCCTCGGCCTCGCGCAGCGCCTCGAGCTTGGCGGGCAGGCCCTCCTCGGGGCGCAGCCAGGCCTCGAGCTCGAGGCTGTGGGAGTCGCCCTTCACGGTGGCCTCGAGCTGCACCCGGTCGTACTCGGCGAGCTCGCCGCGCACGGCGGGCACCTCGGGCAGGCCGTCGACGTCGGCCACCTGCAGCAGCGTGACGAGCCGCCGTCGATCGCCGGCGGCCCGCGGCATCCGCTCGGCCACGAGCGTGAGCAGCTCGCGCGCGGGGGCCTCGCGATTGCACACGGCCTTGCCACACTCGATCACCACGACGATCTCGCGGGCGGAGTCGGAGGCGATGCCGACCCATGCGTCGCGCTGCTCGACGATCCATGACTCGATGCCCTGGTCGTCTACTGCGGGGGGGGGAGTCCCGGCCGCGCCCGGCACGAGCCCCAGGCTGCGCAGCGCCGCATCGCGCACGAGCGCCGTGCCATCGTCGGGCCGGCGAAACGCCCGCAGCCGCACCTCGCCGCGCACCCCTTGGGGCTCGGCCGAGGCAAAGCGACGCTCGTAGTAGTGGTCGCGCGGGCTGTGCCGCGACTTGAACTGCGAGCTGTAGTTCGTGGGGCCGTCGGGGCGCGTGAGCAGCTCGCGAGCCTCGCGGCCGCGGTTCTGCTCGAAGCGCTCGAGCACCTCCCCGATGCGCTGGGCCAGCGCGGCCTCGTCGGGGCACACCGCCTTGCCGCACGCGAGCGCGAGCACGGCCGCGGGCTCGCGCAGCTGCAGCACGGCATGGCGAGCGTCGGCGTCCTCGCCGGCATGGAGCGCCTGGATCCCCTCGCCGTAGCGGCGCAGCGAGTCCTCCCCTACCAGCGTGTCCCAGCTGCGCGGCTCGAGTCGCGCCCCCAGGCCCCCGAGCGCGGCCACCTTGGCCTCGAGCACCGCAGCGGCGCCCAGGCTCGGCTCGCGCCACACCTCGAGCGCGAGGTCGTGGTCGAGCGCGCGGTGGCTCGCCATGAAGATCACGTGGTCGTGCGAGTACTCGGCCTGCTCGTCGAAGTACGAGGGGCGCGTCATCGAGAACAGGCGCTCGTCGGTGAGGTCGCGCAGATCCTTGGTCGACAGCAGGCCATCGGCCTTCACCGCCTCGACCGGCACGGTCCAGCGGCGGCTGTCGAGCGAGTCGTTGCGGTTGTCGCCCATCACCATGAGGTGCCCGGGGGGCACCTTCCAGATCTGCTCGGGCCCGACCGGATTGTTGCGCTCGTCGACGTTGAGCTTGTAGCGGACCGTGTAGGTCTTGTCGTCGAGCGTCTCTTCGTAGACGGTGCAGTTGGCGATCGGCTTGTCGCTCTCGGGGTCGAAGCAGCGCTGCTCGAGGCGCTTGCGCGGCAGCACCTCGAACTCGTCCTCGCCGGCGCGCTTGATCGCGACCTGGCGCCCCGCGACCGCGATCTCGTCGCCGGGCAGGCCCACCACGCGCTTGATGAAGTCTTGCGTCTCGTCGACGGGGTAGCGAAAGACGATCACCTCGCCGCGCTCGATGTGGCCGAGGCTCTCGCCCACCACGGTGGTGGTGAACGGGATCTGGACCCCGTAGACGAACTTGTTGACGAAGATGTGATCGCCGGTGCGCAGCGTGGGCATCATGCTGCCGCTCGGGATCTTGAACGGCTCGTACAGGCACGAGCGCAGCCCCAGCGCGATGATCACCGCGATCGCGATGTTCTCCAGCGTCTCGCGCAGCGCGCTCTTGCGCGCGAACCCGGCGTGCTGCTCGAGCAGCTCGTCGAGGACCTCGGCCGCGGTCTGGAGCGCCCGCACGTCGTCGCCTTCGCGCAGGCGCTCGATCTCCGCGACGCTCGACCGCATCGCCTCGGCGGGCTCGGCCGCGATGCGAGCGGCGTAGCGCTTGAGGATGCGACGGGCCTCCTTGTGAAGGATGCGCGCGGCCGCCCGCACCTGTCGGGGCGAGCGATCCACGGTCTGCGGCTTCCCTGCCGTCGACCCCTTGGCCTTGGCGCCAAACGACGGAGCGGCGGGCTCGACCGGCTTGCGCGGGGCCTTGACGCCGTCGCTCTTGGGCGCGACCGCGTCACTCTTGGCCTTGGCGGGCTCACGCTCGCCATCCAGCTCGCTCGGCGCCTCGGTCTTGCTCGAGTCCTCGCTCACCCGCCCTCCAGGGTCAGTACCGCGTGGAACGCGGCCTGAGGGATCTCGACGTTGCCAATGGCCTTGAGACGCCGCTTGCCCTTCTTCTGTTTCTCGAGGAGCTTGCGCTTGCGGCTGATGTCGCCGCCGTAGCACTTGGCGGTCACGTTCTTGCGCAGCGCCTTCACGGTCGTTCGCGCGATCACGCGCGTGCCGGTGGCCGCCTGGATCGCGACCTCGAACTGCTGGCGCGGGATCAGCTCCTTCATCTTCACGCACAGGTCGCGACCGCGGGTGAACGAGGTGTCGCGGTGAGTGATGAGGGAGAGCGCATCCACGACCTCGCCGTTGACGAGCAGATCGAGGCGCACGAGATCGGAGCGCCGGTGGTCGGCGGTCTCGTAGTCGAGGCTGGCGTAGCCGCGCGAGCGGCTCTTGAGCACGTCGTAGAAGCCGAACACCACCTCGGCCAGCGGCAGCTCGTAGGTGAGCATCACGCGGGTCTCGGTGAGATAGGTGAGGTCGCGCTGCACCCCGCGGCGCTCCTCGCAGAGCTTGATGATCGGCCCCACGTGCTCCTGCGGCAGCTGGATCCGCGCCAAGATGATGGGCTCCTCGATCCACTCGTACTCGCCGAGGTCGGGGAACTTGGCCGGGTTGTCGACGACCACGACCTCGCCGCCCTTGCGCTGCACCCGGTACTTCACGCTGGGCGCGGTGGTGATGATGTCGAGGTCGTACTCGCGCTCGAGCCGCTCCTGCACGATCTCCATGTGCAGCAGCCCCAGGAAGCCCAGGCGAAAGCCGAAGCCGAGCGCCTCGGAGGTCTCGGGCTCGTAGCTGAACGAGGAGTCGTTGATCTTGAGCTTGGCCAGCGCATCGCGCAGCGTGGGGTAGTCGGCGTTGTCGGTGGGAAACACCCCCGCGAACACCATCGGCTGCACCTCGACGAAGCCCGGGAGCGGCTTGGCCCCGGTGTCGCCGGCCAGGGCCACGGTGTCGCCGATCTTGGCGTCGGCCAGCTCCTTCACGCTGGCATTGAGGTAGCCCACCTCCCCGGCGCAGAGCTCCGCCAGATCGGTGGCCTCGGGCGCGAACACGCCGACCGACTGGACCTCGTGGCGCCGATCGGTGGCCATGAGCCAGATCCGGTCGCCCGGGCGCACGCGGCCCTCGAACACGCGGATGATCGAGATGACCCCGCGGTACGAGTCCCACCAGCTGTCGATGACCAGCGCGCGCAGCGAGGCCTCGCGGTCGCCCGTGGGCGCCGGGATCCGCTGCACGATCGCCTCGAGCAGCTCCGCGATCCCGATGCCGGTCTTCGCGCTCACCTCGACGGCATCGGTGGCGTCGAGCCCGACCAGCGCCTCGATCTGCTCCTTGACCCCGTCGGGGTCGGCGCTGGGCAGGTCGATCTTGTTGATGACCGGGATGATCTCGAGGTTGGCGTCGAGCGCCAGGTACACGTTGGCCAGCGTCTGGGCCTCGACGCCCTGCGCGGCGTCGACCACCAGCAGCGCCCCCTCGCAGGCCTTGAGGCTGCGCGAGACCTCGTAGCCGAAGTCCACGTGGCCGGGGGTGTCGATGAGGTTGAGCTCGTAGAGCTCGCCGTCGGCCGCGCGGTAGCTCATGCGCACGGTCTGGGCCTTGATCGTGATGCCGCGCTCACGCTCCAGATCCATGCGATCGAGGTACTGGGCTTGCTTGTCCCGCGCCCCCAGCAGTCCGGTGTACTCCATCAGCCGATCGGCCAGGGTGCTCTTGCCGTGATCGATGTGCGCGATGATGCAGAAGCTACGGATGCGAGCCTGCGGCGGCGCCACGAGGATCTCGGGCTTGCCGGTGGGAGCGGGCACGTTCATGGGTGTTCTTCGTCGGAGCTCGGGTCCCGCGCGCCGTGCTTGGCGTCGGAGGCCTCGGGTCGGCGGGGGATACCATAGCCCCGCTCCGCTTGCCCGGGCCGCCGCTCGCTTCTAGAGTATGGCGGTGCCGACTCGTGCGTCCGGTCATGGTCTAGCCCCTCGCTGCGCTGCATTGGCGATCGCCATCGGGGCCACCCTGTGGGCCGCCGGCTGCGCCAAGACATCCGAGAAGAGCTCCGACCCGCCCGAGGACGAGTCTGCGTTGGCCGCGCAGGCCCGCAATCCAAACCTGAAGGATCTCGTCGTCGACGGCACGCGCTGCGACACCCGGGGCGCGCGCTCGGAGCCGCTCGACACCAACCACGACGGGCGCAACGATCTGGTGTCGCTCTACGTGACCGCCGAGTCGGGGGCGCTGCGCTGCAAGCAGGCCGATCTCAACTTCGACGGCCGCCTCGATGCATGGTTCCACTACGACGACGCGGGCGACCTCGTGCGCGAGCAGTACGACCAGGACTTCGACGGCCGCATCGATCTGGGCAGCTACTACGAGGGCGGCGCGCTGGTGCTCGACGAGATCGACCTCAACCGCGACGGCTACGTCGATGCCTGGCGCCACTACGACAAGGGTCGGCTCACCCGCATCGAGACCGATCGCGACGGCGACGGCCGCCCCGACATGTTCGCCTACTACCTCGCGGGTCGCATCGATCGCATCGGCTACGACGTGACGGGTGACGGCAAGGTCGATCAGTGGGACCACGACGCGGCTCGCCGCTCCCGCGAGGCCGAGCAGCTGCGGGTGAAGGACAAGCAAGAGGCCGGAGGCAAGGCCGATGGCTACGTCGAGGAACCCGGCAAGGTGGCCGGCGAAGGCGAAGA
>JBFIJN010000470.1:0-7097 GCA_041600735.1 Nannocystaceae bacterium
CGAGGGCGACCCGCAGCGCGCGCTCGGCATCGCCACCGGTGCGAATCAGCGCCCCGAAGGCGAGCACCACGGCCTCGGCGTCGGCGCGCAGCACCACGGCCTCGCGCTTGAACGCGACGTCGCGCGCCAGGCTCAGGAACGCGGCCGCATCGGGGCGCGCCCGCCCCGTGTCGGCGGGCGGCGCCTCGATGGCCACCCACACGACGACGACCCGCTGCGACTCTCGACTGACGCGCACCGGGTACTCGGTGTGGGGTGCGTCGACGAGATCGCGGGTGCCCGCGTCGGCCGGCGGGGGCGGCAGCGCGGTGCTGGTGGGCGGGTCCGCGCGGACGTAGTGCGCCACGAAGCTGCTGAGCACCTCGTCGTCGACCACGGGATCGGAGCGATGCAGGAATTCGGCGAGGTCGGCCTGCAGCGCGCGCGCGCCCTGGTAGCGCTCGGCCGGCTCGCGCGCGAGCGCCCGATCGACGATCGTGGACAGCGCGGCGGGAACCTCGGGGGCGATCTGGTGCAGCGAGGCGACCGGGGTGCTACGCACCAGATGCAGCGCCTTGAGCCGATCGGGCTGGCGGAACAGCAGCTGGCCGGTGAGCAGCTCGTGCAGGCACACGCCGAGCGAGTACACGTCGGAGCGCTGGTCCACCGGGCGCCCGCGGGCCTGCTCGGGCGACATGTACGCGATCTTCCCCTTGATCGTCTCTTCGATGCTGCGCGCGGCGGCCTCGAGCTGCTCGATGGTGCGCGCGCGGGTGCGGGCGATGCCAAAGTCGAGGATCTTCACCTGACCCTCGAAGCTCACCATGATGTTGTGGGGGCTGACGTCGCGGTGCACGATGCCGATCGGGCGCCCGTAGTCGTCGACCTTGCGGTGCGCGTAGGCCAGGCCCGCCGCGACCTGGTGGCCGATGTAGGCGGCGATCACGGGCGGCACGCGGTGCTCGGCCTGACGCATGGCGTGCATCAGGCGCATCACGTCGACGCCCTCGACCATCTCCATCGCGAGGTAGAAGTCGCCGCGCTCCTGACCAAAGTCGAACACCTGCACGATGTTGGCGTGGTTGAGCGACAAGGCGATCTTGGCCTCGTCGACGAACATGCGGGTGAACTCGGGCTCGGCGGCGAACTCCTTGCGGATCTTCTTCACCACCACGCGCTTCTCGAGGCCCTCCGCGACGCTGACGGTGGCTTGATAGACCTCGGCCATGCCGCCCTCGCCGATGAGGCGGGTCAGTCGGTAGCGCCCAAAGCTGTGCGGAATGGGGAGTGACACGGCGGTGAGTCCGGCCTAGAGCGCCTCGATCACGAGGTTGTCGAACTGGGTCTGGGCTTCCCATCCGCTGAATGCGAAGTGGTCGTGGCCGGCCCCGCGCAGCGGCGCCTCGTCTTCGTAGGCCAGCACCTCGCGGCCGTCGATCTCCCAGCGCAGCTCTCCGCCGCTGCGGGTGATGGTGAAGTGATAGCGGCGACCAGGCTCGACCTTGGGCTCACTGCTCGTCTGTCGCTGACGCCCGTGCTCGTTCTGGCGCACGATGGCGTTGAGGCTGTTGTTCCAGCCGCCGAAGATCAGCACGTACCCGCTGGCCACGTAGTTGACCGAGGTGGCCCAGCTCTTGCCGTCGCCGCACAGCTCGACCTTGATGTCGCCCTCTTCGGTGGTGGCCCACGCGTCGAGGTCGATGCGCACGTCGTCGGGGAGCGGGCGGTCGAGCCACAGCGGGTGGTTGCGCAGGTCTTCGAGCTCGAGCACCCCGTTCACGAGGCTCGCCCCGGGGCCGGTCACGAGCCAGTCGGGGCCGAGCTCGTCGCGTTCGAAGTCGTCGCGGAACAGCACCACGCCGTCCTCGGCGCGGGTGCTGTAGGTACGCGAGACCTCCTCGCAGCCGAGCGGCGCCGCTCCGCCGAGGACGGCGAGGGCGAGGGGCGGGAGCATCACGCGAGCGCGAGACGAGATCACCACGAGCGAGCCTCTGGTTCGGGGGACAGCAGCGAGCGCAAGATCTGCGGCCATGGATCGGGCAGGGTGTCGGGCACGAGCGCGCGTGCATCGAGATCGGCGTCGATGCGATCGAGCGGCTCGGGGAGCGGGTGGGGGGCGAAGGCTAGCTCGAGTAGCACTACCCCGGCGCTGAACCTATCGGAGGCCGGGGTTGCGCTGCTGCGGCGCAGCGCGGGCCCCCAGCGCAGCTCCGGGGCCAGGTAGCGCAGCGTCCCCGCGTTGGTGGCCGCGCGCTGCGGGTCGTGGCCGACCGCGAGGCCAAAGTCGGCCAGCGCGACGGGGGCGCCGCGGCTGCGGCCGCGCACGAGGATGTTGGCCGGCTTCACGTCGCGGTGCACGGCGCCGGCCGCATGCACGGCCGCCAGCGCGGCGCGCAGCTGCTCGCCGATGCGCGGCACGTCGGCCCCCGACACGAGCCCGCGGCGCAGCGCGAGGCGAAGGTTGCCGCCGCGGCACAGATCGAGCGCGATGAAGCGATGACGCGGCTGCACGTCGAGCAGCGCCACCACGAACGGGCTGCGCACGCGCGCCAGCGTGCGGGCCTCGGCGAAGAACCGCGACTCGAGCACGCGCTCGGGCAGCTCGCCGCGGCGGGCCTCGGGCTGCAGCAGCCGCTTGATCGCGACCGAGCGGCCCACGTGACGATCGAAGGCCTCGTAGACCACCGCATGGCGGCCGCGGCCGAGCGGGCGTCCGAGCTCGTAGCGGTCGGCCCCGAATGCGTGGCGCAGCTCGAGCTCGTCGAGCCCATCGAGCAAGGCGAGGCCGCGGCTGCGGTGCTCGGCCACCAAGCCGCGGGCCTCGAGCGCGCGCACGGACTCGCTCCAGCCTCGCAGCGCACGCGGGTGCTCGACGTCGACCGAGAGCACGGCCTCGAAGTGGCGCAGCGCGGCCCCGGGATCGCCCCCTTCGATGAGCGCATCACCGAGCAGCAGGTTGCCCGCCACGAACGGACCCTCGGGGCGCTGATCGCTGGCCTGCACGTCGGGCAAGGCCAGCACCGCGCGACACAGTCGCACGCCGAGCGCGGGGTCGAGGGCGTCGAGCAGCTCGCGCGCCAGCGCCAGCGCCAGCTCGGGCCGGGGATCGTGGCGGAGCCCTCCGGCGAGCACCACCAAGGCGCCGCGCAGGTATCCGGCGTGGCTGAGCGTGCGCAGCTCGGCCTCGAGATCCGCGAGCGCGACGCCGCGGCGCACGTCCTCGGCGAAGCGGCCGAGCTCGGGCAGCTCGTCGGGGCGCGCCGCACCATCGGCGAAGCGGGCCACGATGTCGTCGAGCACGCCTTGCAGGGGGACGTCGTCGGCGTCCCGGGCCATCTCGACGGCCCAGCTCACGCTCACGACAGCACCTCGAGCACCAGCGGTGCGTCGACCAGGCTCACGCGGTCGCCCACGAGCAGCTCGATCGTCGCGCCCGTGGGCACGCGGTGGCGCTCGAGCTCGGCCGCGACGCCGCTGGCGAGGTCGAGCACCACCCAGCCGCGATCGAACAGGAGACGGGCCGGCACGCGCACGTCGGGCGCGAGCACGAGGGGGCCGCCGTGCGGCAAGAACAGGTGCCAGGCCTCGCGATGACCGGCACGCACCAGCGCGCCGCAGGCCTCGCCGCGATCGCCGTGCAGCGGCACCACCTCGATGCCCGCGCTGCTGCCCAGCCCCAGCTCGCCGCGGGCCAGCAGCGGCGCCGGATCGCCGGGCTCGAGCGGATCGCCGTCCCAGAAGCTGCCCAGCTTGGAGCCGAGATCAGTGGCGATGAGGCGAGGCTCCGTCGGCTCGGAGCTGTCGATCGAGAGCTCCACGTGGTATCGCGAGAGCCGAGCTCCGGGCACGGTGAGCTGCGCATCGGGGGAGCGCCCGATGATGAAGCGCGGGCGCCCGCTCACCGAGGTCACGCGCCCGTTCCAGCGCAGCTCGAGCTCGTGTGCGCGGGGGCGAGCGCCGTCGAGCGCCGCGAGCCGCCGCGCCAACCCGGGACGCGCTCCGCTCCCGCCCGCGCGCTCGCGAGTTGCCACGTGCTCGAGCAGCAGCACATGGGCGTGGCGGCGACGACCGTCCGCGAGCGCGCCGTCGATCTCCGCCTCGAGCTTGCTCGCGTCGGCCTCGGCTTGCTCGTGACGCTCGAGCACCTCGAGCACGAGCTCGAGCTTGGCGACCTCGCCCGCGTGCTCGAAGGCTCGCGCGGCGCGGGCCAGCAGTCCCAGGCTCTCGTAGAGCTCGCCGGCGGCGGCTCCCTGGTCGGCCTCCTCGAGGGCGCGGGCCGCCTCGAGCTCGAGGCCGCGGCGACGCGAGGGATCGGCCTCGTGCTCGGCCTCGTGCAGCAGCGCCTCGGCCAGCGCCTGGTGCAGCGCGCGGCCCTCCGCGGTGTCGCCCGGGTTGCGCGCGCAGCCCTCGCGCAGCACGTCGATGCGCTCGCCCACGTCCGGCAGCGTGCGCGCGTGCTCCATGCGCAGGCTGGCCGCCTGGGCGTGCTCGCCCGAGTGCTCGAACACCCGCGCGGCCTCCCGCAGCTCGCCCGCTTCTTCGAGCGCCAGCGCGGCGCGGATCTCGGGGCGTAGGCTCGCGCGGCGCGAGATCGGAGCGCGAAGGGCAGGCACGAGAGCCCCCTCGGGAGAGCCGGGGCTGCCGTCGTCGCCCGAGCCCGACTTGGGAAGGCTCGCCACGGGCGGGCATGCTAGCAGGGGGCCCGCCCGCGGGTCACGCGGTCGAGTCAACCTGGCCCCGGGATTCGCATAGCACCCGCTCCCACGCCGCGCGCTCGGTCCAGCGCCCGGCGGGGGCCTCGGAGGCGCTGGGGCACACCTCGTTGAGCGGGCAGCGGCCGCAGCGGGGCTTGCGGGCGGTGCACACGTGGCGCCCGTGCAGCACCATCCGGTGCCCCACGTCGACCCACGCGCGCTTGGGCAGGAGCGCGCACAAGAGCGCCTCGATGCGCGTGGCGTCCTTGTCCGAGGTGAGCCCCAGGCGCTCGACCAGTCGGGTGACGTGGAGGTCCACGATGATGCCGCTCGGCACGCGAAACACCGAGGCGAGCACCACGTTGGCGGTCTTGCGTGCGACCCCGGGCAGCGTGCACAGCTCCGCCATCGTCGCCGGCACCTCGCCGTCGAACTCGGTCACCACCGCCTGCGCCGTGCGGCGGATCGCGGCCGCCTTCACGCGGAAGAAACCAGAGGCCTTCACCACCGACTCGACCGCAGCCTGCGGCGCGCGAGCCAGCGCGGCGGGGGTTGGCCAGCGAGCGAACAGCACGGGCGTGATCTGGTTGATGGTGCGGTCGTTGGAGCGGGCCGCGAGGATCGTGGCGACGAGCAGCTGCCAGGCGTCCTCGTGGTCGAGCTCGACCTGGGGGTGGGGCTGCGCCCGCATCAGGCGGCGGTGGATCTCGCGGGCGCGGGTGACCATCGCGTCGGGGAGCGCTCCGTCGTACGCGGGTACCTCGGGGGATGTGCGAGCCTTGCCCATGCAGCGCGCGAGACTCTAGGGTATCGTCTCGCGCTGCCCAAGCGCCCATGACCACGCCGTCTCGCATCGACATCGAACGCCTGCTGCAACGCCTCCACGCGCTGGGGGAGGTCGGCGGGCTGCCCGGCGGCGGCGTGTGCCGCCTCGCGCTCACCGAGGCCGACGGCCGCGGCCGCGATCTCGTGCGCGGGTGGATGGAGGCGCTCGGGCTCGAGATCTCGATCGATCCGATCGGCAACGTGGTGGGCGTGTGGCCGGGGCTCGAGCCCGGGCCGCCGGTGATGACCGGCTCGCACATCGACACCGTGCGCACCGGCGGGCTCTACGACGGCAACCTGGGGGTGCTGGCCGGGCTCGAGGTGATCGAGACCCTGCAGCGCGCCGGCGTGCGCCCGACTCGCTCGCTGGCGGTCGCGTTCTTCACCAACGAAGAAGGCGCTCGCTTCGCCCCCGACATGC
This sequence comes from Nannocystaceae bacterium, assembly GCA_041600735.1. GTDB lineage: Bacteria > Myxococcota_A > Polyangia > Nannocystales > Nannocystaceae > Paraliomyxa. The sequence goes on from JBFIJN010000470.1 coordinate 5,920, forward strand.
TCGGCAGCCTCTACTTTGCGGGTGCGCTGCCGCTGCGGCAGGCCCGCTCCATCGTCAGCATCGACGGCAAGGAGCTCGGCGCGGAGCTCGATGCGATCGGCTACGCCGGCACGGCCCCGCCGATGGCCGTGCACGCGTTCGTCGAGCTCCACGTGGAGCAGGGCCCCGTGCTCGAGGAAGAGGGCGTCACGATCGGCGTGGTCGAGGGCGTGCAGGGGATCTCGTGGACCGAGTTCACGGTCACCGGGGTCAGCAATCATGCCGGCACCACCCCGCTGCGCCTGCGCCACGACGCGGGCTGGGTGGCGGGCTCGGTGGTGCAGTACGTGCGCGCGCTGGCGCTGGAGCTCGGCGGCGATCAGATCGCCACGGTGGGCTCGCTCAAGCTCCATCCCGATCTCGTCAACGTGATCCCCAATCGCGCGGTGTTCACGGTGGATCTGCGCAACACCGACGAGGCGGTGCTCCAGCAGGCCGAGGCGAGGGTGCACGCGCACGTGCGCGGGCTCGCCGAGCAAGAGGGGGTGACGGTGGCGCACCGCTCGCTCGCGAGGTTCGAGCCGGTGCGCTTCGATCCCGCGCTGGTCGATCACGTGGAGACGGTGGCCAAGACGCTCGGGCTGTCGACGCGCCGCATGCCGAGCGGCGCAGGGCACGATGCGCAGATGCTGGCGAGGGTGTGCCCGGCCGCGATGATCTTCGTGCCGAGCGTGCGGGGCATCAGTCACAACGTCGCCGAGCACACCGAGCCCGCGGATCTCGAGGCGGGCGCCAATGTGCTGCTAGAGGTGCTGCAAGAGCTCGCAGGCTGAGGCGGGGTCGTGAGCGCGGCGAGCCGTGGTGGTCCACTCGTGACCTCTCCCGCGACGTCGCACGGCGCTGGGGCTTGAGTCCGTCGCGCGCCCGCGCCAAGATGCTGCCCCGTGCCTCGCCCAGTCGTCGTCGCCGCCGCCCAGCTCGGTCCCGTCCAGCGTGCCCACTCCCGCGCCGAGGTGGTGGAGCGCTTGCTCGGGCTGCTGCGGCGCGCGCATGCGCAAGGGGCCGAGCTGGTGGTGTTCCCCGAGCTCGCGCTCACCACGTTCTTCCCGCGCTGGGTGATCGAGGACGAGGCCGAGCTCCACGCGTTCTACGAGCGCACGATGCCGAGCCCCGCGACGCAGCCGCTGTTCGACGAAGCG
>JBFIJN010000471.1:0-7056 GCA_041600735.1 Nannocystaceae bacterium
ACGCCTTCGACGAGGCCCTCGGCCGCCTTGCGATCGACGTAGGGATCCGACTCGCCGAAGTGCGCGAGCACGGGTGCGCGCAGCTTCGAGAAGTCGGGCTGCACCGCCGGGTGGATCCCATAGAAGTCGACGACCGCCGCGATCTCCTCGTGCATCGTGGCCGCATGAACGGCGAGCTGCCCGCCCATGCAGAATCCGAGGGCGGCGACCTTCTTCGGCGTCACGGCCTCGTGCGCGAGCAGATAGTTGGCCGCGCCTTGCAGGTCCTTGCCGGCCTCGGCGATGTCGAGGGCCATCATCATGCGGCCGGCGTCGTCGGGGCTCGTGGTGCTCTCGCCGTGATACATGTCGGGCGCCAGCGCCACGAAGCCCGCCGCGGCGAAGCGATCGGCCACCGCCTTGATGTGACCGACGAGACCCCACCATTCTTGGATCACGATGATTCCCGGGCCGCGGCCCGAGGCGGGAAGGGAGAGGTAGCCAGCCGCGGTGCGGCCGTTGGCGCGGAACTCGATCATGGAACCAGACATGGGACCGAACGATAGCCAATCCTCCGCGCGACCGCTGCCCCACGAGATCGCGCACGCCGGCCCGCGAACCGAACGCCGCGTGCTCGCTAGGGAAACGTGATGCGGTGGGTCCCGAGCACGGCCGCGGCCGGCTCGTCGAGCGCCTCGGGATCGCCCTCGAGCACGATCATGCCCTCGGGGAGCGCGGTGCGCTCGACCTCCCAGCGCGTGCGCTCGGCTTCGCCCGCATCGCGACGGCGGGCTTGCTGGGCACGCGGCAGCGCGCCGGTGCAGCTCGGGATCCCCGAGGGACCCACGCCACACAAGAGCTCCACGCGGTGGGTCTCGGACTCGAGCTCGGTGCCCGCGGCATCTTCGAGCACCCAGCGGGTCTCGACCTCGAGCACGACCTGGGAGCCGGCGCCCACGAACAGCGACTCGGCCCGCGCGACGAGCCGCGTGACGCTCTCGGTGGTGCCCGGCGTGCCCCGCGAGAGCACGGCGACGTCGGGCAGCACGAACCATCCTTCATCCGTGCGCAGCGCGGCGTGATAGTGGGCCGCGAACATGCTCGGACGCGTCTCCACGAAGCGCAGGCCCCTCCACGGGGCGAGCAGCGCCCGGCCGTGGGACACCTCGACGGCCTCGGGGTACAGGCCCTTGGCGGCGTCGGTCAGGCACTGAAACGCCTCGGTCGGCTCGCTCTCCCCGGCGGCGGCGCAGAGCGTGCGCTCCTCGTCGCACAGCTCGCCGAGCCGCGGGTAGGGCCCCTGCAGTCGTCCCACGGCCGGGCCGAACCCGTAGCGCGTGCCTCCTGGGATCGCGGTGAGGTGCTTGTACGTGGTGGAGTGCGGGCGCAGTCGCAGCGAGCGCTGATAGGCAGCGATGGCCGCGGCCTGATCATCGCGGGCCTCGGCCAGGCGTCCGCGATTGTAGAGGATCGAGGCGAGCAGCCGCGTGTCATCGGCATCGGTCGAGGCCTCGGCCTGTTGCAGCGCTGCGTCGGCGTCGTCGAGTCGGCCCGCGAAGAATGCCGCCCAGCCTTGCTCGCTGAGCGTGCGCGCGTCGGTGGGCATCACGTCGAGCGCACGCGTGAAGGCGGCCAGCGCTCCGTTGAAGTCACGCGCGTGATGCAGGCGACGGCCCTCGGCCACCTCGGCCTGAAAGCGACGCCGATCGGCCGGCGAGAGCACATCGGATGCGGCCGGCGGGTCACGCTCGATCGTCGCCGGCTCGCCCGCACTGGCCAGCGCTGGCTCCGCCACGACCGGTGACGCTCGCACGACCGTGACCCGCGGAGCCGCCGAGGAGTGGACCTCGGGTCCCTCGCAGCCGAGCAACCCCAGCCCTACGGCCAGCCACGACGAGAGGCCGAGGTGGCGCGGCAACGGGGAGAGCGAGGGGCACATGGCGACCCCTCGTTCCCACGATCGATGACGCCGCGCAAGTCCCCTGCCTCGTGCACGGCCGGTCGCCAGGCCCGCAGCCCGCGGATCACCGAGGTTCGGGGTTAGCATCGGGGTGATGGGAGCGCCCTCGCTGCGACAGGAGCCGGCCGTGCCCGCGCTCGCGGGCTGGGGGCGCTCGAACGTGCTGTGGCTGGCGGTCTCGGCGATCATGGTGGCGTTGCTGGCCGCGGCCACGTGGGTGGTGGTCTCCGACGCCGACCAGCCGCTGCCGCCATTCCTCGTGGACGGGGTCGCCCGCCCCGCGCCGCTCCCCGCGAGCCCGCGCACGGGCCTCCGCCTCGCCGGCTCGGGCAGCAACCTCCCCGTCACGCGGGCGCTCGGCGCCGCGTACTCCCGCGCCGAAGGCCAGCACGCGGTGGTGCACGCCAGCATCGGCTCGGGGGGCGGAGTACAGGCGCTCCTCGACGGCGTGATCGACATCGCGCTCGTCTCGCGACCGCTGCGCGACGGCGAGCGCGAGCAGGGCCTGGTGGCCACCCCTTATGCGCGCGCGCCGGTGGTGGTGGCGGTGCACGCCAGCGTGCCCGACGTGGGGCTCACCCGCGCGCAGCTGATCGCGATCTACGAGGGCTCGCAGCGCAGCTGGGCCGATGGCTCGCGCATCGTGGTGCTCCAGCGCGAGCGCGGCGACTCGTCGCACATGGCGATCGATCGCGTGCTGCCCGGCTTCGAGGCGGTCAACGAGGCCGCCTACCGCGACTCCCAGTGGCGCGTGCTCTATCGCGACGAGGCCATGCGCGAGGCGCTGGCCGACACCCAGGGCGCGATCGGCTTGTTCGGACAGGGCACCATCCCCCCCAGCCTGCCGATCAAGGCGCTCACCATCGACGGCGTGCTCCCGAGCCCGCAATCGGTGAGTGACGGCAGCTATCCGTTCTACAAGGACTTTGCGTTCGTCACCCGCGGGCCGCCGCAGGGCGTGACCGCCATGTTCATCACCTTTGCGCTGTCGACCGAGGGTGGCCGCGTGATCGAGGAAGCGGGAGCGATCGCGCTGCGCGGCTCGCTCCCGCTCGAGCAGGAGGAGCCCTAGCGATGGCCACGGCCAGCTCTGCTCGGGCGCCCCGCCTGCGCCTGCGCGGCTACCTCGGGGCGCGCCTCGGGCCGCTGGCGCTGCTGCTCGTCGCGGTCGTCATGATCTCGGCTCCGGTCGCGTTCTACGTGCTCGGCACGCGTGCAGCGCGGGTGCAAGCGCGCGCCACCGCCGAGCAGTTCGCGGCCGTCGTGCGCCACGAGGCCGAGCAGCGCCCGCTCTTGTGGAAGTACGACTCACCCAAGATGCTCGCGCACCTGCGCACGTACGACGATCCGCTCGAGCACATCGAGCACATCGCGGTCATCGACGACCAGGGTCGCAGCATCGACCGCAGCGGCGAGACCGACTACGTCGCGCTGGCCGCTCTGCCCGTGGTGTGGGAGCACGCGACGGTGATCGTCAACAATGAAGAGGTGGCGGCGATCTGGGTGGCGGCCTCGACGGCCGAGGTGCGCGCGGGCGCGCTGCGCATGCTGCTGGCGTTCGGCTTGCTCGGCGCGGGCCTGGCGGGGCTGATGTACTGGCTGCCGCTGCGTGCGATGGGCCGCGTGGAGGACGAGATCGAGGCGCTGCTCGGGCAGCTTCGCGAGTCGCGGGCGGCCCTCGGCGCGCTGGCCGAGAACCTCGAGCAGCAGGTCGAGGCGCGCTCCTCCGATCTGTCGCGCGCGCTCGCGGAGCTCAAGGACAAGGAGCAGAACCTGCGCGAGCTCTCGACGCGAGCGGTGAGCATGCAGGAGGCCGAGCGCCGCGCGATCGCCCGCGAGCTGCACGACTCGGCGGGGCAGTCGCTCACCGCGATCCGCATCCACATGCAGCTCATCGAGGGTCTCGCCAGCAAGGCCGGCGCCGGGGCGGGCCGCCTCGCCGAGCTGGCCACGCGCACCACGGGCATGGTCGACGAGACGCTCGAGGAGATCCGCCGCGCCGTGAACACGCTGGGGCCCGCGGTGCTCGACGACGTGGGCCTCGCCGAGGCGATCGAGCGCGCGTGCCTCGACCTCAGCGAGCGGCTCGAGATCGAGGTCGACTGCGACGTGCAGCTGCCCGAGTCGGGGCTGCCGCCGGCCATCGAGACCTCGTGCTACCGCGTGGTGCAGGAGACGCTCACCAACATCACGCGACACGCCCACCCGAGCCGCGTGCAGGTCTGGCTGCGCACGGAGGGCGGCCTGGCCACCGTGCGCGTGCGCGACGACGGGCGGGGCTTCGACCCCGAGGCGGCGATCCGAGCCGGCCGCAGCCGCGGCCTCGTGGGCATGCGCGAGCGGGCCGAGCTCTTGGGCGGCGAGCTGCGCATCGAGAGCACGCCCGGCGAGGGCGCCACCGTGACCGCCGTGATCCCCCTCGGGTGAGGGCCCCTGCATACATGATAGAGTCGTCGGCGATGTCGGACCCCGTTCGCGTCGTCTTGGTCGAAGATCACACCATCGTGCGCGAGGGCCTGCGGGCGCTGCTCGATGGGCGCGACGACGTCGTAGTCGTGGCCGAGGCCGACAACGGTCACGACGGCGTCGCTGCCGTCCTCCAGCACCGCCCCAACGTGGTCGTCATGGACCTCAACATGCCGGGCCTCAACGGCGTCGACGCGACCAAGTCGATCCGCGAGTCGCTGCCCGACACCCATGTGCTCATCTTGTCGATGTACTCGACCGAGGAGCACGTGCGGCCCGCGATCCGAGCCGGCGCCGAGGGCTACCTGCTCAAGGGCTCCGGCCTGTCCGATCTGGTGGCGGCGATCAAGGCCGTGGCCGCGGGCAACGCCTTCTTCAGCCCGCAGGTGGCGAAGATCGTGCTCGATGACTCGCGCAAGGCCACCAAGGCGGGCGCGCACGAGCGCGTGGGCACCGACCTCACCCCGCGCGAGCGCCAGGTGCTGAAGCTGGTGGCCGAGGGCCGCAGCAGCCCCGAGATCGCGCGCGACCTCGACCTCAGCGTGAAGACCGTCGAGGGCCACCGCGGCCGCATCATGGCCAAGCTCGACACGAAGAACGTGGCGGGCTTGGTGCGGCACGCGGTGCGGCTGGGGCTCGTCAGCGCGGACATGTAGCGCGCGCTACGGGCAGGGGAACAGCGCGTCGAGGGCCGCCACGCCGGCCTGGATCTCCTCGGGCGTGGGCGCGTCGTTGTCGAGGAGCGCCGCGAGCGTGGCGGCCTGGCTCGCGTCGGCGTCCTGGGCCGGCTTCTCGAGCGCGCGGCCGAACACCTGCACCCACGCCCAGTTGGCGTCGGCCTCGGACCCGCACAGCGGCAGCTGCTGCGCCATGCGGGCGCGCAGCACCACGGCGGCCGCGTGATCGTTGGCGCGGTTGAGCTGATCGTAGGCGTAGCCGAACAGCGGATCGTTGGTGTCGGCATCCATGTCGGCGGGGTAGCCGTCGCGGAAGCATCGCATCGCGGCCAGGCCATCGAACACGCGCTCGTTGGAGATCGAGCTGGCCGCGAGCACATCGGCGCCAAAGCCCATGGGGCTGGTGCGGTTGGTCGCGCCGTTGTAGTAGCCCCACGCCGCATCGCAATCGCCACCATAGTCGGCGGGTGGGCAACTAAAGCCAGCCTCCTTGATCACCGAGAGGTACATGAACCACTCGATCCCTGCGTCGATCCGTGCCGCATGCACGGCCGGATCACCCATCTCGCTCTGTCCCATCACGAACGCCTCGTTGATGAGCGGCGCGATCTTGGCCGGGCCCGCGCAGCGATCGGGATAGTTCATCACGTTGGCCTCGATCGTGCACTGCTTGTCGAAGTCGACCGTGGGGTCCTGCTCCGCCTCGGGAATGTTGGGGTAGTGCACGTCCTCGCGTCGCAGCGTGCGCGACTCGATGCCCTGGTCGAGCGCATACTGCTCGCGCGCCGCGGTGAAGTCGGCCGCGCTCGTGCCCGCCGCGAAGATCGAGCGGATCATCTCGAAGGCCTCGACGCGGGCGGCCGCGCCCGGCTGCTCGAACGGGTGGTACTGGCCGTCATCGTTGACGCACGTCGGCCATACGTCATCGGCCGAGCCATTGACCGTGGGAGTGTAGTCGTTGGCCGCGGGAGCGCATGCGCTCTCGTCGAGCGCGGGGACCTCCGCGTCCGAAGGGACGCAGTCGCCCCCCGTGCCGTCCTCGCCCGTGTCCGCGGCGCTGTCCGTGCCGTCCGATCCGGCGTCGTCGCCGGGGCATCCCCCGAGCAGCAAGATCGCCGTGCAACCCATCAAGAAGCCAATGCGCGTGGTCTCCATCGTGGCGCGACGATACCCAAGGGGGTCGCGCACGCATAAGCGGGCTTCCTTGGGGCTCGCCGGGGGATCACCCGGGGTGGTCGCACGGGGGGATCCCCCCGTAGCGGCCCGCGCTCAGAACCCGAACTGCAGCTCGCCGATCAGGCCGCGACCGGGACCGTTGGTGCTCGAGCCGTGGTGGCGATAGGCGGTGTCGGCCACGTTCTCGGCCACGATCGCCACCAGCACCCACGGGGCCAGCCGATAGCCCGCCCGGATGTCCACCACGGCGTAGCCTGGCGTGCCGCCGCGAGGGATGCGGCTGTCCACGCGATCCTGCGGAGCCAGCCGGGTCTGCGCCCGCGCCCAGCGAACGACCCCCACCAAGTGCACCCCCCACCGCTGGCTGCGCCACCCGGCCTCGGCAATGCCGTTGAGCGGCGGGACGCGCGAGAGCGGCACGCGATCGGGCTCGAGCGGGCGGCCGGCCTTCGGGTTCGCGCCCTCACCCCGCGCATACGAGATCGTGCCACGCAGCTGCAGGTCTGCCGGCAGGTACACCCGCAGGCCGCCCTCGGCGCCCAGGATCAACGCCTCGCCCTCGAGGTTCACCAGCTGGAAGCGGTTGCGCGAGGACATGCACGAGGGGTCGCTGCTGGGGCACTCGGCCAGATCTCGCGACGCCCGCTGAATGAGATGGGCGATGGTGGTGCGAAACGCGAACGCCTCGAGCTCGAACCATGGATGACGCACCAGCGTGCCGACCTCGAGCGCCAGCGAGCGCTCGGGGCGAAGGTCGGCGTTCTCGTACTGGTAGCCGGGGCCCACCTGCTGGCGCGA
>JBFIJN010000472.1:0-7048 GCA_041600735.1 Nannocystaceae bacterium
GGCCACGTTGGCGAACGCGGGCTGGAAGCGGCGGTTGTGCAGCACCTTGGTCGCCAGCAGCCCCGAGAGGCCCGAGGCGTCGATCACATGGTCGAACGTGATCTGGCCGGTGGCCCCCTTGCGCTGCCAGTGGGCGCGCACCGGCCGATCGCCGCTGAAGTCGACGGAGGTGACCGCGGTCTGCTCGAACACCCGCGCACCCATCTCGGCGGCGTACTTCAGCAACAGGTGGTCGAACTCCGAGCGGATCACCTGATAGGAGTGCTGATGGACGCTGACCTTGCGAAAGTCGATGTGGCCCGGAGCAGCGCCGTCCTTGAGCGTGAAGTAGCCGCCGTGCTTGCGCAGGAAGCCATGCGCCTCCATGCGCTCGTAGAGCCCCACGAACTTGAGCACCGGAATCGCCGAGGTGAGCAGCGACTCGCCGATGTGGTAGCGGGGAAACTGGTCACGCTCGAGCACGGTGACCTCGATCCCTTCGCGGGCCAACAAGATCGCCGCCATGGCGCCACCGGGGCCGCCTCCGACCACCAGCACCTTGGTGTGCGCGGGTGGATGCGAGATCGCGTCGCTCATGCGAGTGGCCGGAGGATGGTCTTGTGGTGGCTGTCGCCGATGAGCGGGTGGATCTTCCCGCGGAGCTGCGCGACGTGATCCGAGGCCAAGTGGGCCTCATAGGCCCGTTGGTCGGCGAATTCGGCGAATACGACGAACGAGCAGGGATCGCTGGCGTCTTGCAGCACGCGCAGCAGCAGGCAGCCGGGCTCGTTGGCCGCCACCTTGCGGGCGTAGTCGGCAAAGGTCTCGCGCAGCAGCTCGACGTGCTCTTCTGCCACTCGACAGGCGTTGGTGGTGCACACGTGCATGGCTCCCCAATGCTCCCATGGTCGACGGTGCCCTGGATGTCGGGGAATCCACGGGTCAACGGTGCGTCGATGCGCGAGCGAAGAGAACCGCGCTCACCTCGGCGGCCCGGGATGGGCCACGTTGAAGACAGCGAGGTCCGAAAGGCTCGGTCACGCCGTGATACCGTAGGCGAGCGGGGCTCTTGGGCGTGGTGGATCAGTTCTCGCTGACGCCGTTCGTGGCGCTGAAGGATGTCTTCGACGCACTTCGGGGGAGGGCGGAGCTCACGGAGGTCGATGTCGCAGCCCGGGGAATTCTCAACGAGGTGGCAAGATGGACGGTGGACTACCTCTGTCAAGCAAACCCCAACTTGGGACGTAGCGGCGACGTGTGCCCGTATACCGAGGTCTCGATGCGGGAGGGCCTGCTGTTCTCCGCGGTCTGCCACGTGTTCGATGCCGACCCTCGCCCGGCGATGATCACGGTGATGCGCCAGACGATGAAGGTGTTCGAGTCGCGCACCCCCCAGATCGGCAACCGAGCGGCGCTGAAGGCCATGCTGGTCCTGTTTCCCGGGCTAGAGGGCGAGTGGATCGACGACGTGCAGGACAAGCTGGCGCTCGACTTCGCCGGGCGCCACCTGATGATCGGCGAGTTCCATGCGGAGTGCCGCAAGCCCGGGCTCCACAACCGCGAGTTTCGCCCGCTGCAGAGCCCCGTCCCGCTGCTCGCGGTGCGCCACATGATGCTGACCGATCTCGCGTTCCTCAAGAGCTCGGACGCCAGGCTCCGCTTCTATCTCCAGCGGTTCGGCGACGCGGCACTCAACGCCATCAGCGCTTACCTGCGAGCGCCGCACGACGAGGTGACCCCGGAGGTCGCCAACCGGCTAGAGGCAGCCCTCTACGCCCCGATTCCGGCCGAGGCGCCGCGTGAGGCGCCGCGCGAGGAGCCGCCCGAGAAGTAGCGCTCGAGCATGCGATCGCAGTAGGCACCGAGGCGCGGGCGCGAGTGAAAGTGCGCCCACACCGGGCTCTCCGACGGCGTCCAGTGGACCAGCGCCAAGAACCCGAACACGGTGGCGTCGATGTCCGTGGGCACGTCGCCAAAGAAGAAGGGACCGTCGCCGATGAGCTCCTCGATGAGGTCGAGATCGAGCACGCCCATGCGCACGATCTCGGCGTGCTCGTGTCGACCCACGCCGCGCGCATAGAGCTGCTTGCGCAGCTGCATGCGCGCAACGTTGCGCACCAGCACGCGCAGCCCGGGCGGGAGCTGGTCGAAGAACTCGTAGGCGCGCTTCCAGCCCCCGTCGTAGATGAACAGCTCGTGCTCCCACACCTGGTGGAAGTGCTCCTCGAGCATCAGCCGCGTGGTCTCGGCGATCGCGAGCTGCCGGGGAGACAGCGCATCGTCGGCGAGGCCGCGGGCGGCCTTGAGCCGCTCGACGACCAGGTAGGAGTCGCCGATGGTCTCACCGTCGATCACCGCCCACGGGCACTTGCCCTTGGGCCCCTTGCCGGGGTTGTTCTCCACGCGCACGTCGTGGGGCAAGTCGTGCATGAGCAACCACGTGATGAGCTTGAGCCCGAACGGAGAGGCGGTGGGAACCGGCATCCCCCACGCGGATCCAAAGGTGTAGACGGCGATGTTCTGAGCCGCGGGTTCGATCATCGTTTGTTCTTCGGCCACGATTCGGCGTGGCGAAGGATAGCCGCATTCTCGGGCACGTGGCGCAGGAAGCTGCGCTGGGCGTCGCTGCTGCCGACCCGGTCTGCGCGCTGGAAGAGATTGGCGCGGGCCGCCTGGATCGCCTGGATCGCGTCGGGAACTCGCCTACACGCCCACAGCGCCTCGGCGTGAGCGAGGCGGGTGAGCGACTCGCCCTCGAGCACGAGCTCGAGCTCTCCGAGCTGCGCGAGGGCCTGCTCGGCGTAGGCGAGCGCGTCTGCAGGCCGATCGACGAACAAGAGCACCTGGGCGAGCGTCGCGAGCCCGACGATCTTCGAGCCCGACTCCCGCTCGAGCAGCTCGACCCCGCGGCGCGCGTGCTGCTCGGCCTCGAGCGGATCCCCTCCCCCGAGCGCGATGCGAGCCAAGAACGCGTGGGTGAGCCCTTGCATGCGCTGATTGTCGTGGGTCTGGAACGCCTTGAGCGCGGCGCGCTCGAGCACCCGACCCTCCTCCACGCGCCCGACCTCGGCGATGCGACGGCCCAGGTTGTGCTTGGCCACGGCGTTGAGGTGATGCAGGCCGACGCCCTCGGTGGCGCGGATGATCTCCATGAGCATCTGCTCGCCGCGCTCGAGCATGCCGAGCTCGAGGCACATGAAGCCGGCCCCGGCGCGGCTCTCCCACGCGGTGCGCAGGCTGCCCGCCGATTCGAACTCGCGGGCCGCCGCCTCCATCTCGTAGAGCGACGCCGCGAGCTCACCGGTGCACATGCCTCGCAGGCCGCGCGCGGTGTGGTACGGCCCCCGTGCATCGGGGTTGCGCTCGGCGAGCGACTGGAGCGCGCGCTCGACCGAGTCGAGCAGCTGCACGGCCGTGGCCCCGTAGCCCCGCATGGCCAGCGGGAGCGCAGCGCGGACGAGGCCCGTGAGCTCGACGCCGCCGCCCGAGAGCGAGGGATCGATGTCGTCGAGGCGCGCGATGACCTCGAGCACGCGCTCGTGATCGCCCGCGCGCGCGGTGGCGAGGCTCGCTTCGCCCGCGGCGGCCAGCCAGCGCGCCGAGCTGTCGGGCAGGTGCTCCATGGCCAGCAGGGCGTAGCGCGAGGCTTCGACGTGGTGACCGGTGCACGCCTCGACCTCGGCGCGCAGCAGCTCGAGCCCGCCCTGCACGTCGTCGCCGGCGGTGCAGCCGATCAGCGCGCGCTCGGTGATGTCGCGCACCGCCTCGAACTCGTTGCGCATGAACGCCTGGCGCCCGGCCTCGGCGTAGAAGCGCGCGGCCTCGGCGGGCTCGCCTCCGAGACGGAAGTGCTCGGCCAGCACGTAGCTGTTGGTCTCCCCGCGCTCGCTCAGCCACCGCGCCACCGAGCGGTGGGCCGCGACGATGTCTTCTTCGGTGAGCATGCCGTAGGCGGCATCGCGGACGGACAAGTGGTGGAACTCGTACTCTTCTTCGCCCGGGTAGCGCGAGCCGATGCGACGCACCACGACCTCTTGGTCGACGAGCTCGTCGAGCCACTCGCGCACGATCGCCCCGTTGGAGCCCCGCTGACGCAGAGCCACCACCCCATCGAGCCAGAACACGGGCCCGAAGACGCTGGCGGCGCGGAGGATCTGGCGTGCGTCGAAGCCGAGGCTCTGGAGCCTCGCGTGCATGAGCGCAGAGATCGTGTCCTCGAGCTGTTCGTCGCCCCGCTGGCCCACGGCGCGCGCGAGCTCCTCGAGCAGCAGGGGGTTGCCGCCCGCGCGCACGATGAGCCGATGCATGAGCTCCGGGTCGAGCTCGACCCCGAGCACTTGGCGCAGGAAGGCGCCGCAGTCGGCCACGGAGAGCGGCTCTAGCTGAATGCGGCTGATGACCGGGTTGCCCTCGAGCGCCGACCACGACGAGTTGCCGGGGCGGGCCAGCACGAGCAGCAAGAGCCCGCCGGTGGCGTCCGAGCGCAGCGCATGATCGCAGTAGCGCAGCGTCGCCAGATCGCCCCACTGGCTGTCATCGAGCACGATCACCAGCGGCTGCTTGGCGCTCACGACCGCGATCAGATCTTCCCAGGCCCGCCGCGTGTGCTCGGCCATGAACGCCGGGTCCTGGCGCGCGATGTGCAGCTGAAGGCAGAAATCGGAGGCGTAGGGCATGCGGCACAGCTCGCCGAGGAATGCCTCCACGCGGCGCAGCTCGGAGCCCTGGAAGTACTCGGACAAGCGGCGGTGCAGCTTGGCCTGGCGGATCACCATGGTCTCGCCCTCGGCGATGCCAGCCAGCACGTGCACGAGCTGTGCGAGCAGCGAGAACGGCGAGCCTGCGCTCACCGGATCACCGCGGGCGATCAGCACCAGCGGCGCCGAGCTACTGGCCTCGAGCCCGCTGATCAGCTCTTGGGCCAGCCGCGACTTGCCCATGCCGGCCTCGGCCTGCAGCAGCACGCCCCGCGGGCGCCGAGCGGCCACGGCGTCGAGATAGACGAGCAGCAGGCGATCGACCTCGCCGCTGCGACCCACCCACGGGCTCGGGCGCCCCAGCAGCAAGCGACCGACCGCGAGCTCGCGGCGCGGGCAGAGCAGGCGGCACACGGTGTCGCCCCGCTCGACGTCGAAGCGCACGTCGAACAAATTGGCGGCGCTCGGATCGATCAGGATCGGGCGCTCGCCGCTCGGGCTCGAGCTGCCGGTGTTGCCCGCGAGCAGCCGCTCTGCGGCGGTGATCAGGCTCTGCTGGGTCTGCGGCGGGATCTGCCCCAGCACCAGGGCGATCGCGGCCGTGGGACACACGCGTCGCACCTCGAGCGCGCACAGGGCCGCGCGCAGCGTGTGATCGCCCTCCGACACGCGGCTCTCGAGCGTGATGACCAGCCCGAACAAGTCGATCGCGCGCTGACCCGCGCCGAACTTCGACAGCACCTCGGACAGCGCGTCGCGGGCCGGCGACGCCCGCGGGTCGAGCTGCACCCGAATGACGCCGACGAGCTGCTTCTCGTAGGCCGAGAGCACCGACGACTCGTGGGAGTCGAGGCGCGAGGCGACCGCCTGCAGGTGGGAGGCCACCACCCCGCCGTGCGCAGGCCGCAAGCTGCGGTCGGTCGAGAGCATGCGACGCAGCAGCTCGTCGAGCTCCGAGGGCACCGAGAGTCCGAGCGTGGTGCCATCGACGACGTGCGTGGTGCCCTTCTCCACCACGGTGGCCGTGGGGAGATCTTCGCTGCCTTGCAGGTTGGCGCGCGTCTCGGTGGTCGAGAGGCAGCGCGTGAGCAGCAAGCCCAGCGAGTACACGTCGACGCGAGCGTCGATGTGCGAGCCCTCGAGGTGTAGCTCGGGCGCCATGTAGCCCGGCGTACCGCCGCGGATCAGCACGAACTGGGTGAACTGGGCGATGCCGAAGTCGGCGATCTTGGCCTGGTCGACGTTGCCGCTGGGCAACAAGATGTTGCTGGGCTTGATGTCGCGGTGGATCACACCGACCCGGTGAGCCGCCGCCAGGCCCTCGGCCAGGCGGAGCCCGAGCCGCAAGGTCTGGGCCACGGTCAGCGGCTCGCGGCGCAGCTTGGCCTTGAGATCCTCGCCCTCGACCCACTCCATGGCGAGGTACGGGGCCCCCGAGCTCGTGCGACCGTGCAGCACGTACTTCACGATCGACGGGTGGCGCAGGTTGGCGAGCAGCTCGGCCTCGCGCTGGAAGCTGTCGAGGAGCTGCTGCGTGTCCAGCGAGGTACTCGGCTCGCGGGCCGCAAACGGGAGGCTGCTGTGCCCAGAGGGCTGGTCGCGGATCACCTTGAGGGCGATCGGCCGGCGGCCATCGAGGACGTCGGCGGCCCGATACACGCTGCCCATCCCGCCCGAGTCCACCAGCTCCACGATCTCGAAGCGCCCAGCGACGACGATGCCAGGCTCGAGGAACGAGCCGATGAACGCCGTAGTCTCATTGGTGGAATCGTCTCGCACGCGGCGCTCGACATGGACGCGACGGTCCAATGAGGGTGCCCCCCGCTGGGGGTCGTCTCAGCGCGAGTGTATCAACGCATCCCTGGACGTGCGTGCGGGTGCCCCCGGGGCGTGCCATGTGTCCCATTTCGGTGTAGTGCGTTCCGAACCACGGGCCGTTGTACGGAGATCCCGGACAAGCCGTGGTGTTTGGCCCACGACCCCCGCGCACGTAACGCAAAAGATGCCGTCACCGCGGGACCTCGCCGACTAGAAGAGCACGTCGAGAGTGAGGTCGATGCCGACCGCCGGCAGGAGCACGGGCTCGGCGGGGATCGTCGGGTAGTACGCGCCCAGGTTGTCGTCGACGCCGTCGCCATCGACGTCGCAGATCGTGCTCACGTAGATCGAGTCACCGGGACCGACCAGCGCATCGGGAACCGAGGCGATCGCGTAGGGCTGCGGCAGCGCCTGCACGAAGAAGCGCTCCTCGTAGAAGCTCTCGGTCGGCAGTCCGCTGCCGCGGTCGAAGGACTCGAGCAGGTGCAATCGCACGTCGCAGCTCACGGGCTGGAGCTGCGAGGGCCCATCGACGAGCCGCCCCGTGACGAGCA
>JBFIJN010000473.1:0-7045 GCA_041600735.1 Nannocystaceae bacterium
CCTCGCGCCTTGCCCTGCGGCCCGCTGACGGCGTTCCCCACTCACGTGGCAATGAGGGACACCCCCTAGGGCGAGAGTGGCGCCGAGGCGCTCGAGGGGTGGACCGAACGGGTCATGCGGACCGGAGCCGCGCTCGGTGGCCCAGTGGTACCAAAAGTTACGGAAGCGAGGTCGCCACCTTCCTTTCCTGGGCACTTTGACTCACCCTGAACGAGCATGTTGGTCCACGGACGATTCGAGCGTCGTGCTTGCCCCAACCTCTCGTGCGGCGTGGTCGTCGCGATGCTCCTCGGTGCCTGCGGCAGCGACGAGGTCAGCTCGGTGAGCGACAGCTCCTCGAGCGAGGGCACCAGCTCTACCGGGCCATCGCCAAAGGGCACCACGGCGAGCGAGACCGCGGATCTCGACGGCGGCTCCACGCTGGAGGGAACGGACAGCTCCGGGGGCGACACCGGCCCCGTCCTTGGCTGCGGCAACGGCATCCTCGAGCCCGGCGAGCAGTGCGACGGCGAGGACCTCGGTCAGGCCACCTGCGTCAACGTGCTGGGCTACGGCGGTCAGCTCTCGTGCTCCGCCGCGTGCACCTTCGACATCATCGACTGCTTCCCGCCCGGCATGACCCTGATCCCCGGTGGCTCGTTCGAGATGGGCAGCGACGCCTACGCCGACGACGAGCGCCCCGCTCGCAAGGTGAAGCTCGACCCGTTCTTCATCGACACCACCGAGGTCACCGTGGCGGACTACGCCGCCTGCGCCCAAGCGTTCGAGTGCACCCTGCCCGCGCAGGGCTTCAACTGCAACTGGGCCGTGCCAGGCCGCGACGACCACCCGATCAACTGCGTATCGTGGATGCAGGCCGAGGCCTACTGCGGCTGGGTCGGGGGGATGCATCCCAAGCGCCTGCCCACCGAGGCCGAGTGGGAGAAGGCGGCCCGAGGCGACGATGCGCGGCTCTACCCCTGGGGCGACGAGCCGGCGCCAAGCTGCACCCACGTCATCATGTACCCCGACGGTATTGGTGGCGGGTGTGGCCAGTTCTCGTCGTATCCGGTGGGCAGCCGACCGCTCGGCAGCTCGCCCTATGGCGTGCACGACATGGCCGGCAACGTGTGGAACTGGGTCGCCGACTGGTACGGGGTCTACGACGTGTTCGAGAGCGAGAACCCGCTCGGTCCACCCTCGGGTCAGTATCGGATCATTCGCGGCGGCGGCTGGGCCACCAGCGACATCAACTGGTTCCGCGCCTCGGCTCGCAATCCGAGCTACTCCAACGGCAACGCCAACATCGGGTTCCGCTGCGCTCAAGATCCGCTCGTCACCCAATAGCTCGGGAGCAACCCGCGCCGCGCCCAACGACGAAGGGGCCGAGACCTCATGGTCCCGACCCCTCTCTCGTGCGTACTAGAGTCGTCCGCGGCCTAGCGCTGGCGGTCCTTGTACTTCTCCATGAGCTCCTTCTGGATGCTCGCGGGGACCTCGCCGTACTTGGCGAACTCCATCGTGTACTCGGCCTTGCCCTGGGTGGCCGAGCGCAGCTCGGTCGAGTAGCCGAACATGTCCGACAGTGGCACGTGGGCCTCGATGGCCGTGGTGCCGTAGGCGGTCTCGGAGCCCTGGACCATGCCACGACGACGGATGAGGGTGGTCTGCACCGCGCCCTGGAACTCCTCGGGCGACTCGACGACCACCTTCATCAGCGGCTCGAGCAGCACCGGACCGGCGGCACGCATCGCCTCCTTGAAGGCCGCGCGAGCGCAGATCTTGAAGGCCATGTCGCTCGAGTCGACGGCGTGGAAGCCACCGTCGTTGAGCTCCATCTCCACGTCGACCACCGGGAACCCGATGATCACGCCGCGCTCCATCGAGTCTTGGAAGCCGCTGTCACACGAGGGGATGTACTCGCGCGGGATGATGCCGCCGGTGATCTTGTCGACGAAGCGGTAGTGCTGGCCCGGCTCCCCATCGACCAGGGGGCGCATCACGCCGCCGATCTTGGCGAACTGACCCGAGCCACCGGTCTGCTTCTTGTGGGTGTAGTGGTACGGCGTCTCGCGCGTGATGGTCTCGCGGTAGGCCACCTGCGGCTCACCCACGATGGTCTCCACCTTGTACTCGCGCTTCATGCGCTCGATGTACACGTCGAGGTGCAGCTCGCCCATGCCCGCGATGATCGTCTCGCCCGACTCCTCGTCACGGCGCACGCGGAACGTGGGGTCCTCCTTCGCAAAGCGGTTGAGCGCCTTGGAGAAGTTGGTCTGCGTGGTCTTGTCCTTGGGCTCGACCGAGTAATAGATGACCGGGTCGGGCACGAACATCGAGCGCAGCGAGTACTTCACCTCGGCGCCGTGGAACGTATCGCCGGCCGCACAGTCGACGCCGAACATCGCGATGATGTCGCCCGCGCCGCCCGCGTCGATGTCCTCCATCGAGTCGGAGTGCATGCGGACCAGGCGGCCCAGCTTGATCTTCTGGCCGGTGCGCGTGTTGAACACCGTGTCGCCCTTGGTCACCTTGCCCTGGTAGATGCGCAGGTACGTGAGCTGGCCGTAGCGACCCTGCTCGAGCTTGAACGCGAGCGCGCACAGGTCCTTGTCGTCGCGCGTCTCGAGCTCGACCTCGGTCTCCTTGCGGTCCTTCTCGTCGATGAGGAACGCCTTGTTGGTGACCTCGGTCGGGTTGGGCAGGTACTCGACCACGCCGTTCATCGCGATCTGCACGCCCTTGTTCTTGTAGGCGGAGCCGCAGAACACGGGGGTGAGATCGAGGCACAGGCAGCCCTTGCGGATCGCTGCGTTGATCTGCTCGACGGTGACGTCCTCGAGCTCCTCGCCGATGAATTTCTCCATCAGCTCCTCGTCGTAGTCGGCCGCGGCCTCGATCAGCTTGAGGCGATACTCCTCCACGCGCTCGGCGTAGCCCTCGGGCAGCTCGCTGGTGCGACGGATGTGCTCGCCGTTGTCGCCGTCGAAGTAGACCGCCTCGCGGGTGCGAAGGTCGATGATGCCTTCGAAGTCATCCTCGGCGCCGATCGGGATCGTGACCATGACCGGCTTGTGCTTGAGCTTGTCGCGCAGCTGCTTGGTCACGCGGTACGCGTCGGCGCCCGCGCGGTCCATCTTGTTGATGAACGCGATGCGCGGAACGTTGTAGCGCCGCATCTGGCGGTCGACCGTGATCGACTGCGACTGCACGCCCGAAGAGCCGCACAGCACCAGGATCGCGCCGTCGAGCACCGAGAGCGCGCGCTCCACCTCGATGGTGAAGTCCACGTGTCCCGGCGTGTCGATGATGTTGATGTGGTGGTCGAGCCACGTGACGTGGGTGGCGGCCGACTGGATGGTGATGCCGCGCTCGCGCTCGAGCTCCATCGAGTCCATCGTCGCGCCGACGCCGGACTTGCCCTTCACCTCCTCGATCTTGTGAATGACCCCCGTGTAATAGAGGATCCGCTCGGTCAGGGTGGTCTTCCCCGAGTCGATGTGGGCCGAAATTCCGATGTTGCGAGTTCTGCTGAGGTCGAGCATGGCACTTGGCTTCCGGGCTCGAAAGCGGCGCGGAGCATGCCACAGCAGTGGAGCCGGGGCACGCCGCGGGCTGGCGGTGAAGGGTCAATTTCTCGCGTGCGCCGTGAGTTGCCTCGTGAGCGGCGCGCGCGCTACATGGGTCGCTGATACAGAGGATGGTCTAAGGGAGGGCTCTCACTCGCGCCATCACGGCCTCGACCGTGAGCCCGAAGTGCTCTGCGAGCGCGTCTGCGGGTGCGGAGGCCCCGAAGTCGTCGATGCCATGCTGGTGCGCCGAGTAGCGCGCCCAGCCCAGCGTGGTCCCAGCTTCGATCGACAGGCGACGGGTGACGCCGGAGGGTAGCACCTCGTCGCGGTAGGCCGCGTCTTGGGCCTCGAAGGCCTCCCAGCACGGCATCGAGACCACGCGCAGCGATAGACCCTCGGCGTGGAGGCGCTGCGCCGCTTCGAGCGCGAGGCTCACCTCGGAGCCGGTGGCCACGAGGATCCCGTACAGCGCCTCCGTGGCCACGCCCTCGGGCTGCCACAGCACGTACGCACCCTGCGAGATCTCGCGCCGCCCGTGCTCGAGCACCGGGAGGCCCTGGCGAGTGACGAGGATCGCGGTGGGCCCGTCGCCGCGCCTGCGCGAGAGCGCGTGCAGCCACGCGCCGATCATCTCGTTGGCATCGGCCGGCCGCACCACGTGCAGGTGCGGGATCATGCGCAGGCTCATGCACTGCTCGATGGGCTGGTGCGTGGGTCCGTCCTCGCCGAGCAGCACGCTGTCGTGCGAGAGCACGTGCACCACCGGCAGCCGCATCACCGCCGACAGCCGCAGGGCCCCGCGCATGAAGTCGGAGAAGATGAGGAACGTGGCATCGAACGGGCGCAGCCCGCCGTGCAGCGCCAGGCCGTTGGAGATCCCCGCCATGCCGTGCTCGCGCACGCCGTAGTGGATGTAGCGACCGCTCGGCTCGGCGCGCGACTGGGTGCCCAGGCCCTCGCCCGACACGCCGTTGCTCTCGGCGAGATCGGCAGACCCACCGACCAGCGAGGGTAGGTGCTTGGCGAGCGTGGCGACGATCTTCGCGCCGACCTTGCGGGTGGCGATGCTGCTGCCGGCCGGGTACTCGAGCGCGAGCAGGGCCTCGCGGACCGCCGCGGGTAGCTCGTCGGCCCACGCCGCGCGCAGCTCGGCTGCGAGCTCGGGGTGTGCCACGGCATAGGCCTCCATGCGCTGCTCCCACGCGGCACGCAGCTGCTGGAGCGGCTCCACGCGGGCCGCGAGCGCGCCCGGCAGCTCGCTCGGCACGTAGAACGCAGGCTCGAGCGGCCAGCCCATCGCGCGCTTGGCCCCCTCGATCTCGGCGGCGCCGAGCGGAGCGCCGTGCGAGGCCGAGGTGCCCGCCTTGGTGGGCGCGCCCTTGGCGATGATCGTGTGGCACGCGATGAGGCTGGGCTTCTCGCCCTGCGCGCGCGCGGCCGCGATCGCCTCGCTCACCGCCACCGCGTCGTGCCCATCGACCGCGGCCACGTGCCAGCCATAGGCGCCAAAGCGCGCGAGCACGTCCTCGGTGAACGCTAGATCGGTGGAGCCATCGATCGTGATGCGGTTGGCGTCGTAGAGGAAGACCAGCTTGTGCAGGCCCAGGTGCCCGGCCAGGCTCGCCGCCTCGGAGGCGATGCCCTCCATGAGATCGCCGTCGCTCACGATGCCGTAGACGAAGTGATCGATGATCGCGTGACCCGGGCGGTTGTAGCGCGCGGCCTGGATCCGCTCGGCCAGCGCCAGCCCCACGCCCGCCGCGAAGCCGGAGCCGAGCGGACCGGTGGTGACCTCGACGCCCGGGGTGTGATCGACCTCGGGGTGACCGGGGGTGAGCGAGCCCAGCTGGCGAAAGCGCTGCAGCTCGGACATCGGCAGCGCGTAGCCGTGCAGGTGCAGCAGCGAGTAGAGCAACATCGAGCCATGGCCTGCGCTCAGCACGAAGCGATCGCGGTCCGGCCAGTGCGGCTGCCCAGGATCGTGCACGAGGAAGCGCGTCCACAGGGCCGCGGCCATGTCGGCCGTGCCCATCGGCATCCCCGGGTGACCGGAGTTGGCCTTCTGCACCCCGTCCATCGCCAGTCCCTTGATCGTGGCGACCAGCTGGGCTTGCAACGCAGGATCGTAGGCTCGCGGGGGCAGTGCGGCGCGCGCGGACATGCGGCGCGTGGGTACCACGGGTCCGCGGCCCCGGCCATGCGGCGGGCCATGAGGATCTGCATCTGGCGGGCGACGGATCTCGTCGGCGACGAGGCGGATGCGCTGGTCGAGCGCGCAGGCGTGGAGCGGAGCCCGCGCCCGGCAGGAGCCGCAGCGGCCGTTCGCTCGGGCACTGGCCTGTGCCATGCTAGTCGCACGGTGCAGAGCACCTCATGATCAAGCACGAGCTCAAGTTGCTGGGGGGTCCCGGCGCCCTCCGCTTGCCAGCGGAGACCCTCCTGGAGACGGTAGGGGCTCTCCTCGAGGGAGCGCGCCAAGCGACGCGATACCTCGTAGACGGTGAGAGCACACGCAAGGGGCCTCGGCCCGCTTGGCTCGACGCGGCCTGCCGAGTCGAGGTCACGGGCTTGACCGCAGGGTCGGCGATCGTCGCCATCGAAGCACCCACGCTCGAAGAGGCGGTACCCGAGCGCTTTGGCAGCGGCGTCCCCGTTTCGTTCTTCGACGGGACGGATGTCTCGATCACCAAGCGCACCGCAGTCGAGGTGTTCGCGCGCGTCCTCGCCACCGCCATCGAAGGCCGCGACGACCAAGTCCTGGCCGACCGCCCGTTGCTCGACACCTGCGTCCGCTTCGTACGCGCGGCGGGGAGCGCCTATGAGGGTATCGAGATCGGAGGCCTATCTGGCCGCCACTCGCGATTGACCGTCCGCGGCGAGGACGCCCGCCCGTTCGAGGTCTTGCGCGACAAGACGCCCAATCCCCGCGCCGTTCGAGTCACTGCCGTCCTCGATACCATCTCTGCGACTCGTTCCGACGTCGTGCTGTCGCTCCCCAGCGGAGAGAAGATTGCCGCTCGCATCGAGGACCACGAGCCCGCCACGCTCAGGAGCCTGTTCGGGTCCCGCGTCGTCGTGTCGGGCATGGCCCGCTTTCGCCCGAGCGGACGAGTCTTGCTCGTCGAAGTGGAACACATTGCCGAGGCCCGCGATGCCGACGCGCTGTTCGAGACGTTGCCGATCGCGAGTGAGTCGCTCGTCATCGCCCCGAATGCGACGCAGGACGAAGGCTCGGGGATCGCAGCGTTCTTCGGCGCGTGGCCAGGCGAGGAGAGCGAAGATGAGCTGCTGGAGGCGCTCGAGGCGCTCGGATGAGCACGAGGCTGTACGTCTTGGACACTGGGGTGCTCCTCGTGTTGCTGCGCGGGGGAGCGCGTGGCCGGCTCGTCGACGAGCGGTATGCCCTCCGATCCGCACGACGGCGGCCGATGATCTCCATCGTGAGCCACGGTGAGATTCGTGTGCTCGCCAGGCGCAACGGCTGGGGCGAGGCC
>JBFIJN010000474.1:0-7030 GCA_041600735.1 Nannocystaceae bacterium
CCCCTACGCATGGGCGCTCTCCTTCCCCGAGTCCGACGTGAACAAGCACGCCGATCGCGTCCGCTCCACCAACTCCCGCGCGAGCTCGAGCTCGGCCCCCGCCCGCAAGCCAATGATGTCGATATCCGACTGCGGCGCGCTCGCGACGGCCGCTTCGAACGCATCCACCAACACATGCGAGGTCGCGTTCCTGGGCAATCGGCACACCTCGCGCAAGGCCGCGAGGTACTCGTGGGCGGCGGGCACCTCGGCCTTGGTGGCGACGACGGAGATGATGTTGAGCTCGGCATTCCATGCGCGGCACAGGCGGTAGGCGGTGAGGATCGCGAGATTGGCGTTGTTGCGCGCCAGCGACTCGGCCATGTCTCGTGCAGGATCCTCGGGGCGGATCCAGAGGTTGACGACCTGGCCGTGGCCGAGGCCGGCCTTGTGGTGGGGGGCCCACAGCATCACGCCAACACCAAGGCGCCTGGCCTCGCCGATCACGTGCTCGAGCTCGTCGTAGCGCTCGGGCTCCTCGGGAAGGCGCAGGAACACCACATTGGGGCGGAAGAACGCGCTGCCGAGCGCTTGGAGGCCGGCACAGATGCCGGTGGAGAAGTCGGCGGTGTCGACGATCGACCAGGTCGTGAACAGGTCGGCGTGGCGGAAGGCTCGGCCTTGGTTCTCGATCCGCGGGGTCATCTCGGCGGCGGTCTCGGTGGTGGCCAGGCCCAGGATCTTGAGGCTGCCCTCGGGGCGACAGACATCGAGCAAGAGGTGGAACTCTCCGCGTAGCGCGGCCGGGTCCTGCACGGGCACCAGCACGTTGGGCTTCCACGCGCGGAAGTTGGCCATCCCATACTCGGTGACCCGCGCCGCCGCCCACTCGGCAAAGGCCACGAAGATCCCGCTGCGCACGTCCTCGCGCGCTCCCACCACGCCGCGCTTGAGCAGGTAGAAGTAGATCGCACCCACCACGCCCACGGAGATCAGGCTGAAGGTGGGGTTGACGATGAACATCGCAAACCCGCAGCCCACCGCACCGAGCAGCGGCACCCAGCGCGGGAGGTGCAGGGTGGGGCGGAAGCTGAGCAGCCCGAGGCTGCCCTCCACCATCATCACCCCGTTGATCACCGTATAGGTGATGAGGAAGAACATCGTGATGAGTGGCGCGACCACGTTGAGGTCGCGCAGCAACAGTGCGCACGCGACGATTGCACCGGTGATGATCATCCCGCGCCGAGGCTCGCCGTTCACCGCCGACTCGGCGATCCAGCGCCCCGCGGGCACGACCCCGCCGGTCCCGAGCGCCGCGAGGATCCGCGGCGCACCGACCAGCGACGACAGTGCCGACGAGAACGTCGCGCCCAGCAGCCCCGCGAGCACCAGCGGCCCGAACAGCGAGCGGTCCACCATGATCGTGTAGTTGTCGATCAGCTCCTCGGTGGTGGCCGCCCCCGCGACCCACACGGCGAGGACCATGTACACCACCATGCTGAGCACGATGGCCGAGATCGTACCCACGGGGATGTTCACCCGCGGGTTCTCGAGCTCGCCCGACATGTTGGCGCCGGCCATGATCCCCGTGGCCGCAGGAAAGAACACCGCAAACACGATCCAGAACCCGCGGCTCGCCGTGCCCGCCGAGGTACCGCTGTAGTCGCCGAAGAGGGTCACCTCACCGAGGCCCGCCCAGCCGACGGGGCTGGCGAGCACGACGACCAACGAGCCGAGGATGACGGCCAGCACCACGTACTGGATCCGAAAGGCCAGTGATGTGCTGACGAAGGCGATGCCGAACATCACCAGGAACACGCCGAAGTCGACCAGGATCGCGGGGTGCCCCGGAAAGATCGCCACCCAGCCCTCGCGAAACCCGAAGATGTACATCGCCACCGCCAGCGCCTGCGACAGATACAGCGGCACCCCGATCGCCCCGCCCACCTCTTGGCCGAGCGACTTCGAGATGATGGCGTAGGGCCCTCCCGCCTCGAGCTGGGTGTTGGTCGAGATCGACGCCAGCGAGAGCCCCGTGGCCAGCGTGATCCCACACGCCAGCAGGATGATCGCCATCCCGCCCACGAGCCCCGCGTTGCCCACGACCCACCCGAGCCGCAGGTACATGATCACGCCCAGGATCGTCAGCAGCGTCGGGACGAACACCCCGGCGAGCGTCCCGAACTTCTTGGTGGGTCTCGATCGGCTCGGCTCGCTCATCGCACTAGGGGCAATACCCCGGGGCGGAGGCGCCGGTGCGCGCAATCGCTACGATCGTGGGCCGCACGAATCGTCATGAAGAGGCGCGTGCGGCTCCGCCGGTCGAGGCGCCGGATCCCGCGGAGCGAAGGGCGAGCGGCGATGGACTCACCGCGGTCGAGCACGACGGCCCCGCGGATCTACGTGTCACTTCACAGCTCGAGGTTCTCCCCTTCGCGAACCCCCGCGCTTGGGCTTCCCCACGCGAGCTCAGCCACCCATGCCGCCGCAGCCTCTCATCGTCGGAGCCTCGGCGGGCGGCTCGACCTCGCGGGTCGCCGCGACCATGCCGAGCTCCGAGGGCACATCGACCACGGCGAGCCCGGCCACCGCGGCGGCGAGGGTGACGTCGGCGGGATCCTTGCAGCGTCTCCCTTCCACTTCACCCACCAGCGAGAGCGTCGCGTCCTCCAACCATTCGAGGTAGCGCTTGCGCGCATTCGAGCTCGGTCGGAACAGCGCGAGCACGACGAATACGGGCGCCACCACGAACATCGCGAAGGTGCCCAACAGCATGGACTCGGAGGACAGTGCGCCTGGGTTCTGCGCTTCGCGTACCACCACGCGGATCACGGCCACCGCCTCGGCGAGCGCACCGAACAGCAGCATCACCCGCGCGAGACGCCACTGGTCGGCGCTGCTGCGAACCATGCCGGCGAGCTTCACGTCGTGCCGTAGCTTGGGCTCCATCGACTTGGCCATCATCGTAGCCAACTCGAGCACGTCTTCGGGGCGCAGATCCTTCTCGGGGAACTGCTCCAGCTGGTCGTAGAAGCGCACCGCCGCGCGATCGCGTGGAATCTTGCGCCCGGTGAACCTGAGCAGTCGACGGTCGCTGGGGGACGACGACAACCAGCCCTCGGCCCACGCGTTGGCGACCAGCGTCTGCGCGACGCCCACCCTGCCGGCACGCAGCCACGCCACCATCCACAGCTGCTCACCGCGCGGCAGCACCCCCACCGTGAGCCGCGGGCCCGGCTCGCCCTGCGTCGGCACGGGGGGTCCGCCCGGGGGCACCGCGGCGGCGACGGGCTCGGGCATGGATGCCGCGTCGATCCTCCGGGCCACCCTACCGCGCACCACCGTGCCCAACAGCATCAGGCCCACGGAGATGAGCAGGAACACAGCCATGAAGCCAGGCCCCGAGTCCATGTCGAATGGAAAGAAATCAAACAGCTCGTCCATCGAGTGCCTCGCAGATCACCGGCTCGGTACATCATCCGCCGCGCATCGACCTCAATGCAAGTCTGCTGGCCGCAAGACTTGGCACGTTCGACCTCCACTCGCGCACGCGCGGTTCGGGGGCCCGCCGCCATCGGTGGGTCGCCATGGTGCGATAGCCCACTCGGGCCACTCGTCGCCTTCGGCCTGCGCCCCTTTGGGCCAACGCCAGCGCCACGAGTGACGTATACTCGCCGACCGTGGCGCCGGACCCGTTCGAGAAGCGTCGCGTCGGCTCTAGGCCCGCGTTAGTGCGCACCAGAGATGTGCCTGGCAAGATCACCGGGGCGCACGCACGGCGCCTCGTCGAGGATGGCCTGCGCGAGCACGGCCAGCACTTCGCGTGGCTGCATGGGTCCGTGGGCGGCTCGTGGCGGTGCGATTGGTGGAGCCGGGGCGGCTGATGTCGGGGAGCCGCTGGTGGGTGTGGTCGAGTCTGGTGGTCGTGGTCCTCGTCTCGCTGGTCGACGCGGTCGACGTGTTCGAGTACTACGCGAGGAGTGTCCCCGGCGCCCCCTGGGCCACCCACCCGGCGTGGCTCAAGGTCGGCGTGCACGCGGCCTCGATCGGATACTTGGTCTACATACTCGTCCGCAGGCAGCCGAGCCCGGACGACGGGCGATGGACCGCGTTCATGGTCGGGATCGTGCTCGTCGCCAACGTCTGTGCCACGACGAGGCGCGTCGTCGAGTACACGCCCGGCCGCATCGAGGTGAGGGTCGTCGGCCTCCCCATCCAGACCGTATATGTGTCGGAGTCCTACGACGCGCTCGGCCTGTGCTTTCGCAGCCTGAATGTCGGGCATTGGTACATGGTCATCAACGGAGAGCTCATGCTAGTGCCCCAATTGCTCGCACCCATGGAGGACTACGGCTTCGATGATGCGGTGAACGAGAGGTACTTGTGCTCCAAGATCTTCGGCGATGAGCCACCCTTCGGGCTACCAGTCCCCGGGGAGCCCTGGCTACGCCAAGTGGTGGGCCCATAGCAATCAGAGGTCGAGACATGGGCAAGACGATTCCAAAGCTACCGCTGACCTCCGAGACCCTCGACTCGGTGCGTGAGCAACTGGAGGAAGGATTCGGGCTGTTCTCCGATGGACCCTTCACCTACGTGGTCCTCGATGCTCGGACGCACCGGTTCGAGGTCGTGCGCCGCGAATCGGATGAGACGTTCACACAGCGGTTGTCGCGACTAGGAGGTGCGGTTCGGGTGGCCATGAACGGCCCCATGTACGGCGGAAGCTGGCTGTACGCTCGGACCACGACCCGAGGACCTCTACCGCGTGACGAGGTCTTCAACGAGGGCAACGCGCGGATGAGCGGCAACCTGCTGAAGGAAGACGAGGGTGCGGGAAGGTTCCGCTACTTCCTGGGTCGCAACCGGGACCGACCGTACCTGCATCAGGTGAAGCTCGACAATCCGCCCGACACCGTCCACGAAGGAATCGGTGGGCTCGGCCCCATCATCATCACCCGCGACTTTCACGATACGCCGCTGGCGGTCGGAGTGGGCAACCTCTACGCGACGACCGGACTCCCGCCCGACAAGATACCTACGACCCGAGAAGAGTGGGCCGACTGCACGCAGCGTCACAGCAATCACTTCGAGATCTTCCACGCCAAGGATAATGACACCGATTTCTGCGCATTCGCGGCCGATGATCGGCGAGAGTTGCTGCTGTTCATCGTCAAGCCTGGCCGAGAGGACGATGGTCTCGTCCTGCTACGAGACAAGCTCGGGGCCGCGGGGGTCACCTGCGCCTGTTTCACCGACGGCGACTTCTTGGCAACACCGCGGGAGCACAAGGACAAGTCTATCGAATTCGGGTTGATGGGTGCTCGCACCGGGCTGGCCGCCGCACGTCTGCGGGTCACACTGGCCGAGATCGAAGTGCTCGACCCTTGCGTCGTGGAGGGAGACGAAGGCCGCTGGGAGATCGGCGTATTCGTCAACGGGCGCCGGCTCGGAGAGGAGCTCCGCACTATCGTGGCCGCAGGCGACTACGTCGCCCTGGAGCGCAGCGTCGCGGTAGACATCGACCCCAACAGAGGCGAGGACCTAGTCATCGAGTTGCGCATGCGCAACCTCATCGGGCCTACGCTATCCGGGCTCGAGCCGCCCCCGGTACCCAGTTTTCGGGAGACACTGAGCTACCGATCCGAACCGCCATGGGGTGTGGGCACGTTCAGCTATGTGCGGGCCGAAGTCTATCGGCTTCGGTACTCGATCGAGGCGCGCGAATGAGCCTTCGGAGGCCTACACGCTCGCCCATGTCATCGGTCCGAGCGATGTCCTCGATGGCGGCACGCGGCTCGGCTCTGGCCCGCTGCCAGCAGTCTCGCCGGCGCTGCTCGACGCCTCCACCAAACGTCCAGGGTGCCAAGCGGTCCCGCCCAACGCAAGCATCGATCAACGAACGCGCCATTCGCAGCAGTCCCCTCGTGCTCTTTCAGCCGTCCGCCCGCGGGGGCGGAGGGATCCGGGCCTGCACGGTCCCGGCGGTTGCGGTGCCGCCCGAGCCGCCCGAGCCGGCCCAGCCCCGACGCCGCCGCCCGTGGACGCCCACGCTCCGGGACGTGGTCGACGAGGCGCAGCGCTTCGCGCTCACGCTCGCGGCGCGTCGACACCAGGGGAACATGACCCAGGCCGCGAAGGCGGTGGGGGTGTCACGACGAACCCTGCGGGCGGCCGCCAAGCGGCTCGGGCTCTACCAAGCGTTCGTCGAGCAGGGGGTCAACCGGCGCCTTGCGGGTCCCGCAGGCGGAGCGTGACTGGCGTCCAGACAACAGCCCCGATGGCAGTGTTGCCGCCGGCCGCCGGGCTGCGCATCAGTCGTCGAACACGTCGGTGACGTTCGCCGCCGTGATGGCGCGCTGGAACCAGAGTCGGAGCAACGACTCGTCCATGCAGCCGGCCACGCGCTCGCGCAGCTCCTCGGTGAGCACGAGCTCGCGGGAATCGAGCAGCTGCTCGAGCATCGTGGCGATGCCCTCGGCCATGCCCCTGGCCATGCCCTCGGCCATGCCCTTGGCCATGCCCTCGGCCAAGCCCTTGGCCATGCCCTTGGCCTCGCCCTTCAGCATGCCCTCGGCGATGAGCTCGTCTCGGATGGTGGCGTACAAGTGACGTGTCTCCGGGTTGAGGGGTGGGCGATATCCTCGTGGTCGCCGCTGACCTCGTGCGCACCACCAGCGACGAGCCCGACCCGCGCGCGAGCCGATGCCCGCCGGGATGCGCGTCAGTCGTCGAAGACGTCGGTGACGTTCGCGGCCGTGATGGCGCGCTGGAACCAGCGTCGGAGCAACGACTCGTCCATGCAGCCGGCGATGCGCTCGCGCAGTTCATCGGTGAGCACGAGCTCGCGGGAATCGAGCAGCTGCTCGAGCATCTTGGCCATGCCCCTGGCCTCGCCCTTGGCCATGCCTTTGGCCATGCCCTTGGCCTCGCCCTTCAGCATGCCCTCGGCGATGAGCTCGTCTCGGATGGTGGCGTACAAGTGACGTGTCTCCGGATTGAGGGACCCCTCGATGATAGCGCGGATCGGCGTCCGTGTTGGAAAGGCGGACAG
>JBFIJN010000475.1:0-7020 GCA_041600735.1 Nannocystaceae bacterium
GATCGCGGTGGTCTCGCGCTCCTCGCCCTTCTCGGTCACCACGAACTCGATGGTCTGCTTGGCCGGCACATCGAAGCGAAAGCGCAGGAACGAGTCGGTCTTCTCGACCGGCTCGGGCGTGTCGACCAGCTGGTAGCCGCGGGTGAAGCGGTGGTCGAGGAACAGGTCCATCACGCGATCCGTCTTGTTGGCGATCGTGTAGATCCTTCGGCTTAGCCGGTAGCGCCGCAAGTACAGCGTTCCGTTGCTGATCTGCGCGCGGTGGACGTCGGTGAGATCGGAGCGGTGATCGATCTCGATGCGGCAGCCGAGCTCGACCGAGAACGGGATCACCCGCTGCTCGTCGGCCTTGATCGTGTCGAGCATGGCCTCGCCGATGTAGGCGCCATCCTCGATCACCGTCATGGGCCCGCCCTCGAGCGTGAGCCCCGTGCTGTTCTTGAACAGCAGCGCCGACATCGGGTTCTGATCGCGGACGTCGGGGTTGTAGATCGCGATGCGCTTGCCGTTGAATTCGCGGTGGAGGATCGGCACCAGCGCGGACTGCTGGCGGCGCACGGTGACCGGGTTGTCGATCGTGTAGTGCAACAGATCGCCCACCTCTTGGGTGCGCGTGGTGGTGGCCTGCGGCGGGGGTGGAGGCATGCCCCCGCGCGTCCTCGCGGACGACTCCGCGCGCCGCGGGGCGGGGGCCGGGGGGGCACCCGGGGCCGGCGGCGGGGCGCCGGCGGACACCGCCAACGGCGCGTAGCCGTGCTCCAGCACGGGCGGCGCGTAGGCCTCCTCTTCTTCCACCACCACCACCGGCCGTCGCTTGTAGCGCGGCGAGTAGAGATCATGCACGAACGAGATCGGCAGCCCGGCCACCAGCGTCAGCGAGACCTCGGTCCAGTCTTCGTCTTGCGTGTTGTCGACGATCGCCCACCCCTGGATCGCGGTCGACTCCCCATACAGGAGCACGCGATAGCTGGTCTTCCACACCGGGGTCTCGATCACGTACGAGACCGTCAGCGCGCGCTCGCCCTCGCCGCGCGAGAAGATCGTGAGCCGCTTGAGGTCCTTCTTCTTGGCCGAGATCAAGATGTCGAGCAGGTGCTGCAGATCCTTGCGCAGGCCCGGGTCGGACAGCTCGATGCGGCGCACGTCGAGCAGATCGTGGCTCTCGAGCGCCAGGCCATCGACCCACAGCGACAAGCGGTGCGAGTCGAGGGTGGCCTCGCCCTCGCGGCGCGTGAACGGCTCGACCCCGGCGATGACGCCCTCGCTGCTTCCGTCGGCGCGGTGCACCACGGCGCGGGTGCCCACGAGCTGGCCGAGCAGGCCCGACATCGCGCGACCCTCGGGGATGTGGATCGCAAAGTCCTCGAGCTGCTTGGACAGCGACTGCGTGGACTCGTACGAGATGCTCGAGACGCCGCCCCCGTCGAGGTCGAGCACGGTGAGCGACTTCAGCACGTCGTTCATCTCGCTCGCGCGAAACGACAGCTCGACCGCGGCGTCGCTCGTGATCTTGCCGTCGCGTTCGAAGTAGCCGACGCCGTGCTTGAAGAGGACGACCGAGGTCACCGGTATCATCGCCCTCGATGGTATCGAGGGCGCGCCGGCCTCGGAAGCCCAGACTCGCCGCCGCTAGCCGATCGGCCCGCCGGCGTTGCTCAGCCCAAAGCCCGTCATGTCGCTATAGGTATACGGGTAGTTGAGCCCGGTGACGGTATCGATGGTGCCCGTGGTCGGATTCACCCGGTAGGCCTCGTTGTTGGAGATCGCCGGGCCCCACACGTAGCCATAGAAGTCGATGCTGATGCCATGGACGTAGCTGGGCAGATCGATCGTCTGCACCACGGCCATGGTGTTGATGTCGACCCCGACCATCGGGTCGTTGGCGAGCCACAGCGTGCCGTTCCCGTCTTCCATGCAGCCACCGCTGCCGCCGGCGGGGGCCGTCTGCCAGGTCTCGGTGGCGGGGTTGAAGCGCGCGACCGTGCTGCTGCACGTCCACACGTTGCCCTGCGAGTCGACCGTCATGCCGTAGCCGCTCGCGGCCATCGGCCACGTGGTGACCTGGAAGTTGTCGAGGCGCACGCGCATGAGGTAGCCCTGCCCGAGCTGGCTGCCCCAGAAGTTGCCGCTGGCATCCACCGCGCCGCCGTAGGTGCCGTAGAAGTTGGGCGACACGCCGGGGATCGGCACCGTCTGCTCGACCATGCCGGTCTCGCCGTCCATCAGCACCACGTCGATGCTCCCGTTGGCGCCCGAGGTCCACGCCTTGGTGTCCTCGTAGCGACACGTGGCGTTGTTGAACGTGCCCTGCGTCCACTGCACGGGGCGCTGCGAGGCGTAGCCGAACGGCGTGTACCAGCCCACGCAGCCGTCGGGCCACGGCTTCACGTCGCCGGGGCCCGTGGAGGTATTGGTGGGGTCGGGGCAGCGCGCCGCGGTGGCGTAGATCATCGTCACGCCGCCCGAGCGGTTGGCCACCACGACGTCGCCGTTGAGGTTCACCGAGGTGCGCGAGGGGTTGCCCGCCGCGTCGGGGCGCACGATGTAGCGGCCCTCTTCGACCAGCGTCTGGGTGTTGATCTTGGAGATCGTGCCCTCGGCACTGTTGGCGATCCAGATGAACGAGAAGTCTGCGGCCCCGCCACCACCACCGCCGCCGCCCCCATCGCAGCCGAGGTTGGCATCGGGCTGCACGCCGAGATCGAACTTGAGCGCACCCGAGGAGGTCTCGTCGGCCGAGTTGCCGCCGGTCATGCCATCGGTCGCGGTGGCCGTCGCATCCTCGCCGGTGCCGTTGCTGGTGCCGTTGCTGCCAGGCCCCGCGGTGAGGATCCCACCGTCACCCCCGCTCTCGCCACGCCCATCGGGGTCGCCGCAGCCGAACGCCAGCGCAGGCACGAACAAAACACGAGCAAGGCGTCCAATGGATCGTCGCATCGACAGCTACCCCCGCGAACGATGGTAGTCCCTGCGGCGAGGCCTTCGCAAACGGTTTCCTGGTCGTGGGGGCGCAGGCCCCCGCACGCTGCGCTCGCGATCTCGGGTATCTTCGTGCGCGAAGATGTCGCGCTCACGCCGTTCTCGTGGTGATCGACCGCGTACGCCCGCTCGCAGCGCATGCGCAGCTGCGCTGCTGCTCCCGCTCACGCTCTGCGCAACCACGGTCGCGGCCGCGCCCGCACCGATCGTGCTCGCTCCACCGAGCGGCGATCACGGGCCGCAGGGGCCCGAGCTCACGGCCTCGCCGTGGCCAGAGGGTCCGCTCAGCCCGCGCAACGCCAGCTACACGATGGACGTGCGGTTCTCGCCGGCCGAGCACCTCATCGAGGGCACCCAGGTGCTGCGCTGGACCAACATCACCGAGCACGCCACCGAGGAGCTGCGCTAC
Organism: Nannocystaceae bacterium; assembly: GCA_041600735.1. Taxonomy (GTDB): domain Bacteria; phylum Myxococcota_A; class Polyangia; order Nannocystales; family Nannocystaceae; genus Paraliomyxa. Next base: position 3,389 of record JBFIJN010000475.1, read on the forward strand.
CACCTGTACTTCAACGCGTGGCGCAACGATCGCAGCTCGTTCCTGCGTCGCCAACGCGAGCAGGGGCGCAGCTTTGCCTCGGTGCCCGACGATGGCTGGGCCTACGTCGACGTGCACGAGCTGCGGCTGCGCGAGGACGACGGCGGCGAGGGCTTCGATCTGCGGCCGAGCGCCTCGTACATCGCACCCGACGACGGCAACCTCGACGATCGCACCGTGCTGCAGGTTCCGCTCCCGCGCGCGGTGGCCCCGGGCGAGACCATCGAGGTGGCGCTACGCTTCACCGCCAAGCTCCCGCGCACGTTCGCCCGCACGGGTTTTCATGGCGACTACGCGCTCGTCGCTCAGTGGTTCCCCAAGGTCGGGGTGCTGCGACCCGACGGCGAGTGGGCCTGCCATCAGATGATCCAGACCGAGTTCTTCTCGGACTTCGGTGTCTACGACGTGAAGATCGCCGCGCCCACGGACTGGGTGGTGGGGGCCACGGGCCGCGAGGTCGAGACCCTCGCGAGCGAGGGGCTCACCGTGCACCACTTCGTGCAAGCCGACGTGCACGACTTCGCATGGACGGCCAGCCCACACTTCGCGGTGCACACGCGCCGCTTCGAGGTGCCCGGCCTGCCCGCCGTGGACATGCGGCTGCTGCTCATGCCCGATCACGCCGACCAGCGCGATCGCTATCTCGACGCCACCGCGGCCGCGCTCGAGCACTACGGGCGCTGGTGGGGCCCGTATCCCTACGGCCACATCACGATCGTCGATCCGGCCTATCGCTCGCGCACCGGCGGGATGGAGTACCCCACGCTGTTCACCGGGGGCTCGCGCTGGCTGAGCCCGCTCGCCTCGCGCAGCCCCGAGGGCGTCACGGTGCACGAGGCCGGGCATCAGTTCTGGTACGGCATCGTGGCCAACGACGAGTTCGAGCACGCGTGGCTCGACGAGGGCTTCAACACGTACTCGACCACCCGCACGCTGGAGGCGGCGTTCCCCGTGCACGCGCTCGAGGAGCGCTACCTCGAGGGGTTGTTCCCGGTGGTGATCGCCAGCGTGGTCCCGCCCGAGCGCACCGCGGGCTCCGACGCCTACGCCGGCATGCAGTCCGACCTCAAGCGCGACCCGCAGGCCCGGCTCTCGTGGCAGACCGGGCCCGGGGCCTACCACGTCAACGCCTACCACAAGGGTGCGGCCACGCTGCGCACGCTCGAGGGCTATCTCGGGTGGACCATGTTCCAGCGGGTGATGGCCACCTACTTTCGCAGCTACGCGTTCGCCCACCCCGAGCCCCAGGATTTCTTTCGCGTGGCCGAGGTCGTCAGCGGGCAGCGCCTGGATTGGTTCTTCTCGCAGGTGTGGGACGACTCGGTGGTGTTCGACTACGCCGCGGGCCCGGTGCATAGCTGGCGCGAGGACGAAGCTCTGCACGGGTACGCCGAGGGCGAGGCCGTCGACGACGAAGAGCGCGAGCAGAGCACCGAGGTCTGGGGCTCGTCCGTGACCGTGCATCGCTGGGGTGAGGGTCGCTTCCCGCTCGCGGTCGAGGTGACCTTCGCCGACGGCAAGCGCCGCGTGGAGCACTGGGACGGCCAGGCGCGCTGGACCACGTTCCGCTTTCGCGAGCCCGCCCGCGTCGATCGGGTGCGCGTGGACCCCGACCACGTGCTCGTCCTCGACACCGAGTTCAGCAACAACGCCTGGCTGCGCGAGGCGCCAGCCGGAATGGCCGCCACCAAGTGGGCCAGCGCGTGGATGCTGTGGGTGCAGCACACCATGGAAGCCTTCGCCTTCTTCGCGTGAGAGGTCCTGCCGATGTCTAGCACCACGACCACCTCTCTCGAGCATGCCCGCGCCGCGGTGGCGGAGGGCTGGATCCGTGTGCGCGCCCACTGGCCGCAGGTGGCGGCGGCCTACGTGCTGAGCTTGCTGCTCGCGCTGCCGCTCGCGGCCGCGCTGGGCTCGGGGCTGCGCCAGTCGCTCGCGCACCGCGAGGCCGCCGAGCGCATGCTCGCGGGCTGGGATGGCCTGTGGCACAAGTCGTTCGCCGCGCAGGCGCAGGGCCTTCACGCCACCTTCGACGCGGGGGTGGTGGGCATCGGCGCGGTGCTGCGCTCGCTCGATGCGCTCGTCCAGGGCTCGCTGCTGGACCTGCCCGGGCCGATCCTGCTGGCGGGGCTGATCTACCTCGCAGGCTGGGTGTTCCTGGGCGGCGGGCTGCTGGCTCGCTTCGCCGGCGACTCGCGCGGCGTGATCACGCTGGGCGCCGTGCACTTTCGCCGCCAGCTCAGGCTTGCGGCCGTGGGCTGGTTCGCGTGGACGCTGGTGCTCGGCCTGTTGTTGCCCGCAATCTCGTCGTGGATCGAGACCCTCTGCATCGATGTGATCGATGAGCGAATTCACGCGGCGTGGATCCTCGGCAAGTACGCGATCGTGTGGATCCTCGTGCTCTCGGTGCGCGTGGTGATCGACTACGCGAAGATCGCCTCGATCGACGATCCCACGCGCTCTACGTGGGCCTGTGTACGCGAGGGGCTCTCGCTGTGCCGCCGCCGCGCGCTCGCGGTGCTCGGCGTGGTCGTGATCGTGGGCGTGCTAGGCCTCGCGTTGCTGTGCCTCTACTGGGTGATCGCGCCCGGGGCCGCGCAAGGCAACAGCTTTCGCATCCTCGTCACCTTCATCATCAGTCAGACGTCGGTGGTGGCGCGCGTGGTGATGCGCGCCTTGGCCTTGGCGAGCGAGCAGGCCCTGCTTCGAACTGTTCGATTTCGCGCGACTGTGATCGCGTGATCGAGCGGCCTAGACACCTCGCAGGGAACGGGCCAGTCTCGCCGCCCGAGCGTGTCCGTGTCTGCCGAGCTCCCGTCATCGCTGAACGTGTTCGTCGTCAATGACGACCCCGCCGTGGGCCACGCCCTGCGCGGCTTGCTGGGCCCGGCAGGGTACCGCGTGGAGGCGTTCGATCGCCCCGAGGCGCTGCTCTCACGGCTCTCGCCGGGCGATCGGGGGTGCCTGGTGCTCGACCTCGACATGCCGAGCGCCAAGGGCCTCGCACTGCAGCGCTCGCTGCTCGAGCTCGGGGTCACGCTGCCGTCGATCTTCGTCAACGGCCGCTCCCAGCTCATGGTGGTCGCCTCGGCGATGAAGCGCAGCATGGTCGACATCGTGTCGCAGTCGGCCGAGCCCGACTCGCTGCTCGCCGTGGTCGAGCGCGCGCTGAAGACGGATGCCGAGCTCGCCTCGAAGCGACACGCGCGAGAGCGCGCGCGCGAGCGCTGGGCGGAGCTCTCGCCGCGCGAGAAACAAGTCTGTCGTCTCACTGCATCGGGTCTGCTCAACAAGCAGATCTCGGCCGAGCTGCGCACCGCGGAGAGCACGGTACAGGCACAGCGCTCACGTGCACTCAAGAAGCTCGAGGTCGGCTCGGTCGTCGAGTTGGTGCGCCTCATCGCGCTCGCAAGTGACGATAGTTGACGCGATTGCCCATGCACCGATCGCGTGACTCGTCAATCGGTTTTTTACCAATACCACCCGGTCCAGAACAACGGTAAGTGGGACTCGCCCCACGGCACGAGCCGGGTCGAGCCCGCGGCGCTCCATGATGCGTCGCGGTCGGAGCGTCGAGCACCCGCCGTCGCACC
>JBFIJN010000476.1:0-6984 GCA_041600735.1 Nannocystaceae bacterium
GGGTGACGGGCGCTTGGGCGCTTCTTCGAGGGCCGGGCCTTCCTGGACGACCCCCGCGGGGGTCGTGCGCCCCGGGCCGGCGGCGGCGCGGGACGCATCCTTCTCGGCGGCCTTCTTCTTGGCCCCGGGGACCCCGCGGCCGGCGGCCGCAGGCAGCTCTTCTTCATCGCCACACCCGGCGGCGCCAAGCCCCAGCAACAGGGTGAGCGCCCACGCGCGGGTGCTCCACGATGCACGTGAACCGCTCATTGGCTCGCTCCTTTGCGCCGCGAGGGCTCGCGACGCGTGGTCTTGGCGGGCGTGGCACTACGCTCTTCTTCGCTGAGGAAGCGATAGGTCACGGCCTCGAACGAGACCTTGAGCACCGGGTGCGCGCCTGGCTCACCCTCTGCGGCGTCGCCCATCGAGATGTTCTCCACGCTCACGATCTGCCCCAGCTCGGACAGCTGGCGGAAGAACTCGCCGATCTGCGGCCACGTGCCGCGGGCCTTCACCTTGATCGGCAGCCGCTCCGAGAACTCCTCGAGGCGCTGCGGCGTGTCGTTGGTCCAGCTGTCGAACGACAGGCCCACCTGGCGAGCCTTCTGCTGGAACGTCTGCATGAGGTGGTCCACCGTGGACGCGCTCATCGGCAGCACCTCCATGCGCTCGCGGAGCTTCACCTCGTTCTCCTCGTGCTCGCGCTGCTCTTGGAGGAAGTTCTCCTTGCGCTTCTCGAGCCGGTCGAGCTCGGCGGTGGCCTTGGCCAAGCCCTGCTCCGCGCCCTCGCGCGCGGCCACGGCGTCCACGTAGAAGAGGAACCACCACACCGCCGCAATGGCCGCCGAGACGACGACCCAGACCACCAGTCGCTGCCACACGGGCAGCTTCTCCACGCCACTGAACGCCGTTGCCATAGCTGCTCCCGCTCAGTCCCAGCGCCTCACGGAGAGGTCCAGCTTCCAGGTGAGGTGTTGCTCGTCCTTCTTGCCGCCCTTGGTGTCCACCCGCTCGAAATTGGGGTGCGACAAGCGGTCGAAGCGGGCGCTGGCCCGCAGCCGGCGCGTGAATTCGCTGAGATCGGTGGCATCGCGGGCGCCGCCCTCGAGCACCAGCAGCCCGCCCTTCTCCTCGACCTTGGTCAGCCACAGCCCCGTGGGATCCCACAGCACGTTGATCTCGGCCTTGGGGTCCTCCTTCACGATCTGCCGCAGCCGCTCCTTGTCGACGTCGGGGCCCCCACCCTCCCGGGAATCGGTCAGGATCATCGCCAGCTCGTACATCACGAACACCGGGGTGCGGCGCTTGGTCTCGAGCTTGTCGATGGCGGCGTTCACCTGGGCGAGCTCGGCCTTGCGCGCCTCGAGCCCCTCTTCGTCGATGTCTTGTTTGATCGTCTCGGCCGCGCGGGCCTTGGCCGCGGCTTGCTCGCGCATCGCGGCCGCCGCGTCTTCTTCCATCATCAGCAGCCACCAGGCCGCGCCGCCGATCAGCAGCCAGCCGATCATCCAGCCCACCACCCACCACTGGCCGGCCCCTCCCCCTCCCGAGGACTTCGCCCCGGCCGCGCGGGCCGCCTTCTTCTTGGTCGGCAGGAGGTTGATGCGAATCATGTCGAGTCTCCCTGGCGGCGCAGCGCCAGACCGAAGGCGATCGCGGCGACGGGGGCGTTGGCCCGCAGGTAGTTCACGTCGAAGCGCCGCGCATCCACCTCCACGCGCACGAACGGATCGAGGATCTCGACCGGGATCCGCGAGCGATCCTGGATCGCCTTGGGCAGCTGCGGCACGAGCGAGGAGCCGCCGGCCAAGTAGATGCGCGACAGCTGCGTGTCGACCGCATCGTTGATGTAGAAGTCGAGCGAGCGCTGGAACTGCTCGGCGACCTGCTCGGAGATCTGCGCGAGGATCCGGTGCACCTCTTGGGGTACCACGTCCGCTCCGCCCCCCGCCGCGGCGATCGCCCCTCCCACCTTGTACGCTTCGGCGCCGTCGGTGCTCACCGCCAGCCGCGTCTGGATCGCCGACGTATAGGTATTGCCCCCCGCGGAGATGTCGCGATTGAACGAGGGCATCCCGTTGTTGACGATGCTGAGCGTGGAGTACGAGGCCCCCACGTTGATGATGGCGACCGCCTCGCCGCGCGCGTAGCCGATCCCACCCTCGACCGCGTTTTGCAGCGCGAACGCGGCGGTATCGACCACTATGGGCTGGAAGCCGGCGTCGCGGACCACTTGGTTGTACTGCTGGACCACATCGCGCTTGGCGGCCACCAGCAGCACCTCCATCTGGCCCTGGAGCGTCTGCTGCACCAGCACCTCGTGGTCCACCACCACGTCCTCACGCGAGAACGGGATGTTCTGGCGCACCTCCCACTCCATCTGCTCGTCGAGCGCGGGGCCCTCCATGGCAGGAATGGTGATGCGCTTGATGATCACCGCATTGCCGGACACGGCGATCGCCATGCCCTTGCCAGACAGGTGGATCCGCCGGGTGAGGTTGCGGATGGCGTCGACCACGGCGCTGTGATTGAGGATCACTCCGTCCACGATCGACTGCGGGGGCACCGGCTCGATGCCGAAATTGGTGAGCGCGAGCCCACGCCGCCCGACCTTGAGCTGCACGAGCTTGATCGCGCTCGACCCGATGTCGAGGCCGATGCACTGCTTGGCCATGGCCTACGCCACCCTCCTGTCCCCGCGAGGGAGGACGTACGCCGAGACGCGCCGCGGCTGCGGCGGAGCTCCCAACGAGCGATGAACGCCCGCTAGGGCTGATCGAGATCCGGGAACACGTCCCGCGCCGCCGATGGCTGCAGCCCGAGCGCTTCGAGGATCTTGCGCTTGGTGTCCATGCGGCACGGGCAGCCTGCCTCGACGCGATCGATCGTCAGCGGGCTGACACCGGCTCGTCGCGCGAGCTCGGCCTTGCTCATCATGGCGCCCTGCCGAAGCTTGCGGACGTTGTTGGGGTGCGTCCCCGCCTTCGGCCGCGTGCGACGCGACTTCTTGGTGCTCGCAGTGGCCGGCGCCGCTACCGAGGCCGGCTTCGAGTTGTGTGCATTCGAACCCGCTGCGGCCGAGTCCTCCGTATCGGAGTCCTCGTCCTCGTTGGGGTCCGAGAGCGCGGGCGGTGGGAGCCGAGTGACCATGCGGGGCTCCACGGGAGCCGCATCGACCGTAGCCGCGTCGTCTCCACTCGAAGAGGGATTGCCCCCGTGGTTGCGTTCCGGGTCCATGCGTACGAAGCACGGTCATTGTCGACGCCGATCGCTAGTCCGTCAACGCGAAGATTGCGCATCAGAGATATGTAAGTGAGTGATAGTGATAGGGAATTGATAGGTCATTGAAGTGATATGGATTGCACCCAGCCCGCGCTCGTGAACCCTGAGTAATCGACAAGTCATTGAGTTTGTTGGGCAAAGCCGGGCCGTCGTCCGCTCGACGCCGTCAAGCCGGGGAGGTGCGGACAAGCATTTCACGAGCGGCCCCACACCACCCAAAAATTGAAGGAATTCCACCGCGGCCGACACGCAAATCGGGGACCGGGGCGGGCCGCGCCGCGCACGGACCCCTGTGCGATTGCCGCAAAGCGCCTCCGACCGAGCGGCGCCGAGCGCGGATCAGAACCCGAATTCCTTGATCTTGTAGAGCAAGGCGCGATGGCTGAGGTCGAGCAGCTTCGCCGCGTGGGTGCGATTGCCTGCGGTTTGCTCGAGCGCGCGCAGGATGAACTCCCGCTCTACCGCCCGATGGGCCCGCTTCACCGAGAGATCGTCCTTCGGCCAGCGCAGCACGTACGCATCCTCGGTCGAGCTGCGCGTGCGCGCCCGCTCCGGCAGCGCAGCGGGTCCGATCCACGCGCCATCCGACATCACCGCCGCATGCTCGATGGTGTTCTCCAGCTCCCGCACGTTGCCGGGCCACTCGTAAGCCAAGAGCACGGCGAGCGCATCCGGAGTCACCCCCTCGATGCGCGTGCCGAGCCGGACGTTGGTGCTGCTCACGAAGTGCTCCACGAGCGGCGGGATGTCGTCCTTGCGCTCGCGCAGCGGGGGCAGCTCGATCGGCATCACCGCGAGGCGGTAATAGAGGTCTTGGCGGAACTCGCCGTCCTCGACCGTCTGCGCGAGATCGCGAGACGTGGCGGCCACCACCCGCACGTCGACCGCGATCGAGCGGTTCTCGCCCACGCGCCGGATCTCGCCCTCTTGGAGCGCGCGCAGCAGCTTGACCTGCAGCGGCGGGGGTAGCTCGCCGATCTCGTCGAGGAACAGGGTCCCTCCGTGCGCCTCCTCGAACAACCCGCGCTTGTCGGCGGTGGCATCGGTGAACGCGCCCTTCTTGTGACCGAACAGCTCCGACTCGAGCAAGGTCTCGGGAATCGCGCCGCAGTTGACGGCCACGAACGGCCCGTCGCGACGCGGGCTCTCGTCGTGCAGTGCCCGCGAGGCCAGCTCCTTGCCCACGCCCGACTCGCCGAGCACGAGCACCGTGGTCTTGTAGGCGGCGACCTTGCGCAGCGTCCGCGCCACGCGACGCATGGACGCCGAGTGGATCAGCAGCGCGCCCAGCTGCTCGGCCTCGGCCACGCGCTCGCGCAGGCGCGTGCGCAGGGCCGCGTTCTCGCGCCGCAGCCGCTGACGTTCCTGGGCCTTGCGCAGCGCCAGCACCACCTCGTCCTGCTTGAACGGCTTGGAGATGTAGTCGTAGGCCCCGCGGTGCATCGCATCGATGGCCAGCGCCACGCTGCCAAACGCGCTCATCACGATCACCGTGAGCTCGGGGCGCTCCCGCGCAGCCCACTCCACCAAGCCCAGCCCACCCATTCCTGGCATGCGCACGTCGGTGAGCACCACGTCGACCTCGGTGGCGGCCTCGTCTTCGAGGCGGTGCACCGCGGCCTCGGCGGACTCGGCGGTGGTCACCTCATAGCCCTCGCGCCGCAGCAGCAGCTCGAGCATGTGGCGCATGGGCTCTTCGTCGTCGACCACGAGGACGCGCGAGAAGCCCGGGACCTCGCGCTCGACCTCGGGCGACGGCTCGGCCGCGGCGGGCTCGGCAGGCGTGGACGCCACGAGGGTCAGGGTACCAGGCCGATCGCACGAGGGCGCCATACGCTCGCTCGATTTCATCGATCGCCTGGTGTTCGTGCGAGCCGCCTGCCACGCTAGCCGGCGATGTTCTTCGGCTGGCTGCGGGAGCGACGGCGCGAGCGGATCCTGGCGGAGCCAGTGCCCGACGGGTGGCGCGAGATCTTGGCGACCCACCTCGGCTGCTTCCGCGAGCTCGACGAGGCCGAGCAAGCGCACCTGCTGCAGCTCGTGCAGGTGTTCATCGCCGAGAAGCACTGGGAGGGGCTGGGCGGGCTCGAGATGACCGATGAGGTGCGGGTGACGGTGGCCGGGCAGGCCTGCGTGCTGATCCTGAACCTCGATCACGATCTCTACCGCCAGGTCGACAGCATCCTCGTGTATCCGAGCACGGTGATCGCCCCGTCCCCGCCGCCCTCGTTCGGCGCCGTGCTCACCGCGCCCCCGCGCGGGCCGATGCCCGTGCTCGGGCAGGCGTTCACGCGAGGGCCGTTGATCCTGGCGTGGGATGCCGTGCGCCGCGGCGGCGCCAACCCGCGCGACGGGCACAACGTGGTCTTCCACGAATTCGCGCACAAGCTCGACATGCTGAGCGGCCACGCCGACGGCGTGCCGCCACTGGCCGATCGCACCACCTACGCCCGCTGGGTCGACGTCATGCAGCGCCACTGGGACCAGCTGCACGACCAGCAGTCTCAGGGGCGCAGAACCTTCCTCGATGCCTACGCCGGAGAGAGCCCCGCGGAGTTCTTCGCCGTCGCGACCGAGCAGTTCTTCGAGCAGGGGCTCGCGATGGAGCGCAAGCATCCCGAGCTGTATGCGGTGCTACAGGAGTTCTACCGCCAGGATCCGGCCGAGCGGCAGCGGTCCCGAGGGCGGTAGGCGAGGTCGAGCCCACGCGATGTGCGGCCGCGTCGAGCCTGGCCGCGGCGAGCGTGGGCGCGAACGCGCGCGATCGCGAGCGCGCGTGGGATGCCACGCGTGCGCCACATGATCTAAGCTCGGCGCCTCGCGATGCCCGCTGCCGTTCCCTCTCCTGCGCCCGACGACGAGGTCGTCGACCCGCGGCCGATCCATCGCGGCGAGGGCGAGCGCGGGGTGCTGCTGCTGCATGGGCTCACTGGCACGCCGTACGACGTCGCGCCGTTCGCCGACGAGCTCCATGCGCGGGGATTTGCGGTGCGAGCCCCGCTGCTGGCCGGGCACTCCGACCTCGCCGCGCTCGAGCACACCTCGTGGCGCGACTGGTACGGGACCATCGAGGCCGCCTTCGATGACCTTCACGCCCAGGGTCGCCGGCGCGTGATGGTGCTCGGGTTCTCGCTGGGGTCGTTGCTCGCGCTGCGGCTCGCCGCGCTGCGCCTCCACGACGTGGCCGGCCTCGCCGCCCTCTCGGTACCGCTCGCGATGCCCGCGTGGCAGCGCACCGCGATCGGGGCGCTGGCGCGGCTGCGCGCGACGCCGGGCATCGGACGCCTGGTGGGCATGCTGCCCAAGGACGGCCCCGACGTGCGCATCGAGCGAGAGTTCCGCCACAGCCCCAGCCTGCGCGGATTCCCGTTCCCCGCGCTGGCCGAGCTCGTCGCGCTGCAAGACGACGTCGCCGAGCTGCTGCCCCACGTCCGCGCCCCGCTCTTGATCATGCACGGCCGCCACGATCACATCGCGCCGGTCGAGCTCGCCGATCGAGTCGCCCAGCGCGTGGGCAGCAGCGTCGTGCACAAGGTGCTGCTCCCGCGCTCGTTCCACATCCTGGGGCATGATCTCGATCGGGAGCAGGCCTGCGCCGAGGTCACGCGCTTTGCCCTCACCGTGCTGGGCCCCACCGATTCCAACCACGACCCCTCCACCGCCGAGCCGATTTCATGAGCGCCGATCTGATCCTCGCCATCGACCAGGGCACCACGGGCACCA
>JBFIJN010000477.1:0-6967 GCA_041600735.1 Nannocystaceae bacterium
CAGGCGTCGGCGATGGGCTTGGACCTGCGGCCCGAGCTCGCGCTGGGTGGCATTGAGGCGGTCCATCAGCGAGCGCCGCAGGCCGTGGTCCTCGTCGATGCTCTGGTAGAGCTCGTCGAACACGGTGGCCACCTCGGCGGGTACGCCCTCGACCTCGGGCCGGTGCTGCGTGCGGTTGCTGGGTCGTACGGCGGCGATCGCTGCGTCGACGTCGACGTCGGGCTCGCCGAGCCAGTCGAGCACCTTGGTGATCACCCGCGCGGGATCGGCCAACAACCCGTCGTACGACTGCACGTGGATCGCGTGGCGCCGCACCAAGATGTCGCGCATGAGCGCAAAATTTTCCTCCCACCACTCGAGCCACGGCGGCATGCGCTCGGGCGGCGCCACGGTGGGCCCGCGCTGCTCGTCTTCCATCGCGTAGAGCCGCTCGAGCGAGCGCTGATACTCTCGCCAGTGGCGCATCGTGGCGACCACCTTGCCGATGTATGCGAGATCGGTGCGTACGAGCCCGGGAATGAACACCTTGACCACGTGGCGCTGCACTTGGCTCGGGTGGAAGAACGCCCCCGACTGCGGATGCGGGTTCGTGCGGTAGTAGATGCCTTGGCGCAGATTCGACTCGTAGAAGCCGTCGGGATTGGCGCCCTTGAGCGTCTGGTCCCAATTGCGGGGGAACGCCTCGCCGAACGCGGGCAGGCCTGCGGCGGTGAGGATCTGCATCCACATCGACGTCCCCGAGCGCTTCGTACCCGTAACGATGATCATCGTGTTGCCGGCGACTGTACCGCGGGATTCCCCTGCGCGGCTTGTCTAGCCCTCGCTTTCGTCCTAGACCGCTCGGCATGGGACGAAAGATCGGCGGCGTGGTCGTGGGGCTACTGGTGGCCTTCATCGTGGTCCTGCTGATCGAGGCCTTTGGCCACTCGGCGTTCCCGCCCGGCCCCGGCTTCGATCCCGCGGCCCCGGACCTCGAGCTCGTGCCGTTGAACGCGCTCCTCGCCGTGGCCACCGCGTGGCTGGTCGGCCCGCTGGTGGGCGGATTCATGAGCACGCGGGTGGCCAAGTCTTCGGGCCCGGTGCCGGCGCTCGTGGTCGGCCTGTTCTTCCTCGTCGCCGACGTGGCCAACCTCATCATGATCCCCTCGCCGACCTGGCTGTGGGTGGTGGGGTTGGTCGCGCCGCTGCCCAGCGCTTGGATCGGGTTCGCGCTCGCGCGCCGTGGGGCTGCGCCCGTGGCCTAGAGCTGCGGCCTAGCGCTGCGGGCGGAGGCGGTAGAACGCTCGGTCCGCGCCCGGGAGCGTGATCTCGAGGGTCTGGGTGCTGGGGATCGATCCGGTGAGCACGTGATCCCAGGGGCCGTCGAGCGCGTCGGCCTCGTCGATGTCGTAGAGCACCCCGGGGATCAGCAAGTTGGTGGTGATGACGAGGTCGTCGCCCACGCGCTCCACGGTCGAGCCATCCCACGGCCGCGCCAGCGGCTCCCCGATGAACAGCCCTTCACCGGGCCAGGCCACCGACTTCCAGTAGGCCTCGATGAGGGTCTCGCCGCGAAAGTAGTGGGCGGTGGCGATGCCCACGTGGGGAAATTTCTCGGGGTAGTTGCAGGGCTCGACCACGGTGCCGTAGCTGCCGGTGGCGCCGGCCTCGAGCCAGCGCAGCGCGCTCATCTGACTGCTGTCGGGCACCTGCCCCCCAAACGAGGTGAGGTGGTCGGCGATCGCTCCCGGGCGGTAGTCGTTGGTCTCGATCCCGCCGACGTTGGCGAGGCCCGTGAAGTAGAGCATCACATCGTCGGCGCCCTCGACGAGGTTGGAGCCGCTGCCGTCGGCATTGTCGATGAACAGCAGCTCGAGCCCGTCCCAGCCGCCCCACGCGGCGCTGCTGGATTGCATCTGGCGCCAGCGCACGCTGCGAGCGGCGTCGGTGGTGCGCACCAGGTAGCCGGTGCCGCTGGGGTGGGTGCCGTCGGCCGCGATCCCGCGATCGATGAGGGCCTGTGCATCCTCGAAGGTCTGCGCAGCCAGCATCATCGTAGGGCGTAGATCGTGATCGTCGAGCGGGCGCAGCGAGGTGGAGTCGTAGTAGGGCGAGGGGTTGGTGGAGATGCAGCCGCCGCACCACCCGGGGCCGTAGCCAAAGGTGAATGCGCTGGTGATCGACATGCAGCCCACGCGGTAGGGGTTGGTGAACGTGAGCGCGAGGGCTTGGATCTCGGCGGGTAGCTCCGCCTGCACATCGGCGAAGATCGGGTCGAACTGTGCGGGGCTGAGCTCGGCGACGAGCGGCAGCGACACGTGCACCACGTGGCTCGCCGGGATCGCGCGGGCGCTCGCGTAGTAGTCGGCGATCTGAACCGACAGTGGATCGTCGTCGTTGACGATGATCGCGAGCTCCTCGGGGAGGATCGAGGTGCGGGGGAACAGCACCGTGGACCTCACGGGCGCGCCCGTCGTCGAGCTCTGCTCGGTGGTGCTCGAGCCCGACGTCGAGCTCGTGCTCGCGCCGCTGTCGGCGTCGGCATTGCTCGTCGTGGTGCCGTGGGGCTCGCCCGAGCTCGACGAAGCGCTCGTGGTCGGCCCGTCGCTCGCCTCCGTGCTGGGGCACGCCGCGAGCATCATGAAGATCGACACCGACCGACGAGCTCCAGCCATCGTGAGCATGGTAGCGTCCAATGCCGGCAAAGGTGCGACGTACCACGACGGTCGGACACGTCGCATACACCACGCACGAAATCGTGGTGATGCTCGCCGCGTGGACGACGGTGCGGATCGTCGATCGTGCTCACGAATGCATGCTTTGCCGTGGCGCTCGGAGGGCAAGCGCGGTCCAATGAAAGGAGCAAGAAAGACCTGCCATGCGTCACTCGCCGTGCTCCATCGTGCTTTCCCTGACCAGTCTGTGGCTCCTTGGCCCTGCCTGTGACTCGGACGCGGAGCTCCAGCGCGCCGGGACCGTGGCGGCCGCCGAGCAGAACGCGGCGTTCGAGCTCGAGAGCAAGGTCGAGCGGGTCATCGAGCCCGTACGCGACGTGGAGATCGAGCCTGCACACTTCGATCTCGAGGCGGTGGCCGGTCTGGTCGGCGGCGCCAAGCTCGAGTCGGCGGCCGCGCTCGAGCTGGCCCTCAACGATGCGGCGGGCGGCTACAGCGAGCTCGACATCGATGATGATGACGAGGTCGATCACGTGCAGGTCGTGGAGATCAAGGGGCCTCGCGTCGCGGCGGCACCCGAGCTCGAGCTCGACGCCGAAGATGGGCTCGAGACCGACGTGGTGCTGGAGCTACGCGCCGTCCCCTCGAGCTCGCACTCGGTCGAGGCCGCGGTCGCATTCGCCACGCTGTCGTTTGCTCGTCACCCCGTCAATTCCGAGGTGGAGATCCGCACCGGCTTCACGACGGTGGTGCGCGAGCCCGACGTGCGCGAGTACACCCGCGTGGTTCCGGTGGAGATCGACTCGGAGGTCCTGGTGGGCGGTAGCGCGTTCTTGGCGTCGCTCTACGCGGAAGAGCGGCCGGCCTTCGTCGGGGCGTACGAGGTCGATGAGCGCGGCCAGTGGATCCCGCCCGACGACGCTCTTGGCCGCAGCCAGAGCAAGCGCAAGCACGAGTGAGCCGCTATGGCGCGTCGCTGCGCTCGCGATTGGCGAGCTCGCGAACCGCCTCGAGGATCACGCCCAGCCCGGCGTGCCCGAGCCCGTGATCATCGTCGACCTCGCGCAGCTCGGCCCCGTGCTCGCGCGCGAAGGTGCGGCTGACTTCGATCGGGATCACCTCGTCGCGGCGGCCATGCACCACGATGGTCGGCGCGGGGCACCCGAGGCCCTGCACGGTGTCGGGGGGCGGCGGGAGCATGAGGGCGGGCGCGCACAGCACGATCCCCGGCACCACCACGCCGCGCTTGGCGGCGAGCAGTGCGGCCACGAGGCCTGCAATGCCGCCGAAGCTCGAGCCCACCAGCAGCGGCGGGCGCTCGGCGCTGGTGAGCGCCTCGAGGATGAGCGGCACGCGCTGCGCGAGACCCAGCCCGCGACAGTCCGGCGCGATCACCTCGTAGCCAGCATCGATGAGCGCCTGCGACTTGCGACCGATGGGCCCGCTCTCCAGACCGTGCGCGAACAGGATCCTCATTCGATGTGGAGCAGCCTAACACGCTGCGGTTCGCAGCCACGCGCGGGCGGTGTAGGCTCCTCGCCGTGCCCTTGGTGCGCTTCACCGCGAACCTCCAGCGTCATGTCGCCACGCCCGGCGGCACGGTCGAGGGCACGACGGTGGGCGAGTGTCTCGAGGCTGCGTTCGCCGACAATTCGCGCGCCCGGGCCTACGTGCTCGACGAGCACGGGGCGGTGCGCAAGCACATGAACGTGTTCCTCGACGGCGAGCAGATCCGCGACCGAATCGGGCTGCGCGATCCGGTGCGGCCCGATTCCGAGATCTACGTGATGCAGGCACTTTCTGGGGGCTAGAGCAGCAATGGCCAACGTATTGATCGCATCGACCCGCAAGGGATTGTTCGTGCTGGAGCGGGCGGCCTCGGGCTGGTCGGTGGCGCGGGTCTCGTTCCTCGGTGACAACGTCACGCTCGCGCTGCCCGACGCGCGCGATGGCACCTGGTATGCGGCGCTCGACCACGGTCACTTCGGCGCCAAGCTCCAGCGCTCGGAGGATCGCGGCCAGAGCTGGGAGGAGGTCGATGTACCGACCTACCCCGAGAAGCCGGCCGATGAAGACGACGGCAGCGAGGATCGGCCCGTGCCGTGGACGCTGCAGCGGATCTGGGCGCTCGAGGGCGCGGGGGTCGACCGCCCGGGCGAGCTGTGGGCGGGCACGATCCCCGGGGGTCTGTTTCGCTCGCGCGATCGCGGAGCCTCGTGGAGCCTGATCGAGCCGCTGTGGCGTCATCCCGACCGGCGCAAGTGGTTCGGCGGTGGTGCCGACTGGCCGGGCATCCACTCGGTGCTCGTCGACCCTCGTGACTCACGGCGCATCCGCGTGGGCGTGAGCTGCGGAGGCGTGTGGGAGACCACCGATGACGGCGAGACCTGGACGGCCCGGGCGGATGGCATGCGCGCCGACTTCATGCCGCCCGAGCGCGCCGGCGACCCCGTGATCCAAGATCCCCACCGCGTGGTCGCATGCCCCAAGGACTTCGAGCGCCTGTGGGCCCAGCACCACTGCGGGATCTGGCGCAGCACCGATGGCGCACGCAATTGGGTCGAGGTGAAGGAAGCCGGCCCCTCCACGTTTGGCTTTGCGGTGGCGGTGCATCCCAGCGATCCCGACACCGCGTGGTTCGTGCCGGCCAAGAGCGATCAGCTGCGCGTGCCCGTGGATGGCCGCGTGGTCGTCACGCGCACGCGCGACGGCGGCCAGAGCTTCGACGTGCTGCATCGGGGGCTGCCGCAGGAGCACGCCTATGACCTGGTGTTTCGCCACGCGCTCGACGTCGACGAGTCGGGCGAGCGGCTCGCGTTCGGCTCGACCACGGGCGGCGTGTGGATCTCCGAGGACGGCGGCGACAGCTGGGAGGCCGTGAGCGGGCGGCTCCCGCCGGTTCACGCCATGCGGTTCGCGTGACGTTGGGCTGACGCTCCGCGCGCTCGAGCGCTCGATCCTTCGAAAACACGAAACCCCGCAGGGCGGGGTTTTCGTTGGCGCATTCGGAAGGATTCGAACCTCCGGCCCTCGGTTCCGTAGACCGATGCTCTATCCAGCTGAGCTACGAATGCATGAGACTTACGGGCCGCGGACCCTACCAGGCTAGCGAGGGGCTCGCAACCCTGCACCACGCTCGGCAAGAGCGATCTCTCACGTTCCCTGGGCGCCCACGGTGAACAGCAGCGCGAGCACGTAGCCATTGTTGCCCATGTGCACGGCGGCCGCCGCCCACAGTCGTCCCGTCCGCTCGAGCACCATGGCGAACACCAGCCCGAGCCATAGATAGACGACGAAGCCCGCCGGGTTGCCGTGGACCGCGGCGAAGGCGATGGCGCTGATGGCGTAGGCCAAGCCGCGTCCGGATCGCTGGCTCACCCGGCGGAACAGCAGCCCACGGAACAGCCACTCCTCGGCGATCGGCGCGAGCAGCAGCGCAGAGACGACCAGCATGATCGCCTCGGGCCCAAACCCATTGGAGTGGGCGCCGCCCACGATCTCCAGCACCCGCGACTGCTCTTGGACCTTGAGCCCCGAGAGCTCGAACAGCCAGCCGACCGCCAGGCTGCCGAGCAACGCCGCCACCACGCCGGTGACGATGGTGCCCGCGATCGCGAGCGGGGTCGTCGCCCGCGGCACCACGGGGACGGGCGGATTGGGGTCGGGGTCGGGGTCGTCCGGGTCCTCCACCGCCGCGGCCCAGCGCGGGCCGAGCCACCGGTAGAAGAGGGCGCCCAGCCCGGTCATGACCGGCGCGGCCCCGAGTCTCAGCGCCGTGCTGTCCACCGCGCCGAACACGACGCCGGCGACCAGGTAACCGAGCACGAGGCCGGCGAAGGCCATCCCGAGCTCGGCGGCACCGGGCCACAGCCGCCGCTTGAGCCACATCGGTCGACAGCATGCCGGCCGCGCCCAGCCACAGCAAGGTGGAGGGTCTGGCCGGGCGGTCTGGTCGGGCGGCTTGGCCGGGCGGTTGCCGCTTGCCAGGGCCCCCCGGCGGCGGTTACCTTCCCGGCCCGCGAATCACATGCGCCGCAAGGCGCGCTTCGACCTGTGGAACGGTGGCCGAGTGGCTGAAGGCACAGGTTTGCTAAATCTGCGTAGGGGAAACTCTACCGAGGGTTCGAATCCCTCCCGTTCCGCCGAAGACCTCCGACCGCATCCCGGTCGGGGGTCTTTGCACGTTATCGTCACCGACCATGACGAGCCGCTCACTCGCCGCCATGGTCTGCCTGCTCGCATCGACGCTCGCGTGCAGCTCGGCCGATGACGCGGTGAAGGCCGGGGAGAAGGCCGCTCGCAACGCGTCGCAG
>JBFIJN010000478.1:0-6857 GCA_041600735.1 Nannocystaceae bacterium
CGACGATCACGAATCCGAGGCCGACGAGGCCGACGAGCCCGAGGCCGACGGCGGCCGATGAGCTCTCGCCGACGGGCGGACGACCCCACGCTGCACGGCGTGTTGCTGGTCGACAAGCCGAAGGGCCCCACCTCGCACGACGTGGTCGCCTGGGTGCGCTGGGTGCTGGGCCTGCGCCGCGTGGGCCACTGCGGCACGCTCGACCCCGCGGCGACCGGCATGCTCGTGGTGGGGGTGGGCGCGGCCACCAAGCTGGCGCCGTTCCTCACCGGTCAAGACAAGGGCTACCGGGCGTGCTTCATGCTCGGGGCGAGCACCACCACCGCCGATGCGCAGGGCGAGCTCGTGGAGGAACGCCCGTGCCCGCCGGGGTGCGAGGCCGACGTGCCGGCCGCCCTCGCGGCGCTGTGCGGCGCGCAGTCGCTGCCGCCTCCGGCCTACTCGGCGATCCACGTCGAGGGTCAGCGCGCGCACGCGCTGGCGCGCGCCGGGCAGGCGCCCGTGCTCGACGCGCGCCCGATGACCGTCCATGCGCTCACCCCCGGGCGGGTGACCCGCCGCGGCGATCGGATCGAGGTCGAGGCCACGATGCTCGTGAGCAAGGGCACCTACGTGCGCTCATTGGCCGAGGCCTTGGGTCGTCACCTCGGTCTGCCCGCCCACCTGAGTGCGTTGCACCGCACGCGCAGCGGGGCCTTCGACCTCGAGGATTCCCGGGCGGTGACCGGGCTGGTCGCGCAGCGGGTGGAGTCGGAGCGCTCGGGACCGCCGCGCTGGCGCATCGGGCTCCCCTCCTGTGAGACCCCCGAGGCCACCGCCGAGCACCTGCGCGCCCGGCTGCTCATGCCCTCCGAAGCGGTCCCCATGCCCGTTCTGCGCGTCTCCGACGACGAGTGCGGCAATCGCGCAATGCAACGGCTCGCCGCCGGGCAGGTGCTATCGCTGCCCGATCCCGGACTGCCCGAGCCGTATCCCGCGGGAGTCGACCGCCTGGCGGTGGCGCTGCCTCGGGGTCCGGCGCTGGTGGTGGCCCGGCTCGATGAGAGCCCCCCGGGAACCCGACTCCGACCGGAGCGCGTCGTCGTGCCCCCGACGCCTCACCCTTGACAAGCCTCTTGGGCCTCCACCATTCTCCGCGGCGAACACGAGAGAATTTTAGCAACTGTGAGCACGCCGGTGGGAGCACGCCGGGGCTCTGCCACGGCGACTCAACCGCACTCCGCAAGACCATGCCGCTGTCCAACGATCGCAAGGCCGATATCATCGGCAAATTCCAAAAGGGCGATGCCGATACAGGCTCGCCAGAGGTTCAGATCGCGCTCCTTTCCGAGCGCATCACCTACCTCACCGACCACTTTCGCACCCACAACAAGGACTTCCACTCCCGTCGTGGGTTGCTCAAGCTCGTCGGTCGACGCCGTCGCCTTCTCGACTATTTGAAGGCGAGGGACCTCGACCGCTACCGCACCGTGATCGCCACGCTCGGCATCCGCAAGTGAGCACGAGGGCGCGTACCCCCAGGGTTCGCGCCCTTCGTGCATTCGCAGGGCTGCGCGTTCGCCTGCCCCTCAGCATCCGGTGGGATCCAGTGCGATCCCAGCGGGCTCCGCTGGCGGGCCACACGGTGACAACCAACGAGGCCAAGGGCGCCGAGCACGGCGCCTCGTCGGGGCTGGCCTCCCCCACAGAAATCTTCAGGAGACGATTCAATGAACCCCATCATCGAGACTTGCAAAGTCGGGGACGTGGAGATCAAGGTCGAGACCGGGCGTGTGGCCAAGCAGGCCAACTCGGTCCTCATCTCGGTGGGTGACACCGTGGTGCTGGTGACCGCCGTGTCCGCGCCCGAGCCCAAGGACCTTCCCTTCCTTCCGCTGACCGTCGAGTACCGCGAGAGTGGCTACGCCGCGGGCAAGATCCCCGGCGGCTACTTCAAGCGCGAGGGTCGGCCCAGCGAGGCCGAGATCCTCACGTGCCGCGTGACCGATCGCCCGATCCGCCCGATGTTCCCCAAGGGCTATCGCAACGAGACGCAGATCATCAGCAACGTCCTGTCTCACGACAAGGAGAACGAGCCCGATGTCCTGTCGATCACGGGGGCCTCGGCCGCGCTCACCATCTCCGAGATCCCGTGGGCGGGTCCGGTCGCTGGCGTTCGCGTCGCTCGCATCGACGGCAAGCTCGTCCCGTTCCCCACGTTCTCGCAGCAGGCTCGCGCCGACATCAACATGACGGTGGGCGTGACCCGCGATGCGATCGTCATGGTCGAAGGCGGCGCCACCGAGGCCACCGAGGCCGAGATGCTCGACGTGCTCATGTTCGCCAAGGAATGCGCGATGCCGATCATCGCGATGCAGGACCGGCTGCGCGAGCGCGCCGGCAAGGAGAAGCGCGTCTACGTGCCGCCGGCCTCCGACGCGGCGCTCGTCGCCGCGGTCAAGGACTTCGGCCGCGCGGGCATGGTCGAGGCCATCGCCATCCTCGGCAAGCACGAGCGCCACGACGCGATCCGTGCGCTCAAGCGCGCCGCGCTCGAGAAATTCGCCGCCGCGCATCCCGGCCAAGAAGACGAGATCAAGGGCGCGATCGAGAAGCTCGAGAAGGACGTCGTGCGCAACCAGGTGATCGAGAAGGGCCGTCGCATCGACGGTCGCGACACCAAGACGGTGCGTCCGCTCCACATCGAGGCCCATCCGCTGGCGCGGCCCCACGGCTCGGCGCTGTTCCAGCGCGGCGAGACCCAGGCGATCGTCACCGTCACGCTCGGCACCGAGTACGACGCGCAGCGCCTCGACACCATCCGTGGCGACGTGCGCCGCACGTACATGCTGCACTACAACTTCCCGCCCTACTGCACGGGCGAGGCCAAGCCGATGCGCGGCACCTCGCGCCGCGAGATCGGGCACGGGGCGCTGGCCGAGCGCGCGCTCAAGGCCGTGATGCCGCCCGCCGAGCAGTTCCCGTACATGGTGCGCATCGTGTCCGACGTCACCGAGTCCAACGGCTCGTCGTCGATGGCCTCGGTGTGTGGCGGGTGCTTGGCGCTGATGGACGCCGGCGTTCCGATCCGCGCGCCCGTGGCCGGCGTGGCCATGGGCCTCATGCAGGTCGGCGACAAGATCGCGGTGCTGACCGACATCCTCGGCGACGAGGACCACATGGGCGACATGGACTTCAAGGTCTGCGGCACCCGTGATGGCATCACCGCGCTGCAGATGGACATCAAGGTCGAGGGCCTCACCCGCCAGATCCTCGAGGACGCGCTGGGCCAGGCCCGCGAGGCGCGGCTGCACATCCTCGACGGGATGATGAAGGTGCTCGACCGGCCGCGCGAGGACGTCTCGGAGTACGCGCCGCGCATCGTCACCATGCAGGTCAAGGTCGACCGCATCCGCGACATCATCGGCCCCGGTGGCAAGATGATCCGCGCCATCACCGAGCAGTCGGGCGCGCAGATCAACGTCGACGACAGCGGCCGCGTGTCGATCTCGTCGTCCTCGATGGAGTCGATCGACAAGGCGCGCCGCCTCATCGAGGGGCTCACCGCCGAGGCCGAGATCGGCGCCTACTACCAGGGCATGGTCACCCGCGTGGCCGACTTTGGCGCGTTCGTCGAGATCCTGCCCGGCACCGATGGCCTGGTGCACATCTCGGAGCTCGAGAACCACCGCGTCGAGCGCGTGGGCGACGTCGTCAACGAGGGCGACGAGGTCGTGGTGAAGGTGCTCAACATCGACCAGACCGGGCGCATCCGCCTGAGCCGCAAGGCGGCCTTCGGGGTGGATCCCTCCGAGGTCCAGAACATGCGCGCCTGAGCGCGGGTCGGGTGACCACCCACCCACCCACCAAGCGGGTCACGCGGGTCATGCAGGTCATGCAGGTCGCGTTCGCCCGATTGCACCCCGAGGCCCTGCTGCCCCAGCGCATGAGCGCCGAGGCAGCGGGGCTCGATCTCAGGGCCTGCCTGGGGTCGGGGCAGCGGCTCGAGCTGCCGCCCGGGGGCCGTGCGCTGGTCCCAACCGGTCTGCAGCTGGTGCTGCCGCCCGCCCACGAGGGGCAGGTGCGGCCGCGCTCCGGGATGGCGCTGCGCCACGGGGTCACGGTGCTCAACAGCCCCGGGACCATCGATTCCGACTATCGGGGGGAGCTTCGCGTGCTGCTCATCAACCACGGCGCCGAGGCGTTCGTGGTCCAGCACGGCGATCGCGTGGCGCAGCTCGTCATCGCCCCAGTGGTCATGGCCGAGCCCCTCGAGGTCGAGTTCGTCGAGGCCCAAGGAGGGCGCGGCGAGGGCGGGTACGGGAGCACCGGAGGTTTCGGCCCCCGCTCCACGTGAAGATGGCGCCCGTGCCCGCGCTGCCGCTATGCTCGGGCTCGCGGTCCGTCCGCCCGCTTCAAGGTCTCCGCTTTGCCGACCCCTGGCGACACCATATGCGGTGAGATCGTCCTCGACCAGCTCGCACCAGCATCGCTGGGGGCCGAGGTGTTCGAACCCGTGTTCTCGGCGCGCGATACCAGGCGCGACGGGCTCGTGTGGCTGACCGTCGTCGACGGCACGTTCACCCCGACCAGCGTCGATCTCTCCTCGTTCATGGCCGGGGCCAACGCGCTGATGAGCGTGCGGCATCCGTCGCTCGTGCGCGTGGTGCTCGTCGATCGCGAGGAGGACTACTGCGTGGTCGGGTACGAGCAGCTCCCCGGCGCAGAGGTGCTCGGCGACCTCGTGATCCAGGGCGACAGCCAGCACTTGCTCGCGCGCGTGGCCGTCGAGGTCGCGCGAGGTCTGGCCTACCTCCACGGTCGCGGCCTGCTCCATGGCGCGCTGACCCCGGGCACCGTGGTGCTGTGGGAGGGCGCGCCGATGCTGTGGGAGCACGGCATCGCCGGCCTGTGTGACCCGACCTTGTTCGGCCCGCGGGCGCGCTCGCTGGGTGGCGACGTGGTGGCGCCCGAGATTCCCACCGGTGCTCCGCTCACCCCGGCGGCCGACGTCTATGCGTGGGGGGCAGTGATGGCCGCGGTCGCGAGCGGCGAGATCGGTCCCGAGGCCGTGGCCTCGGTGCTCGAGGGCGACGTCGACCCGGGCGATCATGGGCTGTTGCTCGGCGTGGTGCGCCAGGCCCTCGCGCCGGAGCCCGGGCGCCGCCCTCGCGATGGCATGCACCTGCTCGAGCTGCTGCAGCGCGCGCTCGCGTCGGTCGATCCCAACACCGAGAACGATGCTCCGCCCGCGCGAGAAGCCGACGCGGGCGATGACGTGCTGCGGGAGCTCGCGAGCCGCTACTTGGCCGAGATGGCCGGCCTCGAGCAGTCGGCGGCGCGCCGCTCCGGCCCCCACCCGGTGGCGACCATCGGGCCTGCGGTCGGGCGCGTGGCGCTGGTCAAGCGCTCGGCCGGTGAGAGCAGCGCATCGCATCGCATCGCCTCCGTCGTGCCGCCCTCGGGGCCCCACGAGGTCGTGCGCGAGCTGCCGGGAGCGGGCGAGCCGAGCGGAGCGATGCGCGACGCCTCGGCCTCGAGCTCCGACTCGGGTGACTTCGCCTTTGCTCCGGCGAGCGCGTTCGAGTCGGTGCGGTGGGTGTCGCGCTCCCCCGAGACCAGCGCCTCGGGCTGGCTGCGACCCGCGCCGCCGCGTGCCGCCGACGGCGGGCTCGAGGGGCTCTTCGATGGGCGTCGAGGTCTGGTCGACCTCGACCATGGGGTGCGCAAGCGCTCGATCCTCGCGCCCGGCACGGTGCCCACGCTGCCGGTCGGCGATCCGCCGCCGCCGCGCCATGCCGGCAGCCCCGAGGCCCGCGCGCAAGATGACGACGACGCGACCCCACCCGAGGGCCTGTCGATCGGTCGGGCGCCCGATCGCGAGTCTGCGCGCGCACGCGGCCCGGTCGACTTCGAGGTGTTGCTCGGCGAGATCCCGCAGGCGGAGCGCGAGACGCCGAGCGACGTGGAGATCGTCGTGCCGCTGGGGCGCACCCGCTCGCCCTCGCGCGAGCCCGACCTGCCCGACCTCCACGACGAGGACGAGCTCCCGCCGATGCCCGATCCCGACGGCGCGGCCGAGTCGACCCCCACGCGCTCGACCCCGGGCCGCAGCCAGGTCCGCGAGCCGTTTCGCGTGCCGCGAACCCCCGGGCCCCACGGCCCCCCCTCGGTGATCATGGCCGGGGTCTTGGCGGTGCTGTGCGGCGTCACGGCGGTCGCCACCACGCTCATCGCCTCCTCGGCCCGCGGAGGTCTGCAGGGGCTGTGGGGCGCGAGTGAGACCCGCGAGGAGGTCGTAGGGGAGCAAGGCGGCGTCGCGGATCCCGGGGCCATCACGAGCGAGGGCCCCTGTCCCAAGGGCATGGCCGAGATTGCCGCCGAGCCCCAGCGGTTTTGCATCGACCGCGCCGAGTACCCCGGCCTCGAGCACGTGCCTGCGACCGAGGTCGACCTCGGGCATGCACGCCAGGCCTGCGCCGCGCGCGGTCACGGGCTGTGCACCGAGGCGCAGTGGGCCCGCGCGTGTCGCGGGGCGGCCAACTGGCGCTATCCCTACGGCCCCAAGCGCGAGGCGGGCCGCTGCCGGGTGGGCGACGAGCGCGGCGCTCCGGGCCCCGCGGGCAGCGATCCACACTGCGTGACCCCCGACGGGGTGCTCGACCTGGTGGGCAACGTCGGCGAGTGGACCGACGAGGGCATGGTGATGGGGGGCAACGTGCGCTCGTCCAAGGCCACCGGGTGCAGCTCGAGCGTGCGCATGAAGCCGAGTGCGTCGGCCGCGGCGGTGGGTTTCCGCTGCTGCACGGCGGTGCACGTCGAGGACGGCGGCTGAGGTCGGTCGTCGGTGTACCCTCCGCGGCCATGCCGGTCGCCGA
>JBFIJN010000479.1:0-6837 GCA_041600735.1 Nannocystaceae bacterium
CGCCTTCGACCTCGAGCAAGCCATGCGCTCGATCGCAGGCACCGCCCGCTCGATGGGCCTCGACATCGTCGATTAGTTTAGCCCCCCGCCAGCGCTGGTAGGCAAGCCCAGAACCAGGCGCCCCCAAGGGGGCTATCTGACTCGCGCCCCAAGGGGGCTATCTGACTCGCGCCCCAAGGGGGCTATCTGACTCGCCCCCAAGAGGGGCCTTCGCACTCGCCCCCAAGAGGGGCCTTCGCACTCGCCCCCGAGGGGGCCTTCCGATTCGCTCCGCATCATCACGTCATCTTCAACCCGGGGGAGGGGCCGCCTCGCCGTCCCCGCCCGCACCCCGGAGGAGAGCACCATGAGCAAGAAGAACATCGCCGCAAGAGCACAGGTCGATCGCAACAAGCGCTACACGATGGAAGAGGGCTGCGAGCTCGTCACCAAGACGGCTTTCGCCAAGTTCGACGAGACCGTCGAGGTTGCCGCCCGCCTGGGCGTGAACCCTCGCCACGCGGATCAAATGCTCCGCTCCTCGGTCGCGCTGCCCCACGGTACCGGCAAGACGGTGCGGGTCGTGGTGTTCGCCAAGGGCGAGCGCGCGGCCGAGGCCACGCAGGCCGGCGCCGATGTCGTGGGCGCGGAGGACTTGGTCACCAAGATCCAAGAAGGTTGGCTCGACTTCGACTCGGCGATCGCCACGCCCGACATGATGGGCTTGGTCGGTCGCCTTGGTCGCGTCCTCGGCCCCCGCAACCTCATGCCGAACCCCAAGGTGGGCACGGTGACGATGGACGTGGGCAAGGCCGTGCGCGAGCTCAAGGCCGGTCGCATCGACTTTCGCACCGAGAAGACGGGCATCGTGCACGCACCGCTCGGCAAGGTCTCGTTCGGCGGCGACAAGCTGCGCGAGAACCTGATGGCGCTGCTCGAGACGCTCCAGCGCCTCAAGCCCTCCACCGCCAAGGGCAAGTACTTCAAGAGCGTGACCCTGTCCTCGACCATGGGGCCCGGCGTCCGCCTCGATACCAACGAGGTCGCCGCACTCGTCGAGGGGTAGCCCCGCGGCCGCCGCGGAGCGCTGCTCGTTCAGGAGGTGAGAACCATCGCCATCACGTGCCCACGTCCATTTTGTTCCGCTGCTCGGCTCGCGCCGAGCGCCACTCCCAGACAGCAGGTCGCTTGCTGCAGCAAGCGCTAATCACCCCGAAGCACGGGGTGGCCCGCCCAGAGTGGAAGGCGTCGAGGATCGGTCTCCATCGCGAGCCCCTCCGGTAGGCCCTTCCGCCCGATCAACCCCTCGCCAGCCGAGGGTCCTACCGCACCCAACGAAGGGAAGGTCCATCGCATGGACACCGCAAGAAAACACGAGCTGTCTGCCAAGCTGCGCGAAGATCTCCAAGGCACCACTGCCTTGGTGCTCGTGGAATTCGCCGGACTGACGGTGGCCGCCGCCAACGAGCTGCGCACCAAGTTCCGTGAAGCCGGTTGCCACTACCGCGTCTTCAAGAACTCCACCATTCGCTACGCCACCGAGGGCACCGGGCACGAGCCCATTCGTGTGCTCCTCAAGGGCGTATCGGGTCTCGCATTCCACCACGAAGATCCGGGCGCGCCGGCTCGGGTGGCGCGTGACTTCGCCAAGGACAACGAGCACTTCCGCGTCAAAGGAGGCATCTCCGACGGCACCGTGCTCGATGTGCAAGGCGTCGAGATGCTGGCCAACATGCCGGGGCCACGGGAGCTCAAGTCCATGTTCCTGGCCCTGCTCAACACGCCCGCGACGCAGATGGTTCGGGTGCTCAACGCGCCCGCGCAGAGCCTTCTGTACCTCCTCAACGCCAAGAAGGAAAAGGACGCGGCCTAGGCGATGCGCCGAAGCTAAACGAGCGCCCTAGGCGCTCGGTCGAGCCGACCGTGGCCATCGTGGCCTCAGAGCCGGCTCCCTTCACCTCACTTCCAAGAACAACGAGAGATCGACAACATGTCCAACGTTTCCAAAGATCAGGTCATCGACTTCCTCAGCAACCTCCCCGTGATGGAGATCGCCGCGCTCGTGAAGGAGCTCGAGGAGAAGTGGGGCGTCTCCGCTGCGGCGCCCGTCGCCATGGCCGCAGGCCCCGCTGTCGCCGCTGCTCCGGTCGAGGAGAAGACCGAGTTCGACGTCCACCTCAAGGGCTTCGGCGACAAGAAGATCAACGTCATCAAGACGATCCGCGAGCTCATCCCGGGTCTCGGCCTCAAGGAGGCCAAGACCCTCGTGGAGAGCGCGCCGGCCAACGTCAAAGAGGGCGTGAGCAAGGACGAGGCCGAGGAAATCGCCAAGAAGCTTCGCGAAGCTGGCGGCGAAGTCGAGGTCCGCTAGACCTTGGCGCCCCCCGAGGTCCGGCGGTGCCCGTTGCGGGCGCCGCCGGCCTTGTGTTGACGGGCCCCGGCCAAAACCGCGCGCTTGCGGCGTGTGGAGCCTTTGACCGTTGCCCCTTGCCGTGGCTGGCATCCCGGGCCAGCCTCGCCCCCGCAGCCCCCTAGACCGCGCCCCCATTCTACTGGGGCACTCGCCGCCGCCCCGACCCATTGCCGCTTGCAAATGGGGACCACCCGGGGCCAGGCGGCTCACCCCGCGCAGAGGAACGCCCGATGCCACCGGTCATTCAGAACAACTTCAGGGTCCGTAAGAACTTCGGGAAGCTCAAGAAGATCGTCGAGGTCCCGAACCTCATCGACATCCAGAAGCGGTCCTACGACAAGTTCCTCCAGCGCGAGACCCCCCTCGACGAGCGAGACGACATCGGGCTGCAGGCGGTCTTCAAGAGCGTATTCCCGATCAAGGACTTTGGCGAGACCAGCTCGCTCGAGTTCGTGAGCTACTCGCTCGATCGCCCCAAGTACGACGAGGACGAGTGTCGCGCCCGCGGCATGACCTTCGCAGCGCCCATCAAGGTGGTCGTGCGCCTGGTCGTGTGGGACGTCGACGACGAGACCGGCACCCAGTCGATCCGCGACGTGAAGGAGCAGGAGGTCTACTTCGGCGAGATCCCGCTCATGACCGAGCACGGGACGTTCATCATCAACGGCACCGAGCGTGTGGTGGTCTCGCAGCTGCATCGCTCGCCGGGCGTGTTCTTCGACCACGACCGCGGCAAGACCCACTCCTCGGGCAAGAAGCTGTTCTCGGCGCGCGTCATCCCGTACCGCGGCTCGTGGCTCGACTTCGAGTTCGACCACAAGGACCTGCTGTACGTCCGCATCGATCGGCGTCGCAAGCTCTACGCGACGGTGCTGCTGCGCGCGCTCGGCTTCACCACCCAGGAGCTGCTCGACTACTTCTACGAGAAGGAGACGATCACGATCTCGGACGGTGAGCCCGACGAAGATGGCGTGATCCAGGCGCGCCTGTACCGCTCGGTCGACTACGACCTGCTGCTCCAGCAGCGCGCCCCGCACGACATCAAGGACCCCGAGAGCGACCACGTGCTGGTCAAGAAGGGGCGCAAGATCTCGCGCGCGCACATCAAGAAGATGAAGAACGCGGGCATCGAGCGCCTGCCGATGGAGCTCGAGGAGCTCGTCGGCAAGTTCGCGGCCGAGGACATCATCGACGAGAACACCGGTGAGGTGCTCCTCAACTGCAACGAGGACCTCAACGAGGAGAGCGTTCAGCGGCTCATCGACGCGGGCGTCAAGAAGTTCCGCGTGCTGTTCATCGACGACTTCAACGTCGGACCGTTCCTGCGCGACACGCTGCTCCAGGACAAGCTCACCTCGCCCGAGGAGGCCATCCTCGAGATCTACCGGCGCCTGCGGCCCGGCGATCCGCCCACGCTCGACACGGCGCGCAACCTGTTCGAGTCGCTGTTCTTCCGCGCCGATCGCTACGATCTGTCGACGGTGGGCCGCCTCAAGCTCAACCACAAGTTCGAGCTCGACGAGTCGCTCGACACGCAGATCCTCACCAAGCGCGACATCATGGAGACGGTCAAGTACTTGATCGAGCTCCGCAACGGTCGCGGCCAGATCGACGACATCGACCACCTCGGCAACCGCCGCGTGCGCGCGGTGGGCGAGCTCATGGAGAACCAGTACCGCATCGGTCTGGTCCGCATGGAGCGCGCGATCAAGGAGCGCATGAGCATGTCCCAGGAGATGGACGCGCTCATGCCCGCCGACCTCATCAACGCCAAGCCGGTCTCGGCGGTGGTCAAGGAGTACTTCGCGTCCTCCCAGCTGTCGCAGTTCATGGACCAGACCAACCCGCTCTCCGAGGTCACGCACAAGCGTCGCCTCTCGGCGCTCGGGCCTGGCGGTCTCACGCGTGAGCGCGCCGGCTTCGAGGTGCGCGACGTCCACTCCACGCACTACGGCCGCATCTGCCCGATCGAGACCCCAGAAGGTCCGAACATCGGTCTCATCGCGTCGCTCTCGACCTACGCGCGCATCAACGAGTTCGGGTTCATCGAGACCCCGTATCGCTCGGTGGACGGCGGCGTGGCCTCGGTCGACGTGGCCTACTACAGCGCGCTCCAGGAGATGGGGCACTACATCGCGCAGGCCAACGCCCGCTGCGACGACGCCGGCAAGCTGCTCGCCGATCAGGTGCACTGCCGCTACAACGAGGACTTCGTGCTCGTGTCGCCGCAAGAGGTGACGCTGATGGACGTGTCGCCCAACCAGCTGGTGTCGGTGGCCGCCTCGCTCGTGCCGTTCCTCGAGCACGACGATGCCAACCGCGCGCTGATGGGCTCCAACATGCAGCGCCAGGCCGTGCCGTGCCTGCGGCCCGACGCGCCGCTGGTCGGTACCGGCATGGAGGCGCACGTGGCGCGGGACTCGGGTACCACCGTGGTGGCCGAGCGCGACGGCGTGGTCGAGCAGGTCGACGGTAGCCGCATCGTGGTCAAGCCGGTGGCCGGCCGCGATCAGAGCCGCTCGATCCTGGGGGCCAAGCCCGACATCTACAACCTGGTCAAGTTCCAGCGCAGCAACCAGAACACCGCGCTCAACCAGAAGCCGATCGTCCGCGTGGGCGACCGGGTGAAGGCGGGCGACGTGATCGCCGATGGCTCGGCCACCGAGCGCGGCGAGCTCGCGCTCGGGCAGAACGTGCTCGTCGCGTTCATGCCGTGGCAGGGCTACAACTTCGAGGACTCGATCCTCGTGTCGGAGCGGCTGGTCCGCGAGGACACGTACACCTCGATCCACATCGAGGAGTTCGAGTGCGTCGCCCGCGACACCAAGCTGGGCAAGGAAGAGATCACGCGCGACATCCCGAACGTCGGCGAGGAAGCCCTGCGCAACCTCGACGAGGCCGGCATCGTGTGCGTGGGGGCCGAGGTCGGCCCGGGCGACATCCTGGTCGGCAAGATCACGCCCAAGGGCGAGACCCAGCTGTCGCCCGAGGAGAAGCTGCTGCGGGCGATCTTCGGCGAGAAGGCCGGCGACGTGCGCGACACCTCGCTGCGGCTGCCGCCGGGCGTGTCGGGCATCGTGATCGACGCGCGCGTGTTTGCTCGCAAGGGCGTCGAGAAGGACTCCCGCGCGCAGCAGATCGAAGACGCCGAGCGCGAGAAGCTCAACACCGACTATCGCGACAACGTCAACATCGTCTCCGACGGCTACCACAACCGCATCCGCGAGATCCTCAAGGGCAAGACCACCGCGGCCAAGCTCGTCGACGACGACGGCAACGTGCTGATCGATGCCGGCGTCGAGCTCGACGAGGAGATGCTGGTGCCGGTGCCCCGCAAGTACTGGGGGCAGTTCTCGCTGACCGCTGGTGAGGACACCGAGCTCGTGGAGGCGCTCGCGCGCCGCCTCGAGAAGGACATCGACGAGATCGAGACCATCTATCGCGAGAAGATCGCGAAGCTGACCAAGGGCGACGAGCTGCCGCCCGGCGTCATCAAGATGGTCAAGGTCTACGTGTCGATCAAGCGCAAGATGCAGGTCGGCGACAAGATGGCCGGCCGCCACGGCAACAAGGGCGTGATCTCGCGGATCCTCCCCATGGAGGACCTGCCGTACCTCGAGGACGGCACCCCGGTCGACATCGTGCTCAACCCGCTGGGCGTGCCCTCGCGCATGAACATCGGGCAGATCCTCGAGGTGCACTTGGGCTGGGCGGCCAAGGAGCTGGGCAACCAGATCGACCGCTACATGCAGACCAAGTACAGCTCCGACGTGCTGCGCTCGCAGCTGTCGAAGATCTACGACAACCCCGAGGCCGATCGCTTCGTCGCCTCGCTGGCCGACGACGACGTGGTGCGCTTTGCCGACAAGCTGCGGCGCGGCGTCCACATGGCCACGCCGGTGTTCGACGGCGCGCTCGAGACCGAGGTCAAGGGCACGCTGCTCAAGGCGGGCCTGCCCGACTCGGGCCAGGCGATCTTGTTCGACGGCCGCACCGGCGAGGCGTTCGAGGAGAACGTCACCGTCGGCATCATGTACATGCTGAAGCTCCACCACTTGGTGGACGACAAGATCCACGCGCGCTCGATCGGCCCCTACTCGCTGGTCACCCAGCAGCCGCTCGGCGGCAAGGCCCAGTTCGGCGGTCAGCGCCTGGGCGAGATGGAAGTGTGGGCGCTCGAGGCCTACGGGGCCGCGTACGCGCTCCAGGAGCTGCTCACCGTGAAGTCCGACGACGTGGTGGGTCGCATGCGGATGTACGAGTCGATCGTGAAGGGCCAGCCCACCATGCAGCCCGGACTCCCCGAGTCGTTCAACGTGCTCCTCAAGGAGCTGCAGGCGCTGTGCCTGAACGTCGAGATGCTCGAGGTCGACATGGAGACCGGGCAGGTGCCCGGCCGTCCCAACGAAGCCATGCCGGCGGCCGAGTAAAGAGGAAGAAAGGCG
>JBFIJN010000480.1:0-6833 GCA_041600735.1 Nannocystaceae bacterium
CCCGAGACCAGGCCTACCGTCACCGAGACCCCCGTCGACAGCAAGATCGACGAAGCGGTGACCACGGTGGGCCAGCCGGCATAGGCGGCGACGATCTCGGCGATGCCGATCCCGAGGATCACGCCGGCCACCCCGCCGAGCAGCGAGAGCGCGAACGCGGTGACGAGGAACTGGAAGCGGATGTCGCGACGGCGGGCTCCCACGGCGCGCCGCACTCCGATCGCGCGGGTCTGCTCGAGCACCGAGGCGAGCATGATGTTCATGATGCCGATGCCGCCCACGAGCAACGAGATCCCGGCGATCGCCCCCATCACGATGTTGAACAGCCGCTGGGTCTCGCGACTCTGCGCGAGCAGGGCCTCGGGTACGATCACCTCGTAGTCGCGCACCCCGCCGTGCAGGCGCTGCAACAGGCCGTCGATGGTGGTCGCGACCGCGCCCGGGGTGGCGTCGTCTCGCACGCGCACGACGATCTCGGAGAGCGGCGATTGCAGCGGGTCGCGTTCGAATTTGCGCAGCGCCGTGGTGAACGGCAGGTAGATCTCGCGCGCGCTCGAGGCCACGGCCACGCCCTCGACGGTGGAGCCCTCGGTGCCCTCGGGCGCGAGCACGCCAACGACCTCGAGCCACACGTCGTTCACCTTGAGGTGCTGGCCCACCGCGGCCTCGCTGCCGAACAGGTCGCGACGGGTGGCCGAGCCGATCACGCACACCTGCGCGTGGTCGCGCTCGTCGAGCGCATCGAAGAAGCGCCCCTGCGCCAGCGGCAGCGCGACGAGCCCGGCGTGGAGCTGCGAGACCCCGTACACGCTCGACTCGCTCTTGCCCGCAGCCGAGAGCACCTTGTAGGGCTCGAGCTCGAGCCGTGGCGCCACGATCTCGGCCTCGGGCACGGCCTCGACGAGCGCCGCGACGTCGCGACGCGAGACCCCGATCGACTTCTTGCGCAGCTCCTTGAGCTCGTCGGCCTCGAAGGTCTTGGCGCGCACGACGACGTTGCGCACGCCCATGCGATCGATGAGCGCGAGCGCGCTCTCCTCCGCACCGGCGCCGATGGAGAGCATGGAGATCACCGCGCCCACGCCGAACATGATCCCCAGCATGGTCAACCCCGAGCGCAGCTTGTGCTCGGCGAGGCTCTCGAGCGCGGCCCACAGCGCGTCGGTGGTGCGCATCATGGCGTGGCGCCTCCCTTGGCCGCATCGACGGCGCTGCCGGGAGCCTCGGGCGCGGCCGCAACGGGCTTCGCCGGCGCGGTGGGATCGCGCAGCGCGATGCGATCACCCGCCTGCAAGCCCGCGGTGATCACCACCCGGCCGGCGCTCGAGGAGCCGAGCTCGACCTGCGCCTCCTCGAAGCGATCACCGTCCTCGCGGTGCACGAACATGCGACCGTCGCGTTCGAACACCGCCTGGCGCGGCACCACGATCGCCTCACCCTGCTCGAGGATGATCGTGGCCCGCACTCGCTGCCCCACCTTCATGGTGTTGGTGTCCGTCTGCGGCAGCGCGAGCGTGACCGCGAAGTACTGCACGGGCACCTCCTGGTGGCGCGGCTTGGCCAGCGTGTCGACGCGGGCGAGCGTGGCCGCGTACACGCGCTCGGGGTGGGCCTCGATCACGAGCTCGGCGGGCAGCCCGACCACGAGATCGCCCGCGTCGGCCTCGAGCACGAACAGCTCGGCCTCCATCGCGGTCACACGGGGAATCTCGGCCACCTTCTGCGAGGGCCAGATCGTGTCGCCCACGCGCAGCGGGTTGCCCTTCCAGTCGCGCTCGAGCACCAGCAGGCCATCTTGCGGGGCCGTGATCTCGAGGCGCGCGAGCCCCTGCGTCGCGCGATCGACCCCGCTCTGCGCCTGGCGGCGCGCGATGTCGTGGACCTCGCGCTGGCTGTGCGACACCGCGGCCTCGACCCGCTTGACCTGGCGCGCGTGGTCGGCCTTGGCCGCGGCCAGCTCGGCATCCACGCGAGACTCGATGATCTCGTTGCGGGACAGGATGCGCTCGTCGTCGATCTGCTGGGTCCGGGCCGCCTCGAGCTCGACCCCCGCGAGCTCGGCGGTGCGATCGCGACGGCGCCCCGTGGACGCCCCCAGCGTGCGCTCGCGCTCGATCTGCCGCTCGGCGGCGGTCACTTCGTCGCGACTGTTGGCGAGCTCGCGCTCCATCTCGGTCGCGTCGAAGCGGACCACCACGTCGCCCGCGTGCACCTGGCTCCCGTCGACGGCCACCCACGCGATCTTCATGGGTCGCTGCGAGTCCTCGGGGGCGTTGAGCGGCGTGGCCTCGACCGCGCGCAGGTAGCCCTCTGCCGTCACGCGGCGCACGAATGCCTCGCTGCGGGTGACCTCGAGCGTGGGCACCTGCGCCAGCGGCTCGACGCCGGGGCCGCAGCCGAGCGCACCCACCGCGAGCATCAGCGCCAGCGCGAGCGTGCGCCTCATTCTCATTGCACCGCCCCCAGGTCCATGACGCGCGGCTCCGCGTCGATCTCGTCGCCTTCTTCGAGGCCCTCGGTCACCTCCACCCGCTCGGCATTGCGGCGCCCAAGGATCACCGGCACTGCCTCGAACCCGCCGCGCGTGCGGCGATGGGCCACCGGTCCCTCGGGGGTGGCTACGATCGCGTCGAGCGGCACGAGCAGCACGCCCTCGATGCGAGCGGTCTCCACGTTGCCGCGAAAGCGCATGCCCGGGCGCAGCCGGGCGCCCTCGCGGGGCTCGAGCGCGATCTTCAGGCGCGCGACCTTCAGCGGGTTGTCGGGCGACTGTCGCTGCACCGTGCGCGAGATCTCGCGGATGCTGCCGCGCAGCTCGAGGTCGGCCTGCGCATCGAGCCGCAGCGACACCGCTTGTCCCACTGCGACGCGACTGACATCGACCTCGTCGACCTCGCCCTCGGCCTCCATCTGGGCGAGCGAGGCCACCTGCATCACGGTGTCGCCTCGCCACGTGGTGTCGCCGACCTTCTTCTTCTCGCCCTGCCAGTTCGTGTCGTAGATCACCGTGCCCGCGCGCGGCGAGCTCACGGTCATCTGTGCGATGGAGGCGGTGATCTCGGTGACGCGCCCCTCGGCGCGGTCTCGCTGGCTGCGCCAGCGCTCGATCTCTGCGCTCTGGCTGCGCTGCGACGACTCGCCCTTGCGCTGCAGGTGGGCCACCTTGGCCGCGGCCAGCTCGAGGTCGAGGCGGGCCTTGTCGAGCTCGATCACCGCGGTCAGCCCGGGCGGGGCCTCGGCCTTGAGCTCGGCCTTGCGCCGCTCGGCCTGGGCCTCGGCCAGCGCGAGCCGAGCGTCGTGCGCGGCCACCTGGGCCGCGGAGCGCTTCATCTCGAGCTGCTTGTCGGCCGAGTCGCGCTCGCTGGTCTTGGCCTCGAGCCGCCGGTCGAGATCCGTGGTGTCGAACGCGAGGATCGGCTGGCCCTCGCTGACCTCTTCGCCCTCGGGGGCCATCATGGCGATCTTGTAGTTCCACACCCCGGGCAGCCCCGGCGGGCTGATCGCGCTCGAGTCGACCGCGCGCAGCGTGCCGCTCACGTCGACATCGACGATGAGCACGCCGCGCTCCACCGTGGCCCACCGCGCGACCTGACCCTCGGCACCGCACGCCGAGGCCACGGCGCACGCCAGCACCAGCATGAAGCGAGAGGCCCTCATCCCGCGACCTCCGCGGCAGGCCCGCGACCGAGCGCATCGCCCTCGGAGAGACCCGCCAGCACCACGCAGCGCTGCGCATCGCAGGCGCCGAGCTCCACGTCGACCGCCTCGCCCGAGCGCAGCCACGCGCGCGCGGGCTCGGTGCTGGTGTCGAGCGCGGCGCGGGGGGCCAACAGCGCGTCCTCGTGGCGGGCGACGAGCACGTCGGCCTTGACCGAGAGGCCGGGGCGCAGGTCTTCGAGGCCCACGGCAGGCAGGGTGAGCACCACCGAGAAGAAGCGCCGCATCGACTGATGCTCGGGCTCGCGGGCCACCGGGCTCACGCTCAGCACCTGGGCCTCGAGCGGCCGCTCCGGCCAGGCATCGACCAAGCACCGCGCCGTCATGCCGGGGCGCACGCGACCGTCATCGACGTCGCTGAGCACCGCCTCGACCACCATCGAGCCGAGATCGGGGAGCTTGGCCACCGTGAGGCCCGGCCACACCGTGTCGCCCATCTGGAGCTTGCGGCCCTCCCACGGGTGATCTCCCACCACCACCACCCCATCGCGCGGCGCGGTGAGCACGAGCGCGTCGATCTCTTCGGTCGCGCTCTCGAGCGCGCGATGGGCCTTGGCCAGCGTGATGCGCTTGACCTCCTGCTCGAGGCGCGCGGCCGCTTGGGCGGCGCGGAGATCGTCCTCGGCGGTGGCGAGCGCGGTCTGGGCCGTGCGGACCGCGAGCTGAAACTTCTGGTACTCGCGCCGCGAGACGAGCTCGGGTGACACGGTCGCGTCGAGACGAGCCTTGGCCAGCGCGATGCGCTGGGTCTCCACCTCGAAGCGCTTGTCCTCCGCCGCGACCGCAGCGGTGGCCTGCTGGCTCGACAGATCGATGTCCGCCTGGCTCACCGCGAGATCGAGATCGCTGATCGTCTCGAGCACCGCTGTGTTGTCGAGGTCGACCACCTTCTCGCCCTTGCGCACGAGCGCGCCCTCTTGGGCGAGCCAGCGGATCGCGATGCCCCAGCCTTGGGTGCGCGGGGCCACGAGCACCTCGGAGCGATCGGCCTCGAGCTCGCCGGTGAGCAGCAGCCGCTCCTCGAGCGTGCCGCGGCTGACCACGAGCGGCGCGACCATCCCCTTCCGCGCCCCCATCGAGCCGAGCCCCGCCGAGCCGCCCGCGGGATCGCATGCCCCGAGCAGCCCCGCGACCATCGCCGCCCCGAGGAGGCCCGCGCGCTCAGGCATCCAGCCCCTCCCCGGGTGCGGCCCCGACCTCGCGGCCCGGACCGTCGCCCACCACCCGGCCATCGGCCAGGCGGATCGCCCGCGGGCACTGCTGCGCGATCGAGGGCTCGTGCGTGACCAACACGATCGTGTTGCCCGCCGCGTGCAGCTCGTAGAACAGCGCCATGGTCTCGCGCTCGGTCGCCGAGTCGAGGTTGCCGGTGGGCTCGTCGGCCAGCAGCAGCGTGGGCGAGCCCACCAGCGCGCGCGCGATGGCCACGCGCTGACGCTCACCGCCCGACATCTGGTTGGGGCGATGACCGAGGCGATGCCCGAGGCCGACGCGCTCGAGGGCCGCCGCCGCCCGCTCGCGCCGACGCGCCCGCGGGACCCCGCGGTACACCAGCGGCAGCGCCACGTTCTTGAGCGCCGTGCTGCGCTCGAGTAGCTGGAAGCTCTGGAACACGAAGCCAATGTGTTGATTGCGCAGCCCCGAGAGTGCGTCGTCGGAGAGGCCTTGGACGTCTTGCCCGCCGAGGCGATAGGTCCCGCGGGTGGGTCGTTCGAGGCAGCCGAGCAGGTTCATCAGCGTGGTCTTGCCCGAGCCCGACTTGCCCACGATCGCCAGGAACTCGCCCGGTCGCACGCGAAAGCCCACCCCGTCGAGGGCCGCGACGGTCTGACCGCCCATCCGGTACTCGCGGTGGACGTCGATCACCTCGATGATCGGCTCGGGCGGCATGCGACGCGGTTGGGGGTAGCAGACCGGCCCGCCGAGCGCGACGCGACCCACCCCCGCGGAGCCCAGGCTCGCCACGAGCGGGCTGGAGACAGCTACGGGCGGGGTCACGAGTGCTTGGTGGCGCCGCTGTGCGGCTTGGTTTCGCGAGCCAAGGCGGGCCGCGCACGCGGCGCAGGTTCCGCGCAGCCACACGCCGGGCTCGACGAATGATGATTGCAGCCTCGGACGTGACGGGCAGGAGCCGGAGGTCGAGCCCGCAAGCGGTGGCTTGGCGCTCGCCGCCGAGCGTGCGACACCGACGAGCGCATGTCCGATCCCGCCCCGAGGTTCGGCCGCTACGTGGTCCTCGACGAGCTCACCGGCTCGGCCGGCGAGCGCACGTTGGTGGCCTACGACCCCGAGCTCGATCGCAAGGTGGGACTCAAGCTGTTTCCAGTCGCGTCCGCGAGCGAGCAAGCCCGCCGCCGCGAGCGAGCGCGCGTGCTCGCGGGGCTGGTGCACTCGCACGTGGTGCGCGTGCACGACGTGGGCACGGTGGAGGGCCGCCTGTTCGCGGCGATGGACTTCGTGGAGGGCTGCACGCTCGAGGCCTGGATCGCGCGCGAGCGGCCTGCGTGGGCGCGCGTGCTCGAGGTGCTGCGCGCGGCCGGTGAGGGCCTCGCCGCGGCCCACGCGGCGGGCCTCGTCCACGGCCGCTTCGGGCCCGAGGCGGTGGTCGTGGGCGACGACGGCCAGGTACGGGTGATCGACTTCGTGCGCTCCTCCCCGCAGCTCGGCTCGGCCCCCCGCGAGGTCGACGATCGCATCGCGTTCTGCACCGTCGCGTTCCATGCGTTGTGGGGCCACGCACCCGGCGACGAGACCGAGGCCTCCACCCCGCCCGCGCTGCCGCGACGCGTACGCAGGGTGGTGAGCGAGGGGCTACGCGAGGACTCGCGTCGGCCTACGATGCGCGCCGTGCTCGACGGGCTGCGCCCCACCACGTGGCCGCGCCTGCGCGTCGGCGTTGGCGCGGTGCTGCTGCTGGCCGCCGTGGGCTTCGCGGTCACGCGCCCCGAGTCCAGCCCCGCCGTCGAGCCCTGGTGCGAGGGCGTCGAGGCGCGCCTCGCCGAGGCGTGGAATCCCGAGACCATCGCGCAGGCTCGCGATGCGTTCGCGGCCACCGGGGTGGTCTACGCCAGCGAAGCGTGGGCCGCCGTGGAGCTCGAGCTCCAGCTCTTCGTCGA